>NZ_MTBE01000050.1:0-17558 GCF_002916785.1 Diaphorobacter sp. LR2014-1 | reverse complement strand
TCTACCAGTTTCACCAGAACCGCTGGGTTATAGGCATTCTTACCAAACCAAAGTCTTCTGTCGGCGCTCGCGCTGATAACCCCTCGTTCGGCTACCGTGAGCGCCCGTCGAACTTGCATGAAGAATCTATCAACAGCCGTCAATGACGCCTTCAGGTGCAGCCGGGCAAAATGACGAAGCTGGTCACTCCGCTTTTCCGGGTCAGTCTCGGGTTCGTCAATATCAGTGAGCCACGAAACTCCCTTTTGTGGCTCTCGCATGTCCGCGATTGGATGTCGAAACCAAGGGTCGCCCCACTTGCCAATAAGTGTTGGGCTGCTTAACTCTTCCAGGGCCAGGATTAAGCTGGCCTCTTCCTCGTCAACTCCGGCGTCACTCATTACCTTCCGGAGTCGCCGCTTGGCAGCGCCAACAATCCCCTTCTTCTGGTCAACCGTGAATTCCTTGAGGACCTTTACGTAGAATGCGTCTGCGGTCCTATTTAGAACGCGCTCCGGAACGCTCACCAAGATTGCAGCCCGAATACCAGATTCTTGGTCAACGAAGAATCTTAGTTTCTCTGCCTTCTGCAGCAATCTCGTCACGAACTGAATATGTGCCGCCATGACGGTCTGCTCGTGCAAGAGCATGCCCTTGGCCGGCGCCCTGGTCGCCGTCGAGGGGTCGTCGCCGCTCTCGATGTCCTCGCGCTCCTGAGCCGCGTCATAGGTGTCCTTGACAGCCGCGAGCAGCTCCCCAGGCAGCTCAGTTGGCTCCTCGCTGGCCCGTCGGGTGCCCTTACGGCTCGCGGCAGCCCGTACCGCAGCGTCATCCCAGTCTTGGGGTAACCAAACCCGAGCAAACCGTCGAAAGGGTTTTGCCAATCGCTGGTCGCCGAATTTGGTCATCTCCTCCTTGACCTTCTCACTATCCATCTCGCCATCGAAGTTGACGTTCGCCGCGTACAGGTAGCCTGTTATTTGGTCGGCGCTCGCGATGGAAAGGAGGACAGTGTTCTTTCTGCTCTTCCGGTCCGACCAGTTGACAATGAGCTTTTGTCGGTCGGTCGAGATATACCTCTTGCCGAGGTCCTCCCGGTCAAGAAGCCCGCGCTCTCGCTCGCCAGCAAAAATCTGGCATTGCTCGTGGATAAAGTCGATTCGGTCGTAGAGAATAGCAGGCGAAATTCCCAGCACCTTGATGATTCGCCGCAAGGGCATCGAATTCATCAGATGCTCGAATATGCCAATGTTCGGATGGGTTTTCTGTTGGCGCTTTGTCGAGCGACCGCCAAAGACGAATATCTTTCGACAGGCTCCGCACTTGAATCGCGGCGTGCCGTGTGCGTTAGTTCCGAATCTTGTGTGCCGCCCACTATGTTCAGGTTCGGCTTTGCGGAATAGCTCGCAGTCCTCGTTGGGACACGTTGGAAGCTGGGGCTCCAGGTATCTGCCGATTCGCAATAACTCTTCCGCGATGGCCAGATTGCTCTGCATGGGAAAGCTTTCCCTGCAAAGGTGGCAAAACAGATTTGGTTGACCCTTACCGCTGGCGACAACGCGGTAGTCTCCGGGTGCGTATCCACCCGGCTTTCGGGCGGCGGCCCCACGCTTGGACTCGTTGTGGGGCGGTACGCCAAAGTTGGCGCACTTAGGGTTCCGGCAGTGGTTGACCTGGATGCCGGCGGCGGTCGGAGGGAACCGCCAAGGCCATTCGCCGGACGAAACCGCTCCTGGAAGCGATTTCACCTCAGACAAAGAAGCGCCCCAGTCGTTGACTGGGGCGCATTGTGGGCCAATCAGGGCTACCTTAGCAACTCTTTCCGAGAACGGCTAGGCCAATTGTGGCACGCGCGGCAATGCCCCGGGCCGTCAACCGGGTCAGCGCAGCGCGCGATAGATCTCTTCTGCCAAGTCGTGAGATATGCCCTCGACCGTGGCGAGGTCGTCCACGCTGGCATCTGCCACGCCGCGCACGCCCCCAAAGCGCTGAAGCAGCCTTGCCCGTTTTTTAGGCCCCACACCGGGTATATCTTCCAATCGGCTGCCGCCTACGCGTACTTTTGCACGAGCGGCGCGCATTCCGGTGATGGCGAAGCGGTGGGCCTCGTCACGGATCTGCGCCACGAGCATCAGCGCAGCCGAGTCTCGCCCCAGATAGACTTTGTCGCGTCCATCCGCAAAGACCAGTTCTTCCAGCCCCACCTTGCGGCCCTCCCCCTTTTCGACACCAACGATGCGTGAGATATCCAGGCCCAGTTCCTGGAACACATCGCGCGCCATGCTTACTTGCCCCTTGCCACCGTCCACCAGCACCAGGTCCGGCAAGCGCGGGGCATTTGTCACCTCCGCCCCCCCTGCCTCACGCTGTGCTTCGGCAACCTTGCTGTAGCGACGCATGAGTACCTGACGCATAGCTGCATAGTCATCGCCTGGGGTAATGCCCTCGATTTTGAAACGGCGGTACTCGCCACTTTGCATTTTGTGGTGATGAAAGACCACGCAGGAAGCCTGGGTCGCCTCCCCTGCAGTGTGCGAAATGTCGAAACACTCGATGGTGAGTTCATCCAAGCTCTCTGCCTCCAGATCCAGCGCTTCCGCCAGGGCACGCGTGCGCGCCCGCTGGGAACCCTCCTCCGCCAGCAACCGTGCCAACTGAATCTGTGCGTTCTGCTCCGCCATTTCCAGCCAGATTCGCCGTTGTTCGCGCGGCTGGTGAACCACTGTCGCTCGCACCCCCGTCTGCTGTGCCAGCACCCAAAGCAATGCGGGGTCGACTGGCTCGCTCGTAATCAGTGTCGGTGGCAACGGTACCCCCAGGTAGTGCTGCGCAATGAACGCAGCAAGGATCTGCGCCGGCACCGACTGCTCGAGTCCGCCAGCCTCCTCTACCATTAGGTTATCCGGAGCATCCTCGCGCGTTTCCAGTTGGAAGACACCTGTCGCTTCCTCTACGTGAACCGGAAAGTAAGGCCTGTCGCCAAGGTGCCGGCCACCGCGCACCATTGCCAGGTTGACGCAGGCACGGCCGCCAGCCACTTTAACGGCAAGTATGTCCACGTCCTTGTCCGATGCCGTCTCCACCGCTTGTTGGTGCAACACACGTGCGAGTGCCGTGATCTGATTGCGGACCTCAGCCGCCTGTTCAAACTCCAGCTTCTCGGCGTACGCGAGCATGCGCTCTTCCAGCGTTTGAAGCAGTTCCTGGGTTTCACCCAGCAGCATCGCTTCCGCACTGCGGACATCTGCTGCATAGGCCGTTGGGGAAATCAAACCCACACACGGAGCGGAGCAGCGTTTGATCTGGTACAACAAGCAGGGACGCGTGCGATTCGCAAACACCGTGTCTTCACAAGTACGCAACCGAAAAACCTTCTGCAGTAGCTGAATGCTTTCTTTGACGGCCCATGCGCCTGGGTAAGGACCGAAGTATCGGTGACGTTTATCCACAGCCCCCCGGTAATACGCCATGCGCGGGTAGCACTGCCCCGGAGCATCCCCCGTACCGTCCTTTGCCGAGACACCGGTGATCTTGAGATAAGGGTAGCTCTTGTCGTCCCGAAAAAGAATGTTGTACTTCGGGCCCAGGGACTTGATGAGATTATTTTCCAGCAGGAGCGCTTCGGCCTCGGAGCGCACCACCGTCGTTTCCAGCCGCGCAATTCTGCCCACCATATGGCCAATGCGCGTGCCTCCGTGCTGCTTGCTGAAGTAGCTGCTGACTCGCTTTTTCAGGTTGCGCGCCTTGCCGACATATAGCAAGACATTCTGTGCATCGAAGTAGCGGTACACCCCGGGCAAAGGTGGCAGCGCCGCCACCTGTGCCAGAAGCTCATCCGAATAGGTTGTGGTCATGACGCTATTGTGGGCACGCGTCGAAAGCCTCTTCTATACCGTGCGAGGGGAGCACTGCAACTCACGCCATGGTGCTCGACACAGAGATTTGTCGAGCACGTTAGTGAAGGTGACGCGGCCGGCGTCCGCCGCCATGCCCGCTGCCACCCGGACCTCGTGGCGGTTTACCAATTTCAAGCGAACTCACCAGCGCATCAAAACGTTGAGAGAAGAGCTTGTCAATCTCTGAGACAACGCCACCGAGCTCCGAGCCGTCGAAGTGCCGCTCCATCAGATTGACCACATCTTGCACAAGAAGGTCACGTTGTACTTGCATGATGGCGGCGGGAGTGGGGCCCACAAACAGCATCACGAAATCATCACGCGCCTCTTCGTCCTCGGGTGCCTCATCCTCATCGAACTCGGCATCGTAGAACGTCACCTCGATGGCTGCGCCCCGCTCAGCCAATTCATTGAGACTCATGCACATTTCATCCAGAGACTGGCGGAAGTCTTCGTCGCCACGCACCGTCCAGCACATCTGCAGGATGTGCTCCTTGACATCGAACTGTATGCCCGGCTCCTCCTCATAGGCGCTCGAAGCTCCATCCGCGAGCGAACGCGCACCAGCGTACTTCCACAATGGCTTGAGTGCTTCCTGAAGCTGACTGAAGTCCACATCAGCACGCAATTGCACTTGACCATGGACGTGGATTTCAAAGGGAGCGTTGTAATGTGACATAGCGAATCCAGATGGTGCCCCGAGCCGGGGTCGAACCGGCACGCCCCTTCTCAGGAAGCGGCGGATTTTAAGCCAGAGCATGGCATCCGCACCGGGCTACCGATGGGCTTGGATGAGGCTTGCTGTAGCAGGTTTTCCCCCAGGCCAATGCCTTCGATCATATCCCGGTGCGCGATGCAAACCGCCCCGGTTCCCCTCCGCCTGGCTCCTAGCCGGCCCCTGGAATCGGGACCTATCAGGAGCACCTCATGGCGAAAATCAAACTCACCAAGTCCGTCGTTGACACGGCGCAGGCGCAAACCTGCGACGTGGAACTCCGGGATACGCTCGTTCCGGGCTTCTTGTGCAAGGTTACACCAACCGGGCGCAAGGTCTTTATGGTTCAGTACCGCACGAACTCCGGCGTGCGGCGCAAGCCGGCAATCGGCCAGTTCGGCGAGCTGACGGTCGAACAGGCCCGGTCGCTGGCACAAGACTGGCTGGCCGAAGTCCGGCGCGGGGGCGACCCCGGACTCGACAAGGCCGAGGCCCGCAAGGCGCCGACGGTCAAGGAGCTGTGCGGCCGGTTCATGGACGATCACTCCAAGCCGCACAACAAGCCCAGCACGCAGGCCGGCTACCAGTACCAGATCGACAGCTTCGTCATCCCAGCCTTCGGCAGCAAGAAGGCTCACGAGGTTACGCGCAACGACATTACCGCGCTGATGAAGCGCATGGAGAAGTCCCCCACCCAGGCCAACCGCGTGCTGTCGCTCGTCCGCAAGATGTTCAACCTGGCCGAGCTGTGGGGCTATCGGCCCGATGGCTCCAATCCCTGCCGTCACGTCCCCAAGTACCCGGAAAAGGGTTCGACCCGGCTCATCACCGACGACCAGATGACCAAGCTGTTCGCCTATCTGGAGAAGGCCGAGGCAGAAGGCTTGGAGCACCCCATCCACCTGTTGGCCGTCCGGCTGCAATTCGAGTTCGCGGCGCGCATGTCGGAAATCCTGCTGTTGCAATGGGATTGGCTCGACCTGCCCAACGGCCGGGTGGTCTGGCCGGACAGCAAGACCGGTGATATGTCCAAGCCGTTGAGCGAGGAAGCCCGCCGGCGGCTGACCAATGCCCCCCGCTACGGCGATTCGCCCTATGTCTGCCCGGCGATCCTCGACCACAGCAAGCCCCTCAGCACCCATACCTACTATCAGGCTTGGCGGCGCATCCTTGACCGTGCCGGGGTGCCGAAGGTCGGCACCCACGGCATCCGCCACCGCTCGGCGACGGACATTGCCAATTCCGGTGTGCCGCTCAAGGTTGGCATGGCGCTGACGGCGCACAAGACCGTGGCGATGTTCATGCGCTACGTCCATACCGAGGACGATCCGGTGCGGCAAGCGGCCGAACTGGTGGCGGCCCGGCGCAAGACGATCACGGGTGCGCAGCGCCCGGCAGAGCTAGAAGCATGAGAAGGACACTGCCCACTGCGGTTGCGCGGGGAGCTGCCGCAGCCTGCCAACAAGGAAATCCGAGACAGTGTCTCGGAAATGTGGGCGCCGGCTCGCCCCTTCATCCTTGACTTTCATTCGTCTATAAACGAAAATGACCATGTACCGAATCGAGCACTACCTCACGGCCGACGGCCAGAAGGATCTCTACACCGACTGGCTGCGGCGCTTGCGTGATGCCCAAGCCAAGGTGGCGGTCATCCGTCGCGTGGCCCGTGTCGAGCAAGGCAACTTCGGTGACCACAAGTTTTGCCGCGATGGCGTGTGGGAGCTACGCATCGACGTGGGGCCAGGCTATCGGGTGTATTACGGCTTGGCGGGCCAGCGGCTGGTGCTGCTGCTGTGCGGTGGCGACAAGCGCACGCAGGATGCGGACATTGACCGGGCGGTGGACTATTGGCAGGACTGGCAACGGAGAACCGACGAATGAGAAGCAGACCCCATGACGAGGCGATGGCCGAGCTGTACCGCAGCGATCCGGCGCTCGCACTGGAAGTCATCAACAACATCCTGGCCGATGGCGACCAGGCCGAGCTGATGACCGTGCTGCGCCAGCTTGCACAGGCAGTCGGTGGCGTGCAGGCGGTGGCCGAACAGGCTCACCTGAACCCGACTCAGCTTTACCGCACGCTGTCGCCGAAGGGCAATCCCGCCCTGAACAGCCTGACCGCCATCCTCAAGGCGATGGGCCTGCGCTTGGCGGTGCAGCCACTGCCTTCGCCGCCGTCCGCGCACGTGGCTTGACCCTCGGCGGGAAAGCGCCCGCCGATTCTCGTATCACTGATACGACAATTTCTCCCGTTCATGCCCTGGTGTCAGCTTGGGCGTCCCGGCGCGCCGCCGGCGCGCTGTCTTACTGCACATCAGGCCTCGCTGTACGAGTCTCGCCCCCCAGCGGGCTTCTTCATCGTCGGCAAGTTCGACTCACCGCCGTTAATCCTCAAATCATTCGGCAGCCTACTCGAAATTCAGGCGATCCCTATACCTTCCAGTGGGTCTGGTAGTTGGGACCGTCAGAAAAAGGCTTCGCGCTCGGCGGGAAGACTTGAATGGTCAACGGGATGGGGAAATCGGCGCCGATGATCGCAGCCTCGCCGGGCTTCAGATTGGGCAGAAACGACGATGCCGATCGGTCGATTTCGCCGCAGGCGCGTTCGACAACCTCGCGGTCCCGATCATTCGTGAGCCGATGTACCACGAGTGTTCCCATCTGGCTCAGAACACCTTCCGTTATGTCGCGTGGGCGCTGAGTTGACAGACAGATATTGAGTCCGTACTTACGGCCCTCTTTGGCGATCAACTCGAATGCGTCCAGGCGGGCAACCGCGTCATCGGCTCCGATATGCCGCCCGAGAAAGTTGTGTGCCTCATCGACGATGACGACAACAGGGCAACTCTTGAATGCGCCATCGCGTGCCATGTTGAGAAGATGCCGTCCGATCACGTTCGCGATGATCTCGCGCGCCTTGAACTCAAAGGCAACGCCACTCAGGCATATCCGAAGCAACCGATCTTCGTTGGAGACGAAGGATGAGATGCTTTCCGTCAATGCAGGAGCCTTCGACTTGAAGACACAGTCGAAGGACGATGAACTGAGAATGCCGCTAATGCGCGACATCAAGGACAGGCAGTATGAGACCTCGCCCGAGTCGCCACCCCATTTTGTGGTGTCTTTTGATCCCCGGGCCACGCCGAATCCGTCCGGGTAAACGCACTCCTGCTCGATCTGTGAAACGAGCTTCCACACGTCGAACGCTTGCTGTGGATCATCAAGTTTCTCCGCGATGCCAGCCTTGGCTTCTTCGGTCAGGATCGGGACCTTAGACTGATCGATCTTCTTGATAATCCCGCCTGTCGCAACATGAGGAGCGAGAGTGGCGAGTCGAAGGCTGCGAATCGCCGCACGCAGTTTCGGCCCCTGAACCTTGCCAGCAGGCTCGAACAGCGCGATAAAGTCCGACTCCATGAAGGACGTATGCGGCAACGAACAAGAAGCAGAAGACTTCGCAGTGCTGACCGGCGCACCCAGGTGAAGATTTGAGACGTGTTCTCCGTCGAACCCGCGATATTCCCCCGTCGCGTCCAAGAGGATGATCTTGGTCTTGTAGCGCAGGCATTCTTCAATGATCCGAGCGGTCGTCCAACTCTTGCCGCCGCCAGTGGCGCCCAGAATCGCGCAGTGCCGGCCGAACAGTTTCTCCGGCTTGACCGACACGTAGCTTTCAGGCGCGACATCGATCGAGCCCAGCTTGAGAAGGACGTGGCTCGCTTCGGTCTCCGCCGCCTCCATGAACTTCGGTAAGTTGGCGATGAAGCTGTGCGGCGCAGCGTAAACGCGGTCGCCCAAGCGAGGATAGGAGTCAACGCCCGCCGAGATTCGAAGTGAGTCCATTGCGATGGAGCCCAGCAGTTGGATCGTCCCGATGCCGTCCAGATCCGGCACCCTGCCATGCGAGGTGTCGATCAGGCGCCTGTCGGCATCTGGCAAATGGATCTCGACCACCCGTCCAAGCAGGAGGTTGATCTGTCCCTCGATCAGGACGAACTCTCCAACCTCACCTTTTCCGTATCGGCCACCCAGAAAGTGGGAACCGCTGGGCGAGCCCGCCTCGTTGAGGTTGAACTTCACCACCTGGGCGGAAACGGAGCACAACTGGCCAACATACAACTCCGGTCGGAGCAATCCGCGCGGAAAAGCGTCGGTGACGTCGAGCGCGGTACTCATGTCGGTTTGACCAGCGACTTGATGTCGCGCGTGAGCCGCTGCGCGGGCGTCAGCGATTTGAGGTCCGGAATCATCTCGGCGAACTCGCTGAACGTGGCATTGATCAGCCACACATCCTCGCCCTGTTTAGCGAGGCTGTAGAGCGCATCCCAGTATCGGTTGTTTTCCTTGGGCCGGGAGGTCAGGTCGTCCGCCGAGGGATTGACGATGATCAACCGCAAATGCGGGTTGGTGCGGACCGCCGCGACAATAGGTTCAGACAAGTGATCGTCATTGAAGCCGAACCCCGAGACAATGAGGCAGGTATTCGGTTCACGCAGCGCCGCCAGGTACTGGGAGATCAGTTCCAGGTGCGGTTGTACGTAGGACTGTTGGTATTTTCCTTTGGCGGGATAGATGAGACAGGCCGTTTCCGGTGTTGGATCGGTCTTGATCTCGATATCGCCCGAACTGGACTGATCCCAGTTGACCGAACCATGCAATTTGTAGAGGTGAAACACACCCTCCAGCGGATTGCCGACCTCATCGCCGGTCGAAGGTCGGCGGACGATGTCGTATAGGAAGAACCGCGGGTCAAATTGCCTGGGCTGCGTGAACGAGAAACCGTCGAGCAAGACCAGCCCCTGCTTGCCAGCAGCGCGCTCAAAGCACAGATCGTAGTTCGTCGTGAACAACTTCATCCGCGAGTCGCGGACGCGGCGACGAGACAGTCGATGTAGGAACGTGCGATGGCTCGCCAACTTTGAATCGTCGGCTCCATTGAGAAAAGCGGAGCACTTCTTCAGGATCACGGCCTTTGAGGCGGATACGAATTTTTCGACCTGCTCGCTCTTCTTGATCTGAAGGTATGCGTCACACCGTGAAAGAAGGGCCTCGATGTTCTCATGTTCGACGGCAGTCTCATAGCCGATCTCAGAAATGACAGCTTCAGCCTGCTCGGTCGGCTTCCGCTCATCCTTTCCAGTGTCGGGATTCGAGTTCACGCAGTGGTCCCACAGCGTCCACATCGAAGGACCGTTGATCTCTCCCAGAGATGTTCCACTTCCTGCGAGTGCAACCACATGTTGCATCTGAAGCGAGGACAGCAATACCGCCTTCAGTTCTTCGCGCGCTGCGGCGGCCTCCGACAGCATCTGCTGCCTCTTGGCATCATCGGCCTCGCCAGCCGCGTCCGGCCTGAGCGCCTTCCAAGTGCCGGCTTCCGGACTGAAGAAAAGTTGTTGACCGAAGGTGGTCGGCTGTGGCGTCGTCATGTCGTCCCTACAGATGTATTTGGATTCTTCCGGATACCCGATCGCCCCGGACTTGTCCTTTGGAATAGTAACAAAGCGCTTCGCACATTCTGGCCGACCCGCGGCCCCAATATCCATGAAAGCCAAGGCCGTGCGTCCCGGCGCGATGCGCCGTCTGGTTCGCGGGCTGCGCCCCGCGCCTCGTGCCGAGTCGCGGCCATTCGGCTTTGACCCCTGACGCCTCCGGCCCTCTCGGGCCTGCGCGCTCCGCTTGCCCCCAAAGCCGACTGTGTGCAGTGGGCGGGTGTGGGCGGTCTTGCTGTTCCCTTCACCGTATCACGGCGTTCTCGCTGTCAAGGGCGGCGCGCGCCATGCGCGCTTGCGTCCTCGCGGCCGTCTAGCGACCCCTGACTGCTTGCGCTGCGCCGTGCTGGCGCCGGTTCCGGGCAATTCCGCCCGAGCAACCGGAGCACGATCATGTCGCAACTGACCCTCTCACTCGATACCCCGCTGATGGTGCGCGATGGCCGTGGGCGCTATCGGCCGGCGGACGCCGACCAGATTCTGGAAGCCGCACGCCAGGTTATCGAACAGAAGATGCAGCGTGGCGCCGAGTTCACTTCGCCGGTGGTGGTCAAGGACTACCTGCGCGCCAAGCTGGCCGGCTTCGAGCACGAAGTCTTCGCGGTGTTGTTCCTCGACACGCGCCATCGGCTGATCGACTACGTGGAGATGTTCCACGGCACGATCGACGCCGCCGAGGTGCATCCGCGCGAGGTGGTCAAGCTGGCGCTGCGGCTCAATGCGGCGGCGGTCATCGTTTCGCACAACCATCCGAGCGGGAACCCCGAGCCGAGCGCGGCCGACAAGGCGCTGACCTCGCAGCTTCGGCAGGCGCTGGCGCTGGTGGACGTTCGCACGTTGGATCACATCATCGTCGCGGGAAGCCGTACCACGTCATTCGCCGAGCGCGGCCTGCTTTGACCTTTGGGGGCTTCGGCCCCCATTTTTTGCTGCGCCCGGCGGCGCAACTCCGGCCCTCGCGGGCCTGCGCGTGCTGCGCACTTGCCGAAAACCGGGCTGCGTGGAGGTGTGAGGGAGGCGGTCTTGCTGTTCCCTTCATCGTGCCACGGCGTTCTCGCCGTCAAGGGCTGCGCGCCGATGGCGCTTGCGTCCTGGCGGCCGTCGTTGACCCAAATCCGCCCGGCAACCTTTCAGGAGTTCACCATGAACAACGCACTCATCACTGACGAACAGCGCATCGTGCTGCTGGCCAAAGGCCGCGAATCGCTGGAGAACCCGGACTTCGATCCGGCCCCCGTGGTCAAGCTGTTCACGCCGGACGCCGGCGCGACCTGGCTGCTGACCGAGATTGATCCCGACGACCACGACCACGCCTTTGGTCTTTGCGACCTGGGCCTGGGTGCGCCGGAAATCGGCTGGGTCAGCCTGGGCGAACTGACGACTGTGCGCGGCGGGTTGGGCCTGCCGATCGAGCGTGACCTGTCTTTCCGGGCCGAGAAGCGATTGAGCGCCTACGCGCGCGATGCGCGGCTGGTCGGGCGGATTGCTGTCTGACCCGGCCCTGGGAGCGCCGCAAGGCGCTCCTTGCGCTTTCTTGACCATCGAAGGAGATCAATGCCATGAGCAGCCATCACGACTACATCATCGAGATCACCGCGCAGCACGATGCGCTCAAGCCGTTCGCGCCAGAGAACGGCCAGCCCTTGCGCTTCAAGATCGGCGACGCGGTGATCTACACCAACGAATACGGCGCGCGGTTTCGGCGCCGCGTCGCCGGGTTCTACCAGCCCGCCGGGCTGTCTGGTCTGTACGCGCGTGGTGCGCGCTACCTGCTGGACTCGTCATCGCCGTGGATGCCGGTGTCGGAATCCAGCCTGCGTCCTGACGACTCGGCGTGATGCCTTCGCGCCCCTTCCGGGGCGCTGCGCGCTTCGCTTGCCTCCGGGGGAAAGCCCTGCGGGCTATCCCCGCCGCGCAATGCTTCGCGCCCCTCAAAGACCGCCGAACCGGCGGCGCCGGATCGGCCAGATCGCAGCCGCCGCTGTCGAACCTGTTTCCCGATGACTGGCGCATGAGCTTGTGCATCGAGCATTGAAGGCTGTGCGTCCCCGGCCAAGAAACATGGCCGGTCGCGCTGTCGTGCGCGCTGCGCATCGAGCCGCCTGCGGCGTCTCGCCCCTTCCGGGCTTCCATCGTTCCCTCGCTCCGCTCGGCTGACGCCTCCGGCCCGGCTTCCAGATCCGGGCCTGCGCGCTTCGCTTGCCGTGCGGTCGGCGTGTTGAGGGGCCGTTGCCTTGTCCAGCCGTCTCCCCTGACTTCATCACCTTCACCGCGACTGTAGCCCGCGCCCGTGTGCCGTCAAGGCGCGCAGGGCCGTGTCCTCGCTTCGCTGCGGGCCGCACCAACCCTGCGCTTGCCTCCTTGACGGCACCCGTCCGCGCGCTCCTGACCGTCGCGGGCGATGAACTCAGGAAAGACGGTGGCAACAGGGCCAACCGGGTTCCTCGTGCCGACCGCACCAAACAGCCGAAAGGCTGGGCTCCGAATCTAGGAATCCGGTGTGCGGTGTGAACAGCAAACCCTTCTTTCTTTGTCAGGAGAAATGCCATGCAACTCGCATCCCGCTTCGCTTCCCGTTCTCCGGTGCTGCGTTCGGAACGTCCCTTGTCCGATGACCAAATCCGGGCCGTGGCCCCGTCCATCTTCGCGGAGGCACCGCACGAAAGCCGCTCCGAGCGGTACAGCTACATCCCCACCGCGACCGTGCTGCAAGAACTGCGCGGGGAAGGCTTCGAGCCTTTCATGGTGACGCAGACCCGCGTGCGCCACGACGACCGCCGCGACTACACCAAGCACATGATCCGCCTGCGTCACGCCAGCCAGATCAACGGCCGCGAGGCCAACGAAATCATCCTGCTGAACTCCCATGACGGCACCAGCAGCTATCAGATGCTGGCCGGGATGTTCCGCTTCGTTTGCAGCAATGGCCTTGTCTGCGGTGACACCGTGGCCGACGTGCGCGTGCCCCACAAGGGCGACGTAGCCGGGCACGTCATCGAAGGCGCTTACGAAGTCCTGCACGGCTTCGACCGGGCGCAGGAATCCCGCGATGCCATGCGCGCCATCACGCTCGACGCCGGGGAATCGGAAGTGTTCGCCCGCGCTGCGCTGGCGTTGAAGTATGACGAGGACAAGCCCGCGCCCATCACGGAATCGCAAATCCTGATGCCGCGCCGCCATGACGACGACCGCCGCGACCTGTGGAGCGTGTTCAACCGCACGCAGGAGAACTTGACCAAAGGCGGCCTGTCCGCTCGCGCCGCAAATGGCCGCCGCCAGACCACCCGGCCCGTGCAGGGCATCGACCAAAGCGTGCGCCTGAACCGCGCCCTGTGGCTGCTGGCCGATGGCCTGCGCCAGTTGAAAGCCTGAATCCCCACGCGGCAAGGGCAGGCAGCAGCCCTTGCCGCTTCTCTCGCTGCTGCATCCCAACCGCAAGGAGTTATCACCATGAACGCCGTACCCAAAACCGAAACCGTCGCCATCGAAGCCGCCGCACCGCTGGAAATGGCCGACCCGTCCAAGAACCTGATTCTGGTTCCGCTCTCGCAGTTGCTGCCGCGCCGCTCCAAGCGCAACGCCCGCAAGATGCCGCGCCTGTCCATCCCCGAACTGGCCGCGAGCATTGCCCGCATCGGCTTGCTGCAAAACCTGATCGTCATCCTTTCCGCCGATGGCGAGACTTACGAGGTGGTGGCCGGTGATCGTCGCCTGACCGCCTTGAAGCTGCTGGCGAAGAAGAAGCGCATTCCCGCCGACTACGAAGTGCCGTGCCTGCTGGTGCCCGATGCTTCGGCCCGTACCGTCAGCCTCGCGGAAAACCTGATGCGCGAGCAGATGCACCCCGCCGACCAGTTCGAGGCGTTCGCCGCGCTGGTCAAGGAAGGTCGGCCCATCGAGGACATTGCCGCAGACTTCGGCGTGTCCCCGTTGGTGGTGCAGCGCCGCTTGAAGCTCGCCCACATCGCGCCGCGCCTGATGGCCGACTACCGCGCCGGAACCGTCACGCTGGAACAGTTGATGGCCTTGACCATCACCGACGACCACGCCGCGCAGGAAGCCGCGTTCTATGGTGCGCCGGAATGGCAGCGCAGCCCGTCCAAGCTGCGCGAGCGCCTGACCGAGCGCGAAATCGACGCCACGCACGCGCTGGTGCGCTTCGTCGGGCTGGAAACCTACCAGCAGGCAGGCGGCGGCATCCGCCGCGACCTGTTCGCGGAAGGCGATGCCGGAACCTACCTCACCGATACCCCAATGCTGGAAACGCTGGTGCGCGACAAGCTGGCAACGCTGGCCGAGGACGTGCGCGCCGAGGGCTGGGCATGGGTGGAGGCCGTGCCGCATCTGGCCTATGAGGAACGGCAGGCGTTCCAGAACGCCCCGCGCCATCGTCGCGAGCCGACCACCCGCGAGGCCCGCCGCATCGCCTCGCTGGAAACCCGCCTCGAAAAGATCGACGCCGAACTGGAAGAAGCCTGCGACGCCGAAGACGAGGCCAAGGCCGAGAAGCTGGAACAGCGGCGCGATCAGGTGGTCGGGGAACTGCAAGACGCGGAGGAAGCCTTGCAAGGCTACGCCCCCGAGGTGCGCGAGGTGGCCGGTGCCATCGTCACCATCGACCGCAACGGCGAGGCCGTCATTCATCGCGGCCTGCTGCGTGAGGCCGAGGCCAAGGCGCTGCGCACGCTGGAAAAGCTGCGGCGCGGTTTTGGCAGCACCGAAGGCGAAGCCGCCAACGACGAGCACGAGAACGCCGACGACGCGCCCAAGGCTGCGAGCCTGTCCGACCGGCTGGCGCAGCGGCTGAGTGCCCACCGCACGGCGGCGCTGCAAATCGAAGTCGCACGGCATCCGCACGTCGCGCTCGCCGCGCTTGTGCATGGCATGGTGCAGACCGTCTTGCAGCCCGACGCCTACGGCGATGGCCTGCCGCTGGGCGTGCGCCTCACGGTGCAAGACCGGCTGGAAGGCATGGCCCCGGACTGGCCGGAATCGCCCGCCGCCGTGGCGCTGCGCGAACTGCAACAGGTGGCAGGTGTTGCCTTGCCGGAGGACAGCGCCGAACTGTTTGCCGCGCTGCTGGCGAAGCCGCAAGACGAACTGTTGCGGCTGCTGGCCGTGTGCGTGGCTTCCACGGTGGACGTGGTGACGCCCCGCGCCACGACGCACCGGCCCGGCGAGGAACTGGCGCAGGCCGTGGGCCTCGACATGGCCGCATGGTGGAAGCCGACCGCAGAAGGCTACTTCAAGCACGCTTCCAAGGCCGCGATTCTGGATACCGTAGGCGCGTTTGCACCGGAATCCGTCACCCGGCTGGCGAAGCTCAAGAAGGCCGACATTGCCAGTGAGGCCGAGCGGCTGGCCGATGGCACGGGCTGGATGCCCGCCATCTTCAAGGCCGCTGGCCCGCAGGATGCCGCGCAGGAAGAAAGCCCGAAGCAGGACGCCCCGGAGGATGCCGAAGCAATGGCGGATGAACCCGCCGAGGCGCTGGCCGCTTGAGCCGCGCCGAAGGCAAGCGCCCCGGCCTCGACCGGGGCGCTTCGCTGCAAGGAGAAGCCCCCATGACCCGCACCACCACCAGCCGCCCGCGCATGGCGGCGATCTACGCACCCGGCACCGTACGCGCCCGCCGCTGGCACGGCGCAGACGACGTGCGCGGCTACCGCCCGCCCTCGGGCTGGTCGGCCCGCGCCGACCTCACCGACATTCATCCCATCACGGGCCGCACCTTGCCGCGTGCCGTGTGGTGGCTCATCGAGACGAAGGAATAACCGCGATCAGCACCGCGCCCATGCCGTACCGTCCTGGGCGCGGTGGACGCAAAATCCGGGCGCGGCAGTGGCCGCGCCCGGTGTTCAAGGCCAACAACCGAATCAGAACGCCGCTGCCTTCGCGGCGGCGGCATCAGACGATGCCGTGCTGCCTCAGCAGCGCCTGTTCGTCACCTGATACCCAGCCGAATATCTTGGGTTCGCCGTCAAGCTGCTGCATCAGGTAATGAACGTCGAAGTCGATGGACACGTCCGGGGCTGCGCCCCGGTCATAGGTCGCCGTCCAGGCGACGTGCGCGAGGCAGTGGTGGTCGTCGATGGGGTCGATGCGAACCCCGCGCAGCATCATGTCCTTCGTGCCGAGCTGGCGGTAGCGCTCGAATCCTTGGCGCATGACCTGTTTCAGTTGCTCGTCGTTCTGGCCTGCCATGACCCCGGCTGGCGAGGCCGCGATGAAGGCAGTGGCGTAGGACGAGGCGACCTGCTCCATGTCCGCTTCGTTTTTCAGTCCTTGGCGGAAGAAGTGCTGGTATCGCTTGAAGAACTCATGGATGCGCTTTTCTTCCATCGGTGCTTCCTTGGGCGTGGGCTTCGCTGTTCGTAATCGTCATGTTAGGGCGTGTCGGCGCACAGCGCCGCCGGGCTTTCGGGCTGCGCCCCGTGCCGTCTTTGCCGTCACGGCCATTCGGCTTCAATCCCTCACGCCTTCGCGCCTGCGGCGCTGCGCGCTTCGCTTGCCTCCAGGGGAAAGCCCTGCGGGCTATCCCCGCCGCGCGATGCTTGGCACCCCTCAATGCCGCCGAACCGGCTGCGCCGGATCGGCCCGGCCAGCGCCCCGCCGCGATGGACGGGGCGCTGGCGAACACGCTGGCGCTCGCTGCGGCAGGTTGTGCAGGTGCGTGCCGTCCTCAACGCTGGCGGTTCCTGCCCATCACGTCACGAAGGACGGTTCACGGACGACCCGCCCGGCATCGCTATGGAGCTTCCAAGCCACGCCTCAAGACCGGCGCCGCAAGGTGTGGCGTGGGCATTCTCGCCTGTCGTTTCGGGGTTGACCTGGCCCGCGTCAGCGGGCGAGCCGGAGAAGCCTTCGGGCGGGGATGCCGAGTCGGCCCTATCTCCTTTCGGAGCGGTTCGGCCCAAGGCGTCCTTGTCTCGTTGTGAATCCTGGCGGGGGGCGCGGCTGCGCCTCGGGCTTCATGGCTGCAACCGTCCGGCGAAAACAATTTCCCCGCCGCTGCGCGGCTTCCTCGCGCGGCAAATTCTTTTCGCCTCCCGGCTCTCCACTGCGTTGCGACCGCAAGCGGTGCAGCCAGCCCGTCCCCCGCCGGCCGGATCACAACAAGGACGCGATGGGCGCGAACCTTGTTCAACAGAAAGGAGAAAACATCATGGCCAACATCGGCACCTTCACCACCGACAAAGACGGCTTCACCGGCACGCTTCGCACCCTGACGCTCAACGTCAAGGTCAAGCTGGTTCCCAACGACAAGGGCAGCAGCGAGAACGCCCCCGACTTCCGCCTCCAGGCCGCCGGCCACGACATCGGCGCGGCCTGGAACAAGACCAGCGAGGCCGGGCGGGAATACAAGTCCGTGACCCTCGACGATCCTTCGTTCCCGGCTCCGGTCTATGCCCGCCTGATCGAAGGCGAGGACGGCACGCACGACCTGATCTGGTCGCGCAGCAAGCCCCAGGCGGC
>NZ_MTBE01000005.1:0-204812 GCF_002916785.1 Diaphorobacter sp. LR2014-1 | reverse complement strand
GTAAGCGCACGGTCATCCCACCCTTGAGGGCGGCGGCGTAAGCGGCAACGATGGTGTCCACCAAACCAGATAGGTGGACACCATGACCGAAGCCCAGAACAAGACCCGTCGGCGCCACAGCGCCGAGCTCAAGCAGCAGATCCTGGCCGAGTGCGCCCAGCCCGGTGCATCGGTGGCCAGCGTGGCGCTCTCGCACGGCATCAACGCCAACGTCGTGCACAAATGGCGCCGACTGGCCCATGCCCCCAGCACAGATATGCAAGTTCCCACCTTCGTGCCGGTGACGCTGCCTGCGCCCAGCTGTGCGCCGGCCCCAGACATCCGCATCGAGTTGCGCCGTGGCGCTACCAGCATCTCGCTGACCTGGCCGGTCTGCGCGGCCGAGCACTGCGCGGCCTGGATGCGGGACCTGCTCAAGTGATCCGCATCGACGCCCTGTGGCTGGCTACCGAGCCGCTGGACATGCGTGCCGGCACAGACACCGCGCTGGCCCGTGTGGTGGCCGTCTTCGGTGCTGCGCGTCCGCATCACGCCTACCTGTTTGCCAACCGGAGAGCCAGCCGCATGAAGGTGTTGGTGCACGACGGCATTGGGGTGTGGCTGGCGGCGCGGCGCCTGAACAGCGGCAAGTTCGTCTGGCCGCGTGACGGTGCGTTGACCACCACGCTCAGCCGCTCGCAGTTCGACGCTCTGGTGCTCGGGTTGCCTTGGCAGCGCCTGGGCGATGGTGGCCTCATCACCGTGCTCTGAATCTGATCGCTGACATGCGGCCTGCCAATCGGTGCATGTGCCAATGGCGTGGCGTTACCGGCGCTGGCACAGTCATGCCCATGGTCGTAGAGCCGCAATCCCTGGATAGTCTGAGTCCCGAGCAATTGCGCTCGGCGCTGCTGTCCATGCTGCAAGCCGCTGCTGCCAAGGACCAGGAGCTTGCCTTCAAGCAGACCCTCATCGACAAGCTCACGCACGAGAACGCGCTCTTGAAGCGCATGAAGTTCGCCGCCCAATCAGAGCGCTTCAGCCCTGAGCAGAAGAGCCTGCTCGACGACGAGATCGAAGCGGACCTGGCGGCCGTGGCCAGCGAGATCGACGCGCTGGCGCAGACGCAAGCACCGGCCACCCCCGAGAAGAGACAGGCCAAGCGGATGCCCTTGCCGGCGCACCTGCCACGCCGCGAGATCCGCCACGAACCCACGTCCACCACGTGCGCGTGTGGCTGCCAGATGAAACGCGTGGGCGAGGACGTGGCCGAGAAGCTGGACTATGTGCCCGGCGTCTTCAGTGTCGAGCGCCACATCCGCGGCAAGTGGGCCTGCGCCCGGTGCGAGACCATTCAACAAGCGCCGGTCGAGGCGCACGTCATCGACAAAGGTATCCCCACCACCGGCCTGCTGGCCCAGGTGCTGGTGGGCAAGTACGCCGATCACCTGCCGCTGTACCGGCAGGAGGCGATCTTCGGCCGCGCTGGCCTGGCCATCCCTCGCTCGACCCTGGCGCAGTGGGTGGGCACCTGCGGGGTGCGGCTGCAGCCGCTGGTCGATGCCCTGAAGACCGAGATCCTCAGCCACCGGGTGCTACACGCCGATGAGACGCCGGTGGCCATGCTCAAGCCCGGCGATGGCAAGACGCACCGCGCCTACCTCTGGGCCTATGCGCCGGGGGCCTTCGAGAGCATCAAGGCTGTGGTCTACGACTTCTGCGAATCCCGCTCGGGCGAACACGCCCGGCGCTTCCTGGGCCACGGCACCGACAAGGCCTGGAAGGGCTGCCTGACCTGCGACGACTTCAGCGGCTACAAGGCCTTGATCGCCAGCGGCGTGACCGAGGTGGGCTGTCTGGCCCATGCCCGGCGCAAGTTCTTCGACCTGCACGCGGCCAACCAGAGCCAGATCGCCGAGTTCGCCCTGCAGCAGTTCGCCCGGGTCTATGAGATCGAGCGGGACGTCAAAGAGCTGGACACCGAGCAACGGCAAGCCGTTCGGCAGCAGCAGACCCGGCCGATCCTGGACGCTCTTAACGAGTGGATGACGCTGCAACGGCGCCAGGTGCCCGACGGATCAGCAACCGCCAAGGCGCTGGACTACAGCCTGCGGCGCTGGGATGCGCTGACCCGATTCGTGGATGACGGACAACTGCCGGTCGACAACAACTGGATCGAGAACCAGATCCGGCCCATTGCCATCGGTCGTAACAACTGGCTGTTTGCCGGCAGCCTGCGTGCGGGCCAGCGAGCGGCCGCCGTCATGAGCCTGATCCAGTCGGCCCGTATGAACGGGCACGACCCGTATGCCTACCTCAAGGACGTGCTCACGCGACTGCCCACGCACAAGGCCAGCCGCATCGTCGAGCTCCTGCCACACCGCTGGAAACCCGCCGACGCCTGATCACCGGCCTCGGTAGGCCTGGGTTTGCCGGACGCTTACATCTGTTCGACGTGCGCGTGGATGACCAGGATCACACGCTCAGGCTGCTGCGCGACGGCTCGGTGCTAGGTGCAGTGACGGGTGAAGCAGCGCCGGTGCAGGGCTGCGAGGTTCTGGCGCTAGGGGCGATGCGCTACCAGGCCATCGCCTCGCCGGAGTTCGCGGCGCGGTACTTTCAGGCGGGCGTGAACGCCGCATCGCTGGCTCAGGCGCCAATGATCGTCTTCGACCGCAAGGACGAGTTGCAATGGCGCTTCGTGCGCCGGATCACCCGCGCCCGGCTGGCGCCCCCCATCCACTACCTGCCGACGCCCACCGGCTTCGTTGAGGCGGCAACCCTCGGGCTGGGCTGGTGCCTTGCGCCTGAATCGCTGGTGCAACCTGCACTCAAGGCCGGCCGTGTGGCCCTTATCGCTCCGGATCGGTGGTTGGACGTGCCCCTGTATTGGCAGCATGCCGCCGTTCGCTCCGATACCTTGCAGAACATCAGCACCGTACTGCACAGCACGGCCACCAGCACCTTGCGCGGCTGAGACGGTGATGCGTCAAGGTCGCGAGGCCTGCCGCTGACCCAGCGGGTGTGCAATGCCGCCATCGCCATAGGTGTGCATCACCTGAGCAATGATGACCTGATAGCCGTCGAGCCACTGGGCTTGTTTGCGCTTGGCTTCCTGGTGCACCGGGTGGTCGATGAGGGTGCGCAGCGCCTCCATGCTTTCCCAGTAGTACACGTTGGAGATGAGCCCGGAGTCTTGGTTCTCCCAGGCTTCTTCGCCGATGTATCCGGGAATGGACCTGGCGAGCTGGGCAATGCTGCTGTCCAGCGCATGGAAGTCGTCATCGAACTCACGCTTGGCAAATGTGAAGGTGGAGGTGTAGACAGTGCTCACCAAATAGAACTCCATTGATTCTGACTAGGGAGGATCAGTAAACCTGTAGCACTTTATCGCATTCATCGTGGCCTATCAGGTGGCCGAATTCGGATGAAGATTCACATCCAGCCAAAACTGCGGCCAATCTTGCCAACGGATGTTGGCAACTGGCGAGCGGCCGCGTCTCGAACGGTATAGGTTTGTAATCTCTCAGCAGGAGGTGCAGTAGGCAGAAAATCATAAAAAGAATTCAAGCCTATGTTGATGTCCTCATTTTTTGAAAACCCTTGAGACTACTCTTCTTGGTCATGAAAATTTCACATCGCCTATCTTTTGCCGCACTCGTAAGCACAGTCGCTATTGGCTTGCATCCTCTTTCAACCAACGCAACCGAAGCCTTTCCCCGCAAAGCCGTAACGATCATCACATCCTTCTCTGCAGGCACTGGCCCTGATGCAATGATGCGAGCTGTGGGAGAGAAACTATCGGCCAAGTGGAAGCAGCCTGTGGTCATTGACAACCGGCCTGGAGGCGCCGGCTACCTTGCTATTAACGCGGTACGCAACACAAGTGCGGATGGTCACACCTTGATGCTACATGAGGCTATTTCACTGAATGCCTTGCCGCATCTCTACAAGACGCGCAGTTTCAAGGTTCTTGATACTTTCGAGCCAGTTGGCGTTCTCTACACCACACCATTGATGGTGGTGGTTTCCAAGGATGCCCCATGGAAGACTCTCGCCGAAATGCTGGCCGACGCACGGCGTTCTCCCGGGAAGTTGACGTACGGCACCTGGGGGGTGGGAACATCAGCGCACCTTCATACGGTCCTCCTGGGGGAGCAGGCCAAGGTAACTATGCTGCATGTACCCTACAAGGAGATGCCACAACTTTATACAGGCGTGAGTACTCGCGAAACCGATTGGGCATTTGGTGGCGCCGCCTCAACTCAATTCGTTTACCAAAGTGGAAAAGCGCGCTATCTGGCTGTCACTACGGCAAAGCGCCTGCCTGCCTTTCCTGATCTCCCGACCGTCAACGAAACCCCCGGCCTCGAAAACTACGTGCTTGAAGGAGGCGTTGTTCTCATGGCACCCAAGGGGCTTCCGGCTGCCGTTCGAGATCGCATTAACGCAGATCTTCGCGAAGCAGTCGTGCAAGCAGATATTCAAAAACGATACAGTACTTTCGGCTTTTCAAGCTCTGATTGGAGCGCAGATCAATTGCGTCGCGACCTGCAGGAAAAGGCAGTGCTATACCAGCGAGTGATCAGGGAAAACAATATCTCTGCCGAGTGAGGCTTCATTGATTCAAGAGTCTTTTCATACGACGCTCCGTTCGCTCCAACTGTCTTCGCCTGAATGTCCCGTCGCACAACTGCCCGCGGAACCTTGGCGTTGGAGCGCGGTTGATATTGCCAGGAAAATCGCTGACGGCGCCCTTTCGAGCGTTGAAGCGACGCAAAGCATTCTCGAACGGATAGCGGCTGTCAACGGTCGGATCAATGCCATTGTCCATCTCGATACCGAGGCTGCGCTAGATGCAGCTCGCGCTGCCGATACTGCCGTGGCCAAGGGGATGCCGACAGGGGTACTCAATGGAGTGCCGGTTACCATCAAACTCAACGTCGATGTCAGGGGTGAGGCTACTACTAACGGTGTGTCTGCTTTCAAGGATCGCATCGCACCCGACGACAGTTCGGTCGTGAGCAATCTGCGTGCAGCCGGTGCGGTCTTCACTGGACGCACTAATACACCGCCTTTCAATTTTCGCTGGTTTACCGAAAATCCTCTGCATGGGCGCACCCTCAATCCATGGAGTGATGATATCGGGCCGGGCGGTTCGAGTGGAGGTGCCGGCGCCGCCTTGGCTTCAGGCATGTGCCCTCTGGCGCATGGAACGGACATAGGGGGGTCCATCCGATATCCTGCCTACGTCAACGGAGTCGCAGGCCTGAGGCCAACGCCGGGGCGCATTCCCGCATACCATCCCACCACCGGTCTGCGGCACTTTGGTTTACAGGCCATTTCGGCACAAGGCCCTATGGCCCGCTCGGTGGCCGATCTCGAACTCGGGTTGTTGGCCATGTGTGCGCCTGATATGAACGATCCCATGTGGATCGATGCTCATTTGGACTATGCCGACGACACTCAATTCGTCCGTGTGGGCTTGGTGGAAAATATTCCCGATTGCCCCCTGGCACCAGCAGTCCGCGATGCACTGCGCTTCAGTGCGGACTGGCTGTCCAACGCTGGCTACATGGTCGAGAAGGTACAACTCGATGGCTTCACAGAGGGCACGGAACTCTGGCAAAGCTTGGTCGTTACAGAGTTTCGCCAGCACATGATGGCTATGCTGAAAGCAGCGAGTTGCGAACGTTTTGAGCGCTCGGTGCAAGGGATGATTGCTGTAAGTCCTTCAGTGGATCTCGCGGCCTATCTCGGAGCTCATGCACGACGTGACGCTCTTCGCCGTCAATGGAATCTCCTTCTGAATCAGTATCCATTGCTGCTGATGCCTACCTCGTGCTTGGAGCCCCTACCTTGGGACGCCGATCTCTCGGGTGACGACTCAATGCAGCGGTTGATGGCTGCTCAAAGCCCTCTGCTTACGTTGGCGGTACTGGGCTTACCCTCACTGAGCATCCCTACAGGCTTGGCTCAGGGACTCCCTTCTGGCGTTCAATTGGTGGCAGGCAGCTTTCGCGAGCGGCGCCTGCTCGTTGCCGGCCAAGTCATTGAACGGGCGGCTGAGATGCCGAACGCGTTTGATCGGCTGATGTAAATAATCGATAAGGGATACCCCTTCACCACACCTCTGATCAGTTGATGAAAACCGGCCATCCAGTCCTGAACGCTACAGGCAAGGACGAGCCCCGACGCATTGCATTGGGGATCGTATTGTTTCCAGGATTTCAGTTGCTCGACATTGCAGGGCCGCGCGACGCGTTTGATGAAGTTGCACAGCAAAGTAATGGTTTATGGCGCTATGACATTTGCACCATTGGTACAACGCGTGGCAGCATTAACTCCTCTAGTGGTATGTCGATGCTGGCTGATCGCACTATTTTTGATCCCAGCCCATGCTTGGATACGTTAATCGTCCCCGGCGGTGCAGGCGTATTTGATGCGATTCAAGATTCCACACTACTGAGTTGGTTACGCAAGCAAAGTCGCGAGTGCCGACGCATAGTTTCGATTTGCAATGGGGCCTTTGCCTTAGGAGCAGCTGGCTTGCTGAATGAGCATTCAGCAAGCACACATTGGAAGGATGCTGCAGAATTGGCTCGCCGCTTTCCTCGCGTAAAAGTCAACGCTGACCGGCTATTTATAAAAGATCGGAAAATCTACACTACCGCAGGCGTAACTGCTGGCATTGATCTTTCGCTCGTTTTGATAGAAGAGGACTTCGGAAAAGCCTTGGCATTGGAAGTCGCCAGGTACCTAGTGGTCTACTTACGACGTGGAGGGGGGCAGTCGCAGTTCAGTCCACTGCTATGTAGTCAAGCCTCGACTGGCTCGAAGGTGGAGGTAGTTCAGCACCACTTGCTCAGTCACCTTGACCAAGCCCACACTCTGAAATCGATTGCGCAACAGGTACACATGAGTGAAAGAAGTCTTTCACGCCGATTCATTCAGGAGACTGGGGCGAGTCCGATGGCCTTTCTCAATAACGCACGTATTGATGCGGTTCGAAGCTGGTTGGAGGATTCAGATCTCTCCATCAAGGAGATCGCACAACGCTGTGGTTTTGATCACATCGGAGCTTTGCAACGAAACTTCCGCAACCGCCTTGGCTTGTCACCTACAGCCTATCGTGAGCGCTTTCGCTCCTGCGATCTTGCTTGTGAGTAGTTCAAGGGCATGCAATTGAAGCGGACCGGGCACCTCAAGGAAATGAGCATAGATATCTTCCAATGCCCAGGCCACAGAAAGACAAATTTCCTTCCATGAAGTCGTGCTGGTTGGCCGAATTTACAGCACAAATGGCGCAATGAAGCCTCACATTTCCGGCTGATGCAGCCTTTCAATGACTAGCCTTGTCAGAACGGATTGCTCCCCTTGCTTGGCGTGCAACCTGCAGCCGCTGCTGCGGGTGTCTTGACACATAGGAGGACTTTCCAAACTGGATTCGCGTTAGAAAGGAAGACTGTTATGGCGTCATTGGATGGCGTGAAGGTGGTGGATTTATCTCGGGTTCTGGCTGGGCCGTTGTGTGGGCAGATCCTGGGAGACCACGGAGCCGATGTCGTCAAGGTTGAAGGACCCGCAGGCGACGAAACGCGCACGTGGGGGCCTCCATTCAACGATGCAGGCATGGCCTCGTACTTTGCTGCTGCCAACCGCAATAAGCGTACTGTGTGCGTGGACGTGTCCGAGCCCGAAGGGCGTGACGTGGTGATGCGCCTGCTGCAGGACGCCGACGTGCTGATCGAGAATTTCAAAATCGGCACGCTGGAGCGCTGGGGCATGGGCTACGACGAGGTGCTGCGCGAGCGCTTTCCGCGCCTGATCCATTGCCGTGTGACGGGTTTCGGTGCCACCGGCCCGCTGGGTGGGCTGCCGGGCTACGACGCGGCAGTGCAGGCGCTGAGCGGCCTGATGAGCATCAATGGAGACCCCGAGGGCGTGCCCACACGTGTGGGCGTTCCCATCGTGGACGTGACCACCGGGCTCAACGCTGCCATTGGCATTCTGATGGCACTGCATGAGCGCGAACGCAGTGGGAAAGGACAGTCGGTGGAATCGGCTTTGTTCGATAGTGCGCTCTTCGCGCTGTTCCCGCACACGATCAACACCTTGTTCACCGGGCGGGCGCCGCAGCGCTCGGGCAATGGGCATCCCAACATCGCGCCCTACGACACCTATGCCACTGCCACCGAGCCGATTTACCTGGCTGTAGGCAACAACGGCCAGTTCCAGCGCATGTGCGAGGCCGTGGGCCATGCGCACCTCGCCACAGACGAGCGCTATGCCACCAATGCGCAACGCGCGGTGCACCGCTTCGAACTCAAGCAGGACCTGCAGAGGGCCTTCAGCACCTTCGAGGCGCAGGCGCTGTTCGAGAAGCTGGTCTCGGTGGGCGTGCCCTGCGGCGTGATCCACAACGTGGTCGAAGCGCTCAACCACCCGCACACGGCACACCGCGGCATGGTGGCCGAAGTAGATGGCTGCCGCTCCGTGGCCTCGCCGATCAAGCTCAGCCGCACGCCGGCCAACTACCGCCTTGCTCCGCCGCTGGAGATCGGTCAAAACACCCGAGAGGTGTTGGATGAAGCAGGCTTGTCGGAGCAGCAAATCGAGCTGCTTCTCAAGCGCGGGGTGATCCGCCAGGCATCCATTGATGGCAACCAATGACGGTTTGGCCGAAATTGCAGGCGGTATGGCTAGAAGTCCCGGCAGATTCCAGGTCCGTGCTCTTTATACGTCGGTAGTCTTTTGCTGATCCCCGCGCAACGCGGTGCCAAGTGCTGCCCACCAAAACCTGTAGCCAGCGTGATGTTGGGCGGGTTCAGTTTCTTTTCCAGGAGGCAAGTTTGAACAAGATATACCCCAGTGCCGCCGAGGCGCTTCGAGGTGTTGTGGCCGACAACCAGCTATTGGCCGTTGGCGGCTTCGGCCTATGCGGCGTACCGGAGCTGCTGATTGATGCGCTGCGCGACAGTGGCGTACAAAACCTCTCCGTGATTTCCAACAACGCGGGCGTCAACGGACTCGGCCTTGGCAAGTTATTGCTGTCGCGCCAGATCAAGAAGATGTATTCCTCCTATGTTGGCGAGAACAAGGAGTTCGAGCGCCAGTACCTTGCCGGTGAACTGGAGCTGGAGTTCACCCCTCAGGGTACTTTGGCCGAAAAGCTGCGTGCGGGTGGCGCCGGCATCCCTGCATTCTTCACGAGGACAGGGGTGGGTACGGTAGTGGCCGAAGGCAAAGAGACACGTGTGTTCAATGGCGAGACCTATGTGATGGAGGAGTCGTTCTTCCCTGATGTGTCTTTGGTGAAGGCGCATATCGCCGACAAATCTGGAAACCTGCGCTTTCGCATGACCGCTCGCGGCTTCAATCCGGCTGTCGCCACGGCGGGAAAAATCACCATTGTCGAAGCGGAAAAGATCGTCGAGAACGGAGAGCTGGCTCCTGACGATGTGCATCTCCCGGGCATCTATGTGCACCGCATTGTCCATAACCCGGACCCCACCAAACACATTGAACACCGCACGGTGACTCTGAAATCGGGAGATTGAACATGGCATGGACAAAGGATCAGATGGCTGCGCGGGCAGCCAAGGAGCTTCAGGATGGCTTTTATGTCAATCTTGGCATCGGCATCCCCACCCTGGTGGCCAACCATGTGCCCAGCGACATCGAAGTCTGGCTGCAGAGTGAAAACGGCCTGCTGGGAATCGGCCCCTTTCCCACGGAAGACCAAGTGGATGCGGACTTGATCAATGCCGGTAAGCAGACCGTAACGACCATTCCAGGCTCGTCTTTTTTCGGCACGGATCAGAGTTTCGCCATGATCCGGGGAGGAAAAATCAACGTGTCCATCCTGGGCGCCATGCAGGTGAGCCAGGAAGGCGATCTTGCCAACTGGATGATCCCGGGCAAGATGGTGAAAGGCATGGGCGGTGCCATGGACCTGGTGGCTGGCGTGAAACGGGTCATCGTGCTGATGGAGCATGTGGCACGGACGAAGGACGGGACCACCGACCTGAAGATCCTGCCGACATGCACGCTTCCGCTCACCGGAGTCGGCGTCGTTGATCGGATCATCACGGACTTGGGCGTGATGGACGTGACGCCGCAGGGGCTGAAGCTCATCGAACTGGCCGATGGGGTGACCTTCCAGGAGATCCAGGAAAAGACGGGCGTTCCACTCTTGCAGTAGGACTGCTTTTCGGCCGACCAACGTGAAACCGATCGTGTTCCTGGGATTGAGCCTGGCAGCGGTGGAAGCCAAGCAAATTCTCGATGCGGATTATCGAGGGCCGGTTGTCCAAGGCGACCTTGATGCCATTACCTCCCCGGCGTTGGTCGTCATCATCGACGGCATCTTGGACTGCGACCAGCGGCTGCCCAGGGCTGAGGTGGCCCGGGCACTGGATCGCGGCCTGGTCATCCACGGCGTATCGAGCTTGGGGGCCGTACTGGCCGTCGAGTTGGAGCACAAGGGGCTGAAAGGCTCTGGCCGGATATACGAGGTGCTGCGCGATTTGGATGCAGATTTACCAAATCTGATCGCGGCGCTCTATACCGCCGACCAGCTCAGACCATTGACGACTCCATTAATCAATGCCGTCGTTTACTGCAGGGAACAGGGCATGGGCACGGGGAACCTCGATGCCGTGGTGCATGAACTCGCGAGCATTCCGCTTGATGCCCGCAACTGGGAAGGTATCGAAGATGCGACAGCCCGTGCAGGCGTGAAATTGCCAGCTACGGTACGCCTCATGGACGTGAAGCGAGAGGATGCCATCAACTTGCTCCAAGCATTGAATAAATACCCGTTCATTGGGAAATGACCTTACGCCATAGGGAGGCCGTCGTGACAGATTCGTCCATATCAAAAAGCCGCATTCGCCCTCGGCCCACAGACAACGCTTTCCTGGGCGACCTGCATGGCGGCTCCCGCGAGCCGACATACTCCGGTGCGCTGTCCTTCATGAGACGGCGCTTCAGCCGTGATCTGAATGGGGTGGACGTGGCAATCTGGGGGGTACCCTTCGATGCAGCAACCTCCAATCGCCCGGGCGCGCGCTTTGGGCCGCAGGCCATGCGCCGGGCTTCGGCCATCTTCAATGGCGACCCGCAGTTCCCCTCTGGCCATGATCCATTCGACACGCTTGCCGTCGTGGATTGGGGCGACTGCTCATTTGACTTTCGCCACCTTGAGCGCGTACCCGAACTCATCCAGGCGCAGGCCGCCGAGATTCTCGCGACAGGAACCCATCTGATTACGCTCGGCGGAGACCATTCGATCGCTCTGCCGCTGCTGCGCGCCCACGCGCAGATCCACGGGCCATTGGCCTTGGTGCAGTTCGATGCCCATCAGGACACCTGGCAGGACGGCGGGGGCCAGTCGCATGGCGCCTTTGTCACGCGAGCCAAAGCAGAGGGGGCCATCGACACCCACCGTTCAATCCAAGTTGGTGTCCGTACCATCGCGCCCAATGATTTCGGCATCGAGATCATCAACGCCCATGAAGCGCGCGAACTGGGCGCGGCAGGAATCGCCAGGCGGATTCGAGAGCGGGTGGGAACTGCTCCGGCCTACCTGTCATTCGACATTGACGCGCTCGACCCGGCCTTTGCCCCAGGGACGGGTACGCCCGTCATTGGTGGACTGGCCTCCGTCGATGCCCTGCTCACCCTGTGGATGCTGCGTGACCTTGACTGGCGTGGCATGGATCTCGTTGAGGTGGCTCCGCCCTATGACCATGCCGACATCACAGCGCTCGCGGGCGCGGCCGTGGTGCAGCACTACCTTCAAGTACTGGCCGAGAAGTCTCGCTGACGGCGGCCAAAGATCAATGGACAGCACAGGTTCGGTCCTCGTGTCCTCACCCTTCACAACCCACGGGAGAACCCATGATTTCTGGCGTCAAATACGGACACACCAACCTGATTGCAAAAGACTGGCGCAGCTTGGCGAAGTTCTACGAAGAACATTTCGGCTGCGTTCCGGTCCCGCCCGAGCGAGACTTCAAGGGCCACGACCTGGAGCGTGGGACAGGTATCCCGGGGGCCCATTTGCGCGGCGCCCACCTTCGCTTGCCAGGCCACGGTGCGGAAGGCCCGACCTTGGAGATTTTCAACTTCAATGTGCTTGAGGAAAGGCCCGGCGTGGCAGTGAATCGACCGGGGTTCGGTCATATCGCGTTCATCGTGGATGACGTAGCCGCCGCTAGAGAGACCGTTCTGGCCGCCGGGGGACAGCCTGTCGGAGAAATCGTCACGCTCACCAATGCGGCCGGGATGCGGCTGACCTGGGTCTATGTGACAGACCCGGAAGGGAACGTGCTCGAACTGCAATCGCGCCCGACCAAAGCCTAGGAGCGTGGGCGGCTAGCTGTTCGTGATGCCGTGGGCCTCCATCATGCGGTACAGATGCGCCCGGCTGATTCCCAGCAGCTCTGCCGCCCGGCGCTTGTTTCCCTTGGCTTGCGCCAGTGCGGACTGGATCTCCGCCTTGGCCAGATGCTGCATGCGTCGCTTCAATGAAGCGCCAGCCTCGGTGCCTGCTTGCTCCGGCACCGGCTCCACCTCGGTAAGAAGCAGTTTGCCGGTCACGAGCAGCCGCGTCAGTGCATTCTCCAGTTCCCGGACGTTTCCCGGCCACGGGTGATGGAGCAGGCGCTGGCGGTCTTCTGCCGTCAGCTTCGGGCAGGGCTTGCCGAGCCGGGAGGCGATGCGTTCCAGCAAACGGTCGGCAAGAGCTGCAATGTCGCTGCGCTCGCGCAGTGCGGGCACTTCGACCGTCAAAACGTTCAGCCGGTGATAGAGGTCTTCACGGAAGCGGCCAGCCTTGATCTGCTGCGCAAGCGTCCGGTGGGTCGCGCAGATGATTCGCGCGTTGATGGTCACCGGGGTCGTCCCCCCCACGCGGACGATCTCGTTGGTCTGGAGCACCCGCAGCAGGCTGGCCTGGAGCGACAGCGGCATGTCGCCGATCTCGTCCAGAAACAGCACACCATCTGTCGCCATCTCGAACTTTCCCGGCTTGCCGCGCTGGCGAGCACCCGTGAATGCGCCGCCGTCGTAACCAAACAATTCGGCCTCGATCAGTTCGCTGGGGATGGAGGCGCAGTTGACCCATACGAAGGGGCCGGTGGATCGGTCTGACAGGGCATGAATCACATGCGCCGCCAACTCCTTGCCCGTACCCGTCTCGCCGGAAACGAGCACCGGCAATTCGTACTGCGCGACCAGTTCGAGCGAGGCGCGATAGGCATCCATGCGTTCGCCGTGGCCCATGACATCCGCCAGCGTGAACCGGGATTGCCACTGTTTACCGCCTTGGGGCAGCGAGAGTTCCGTCTTGAACACGCGCCCATAGGTGGATTTGAGCAGGCTCACGTCGGAGAACAGCGCAAACCCGACGGCGCCGACGATTTCACCATTGCGCCTTACCGGAACCTGCTTGGTCACCAGCTTGTGCCCTCGCACTTCCAGCGGGTAGCCGACCTGGGTTTCCTTCCCCTGGGCCACCAGGTGCAGCTTGGTGGCCGGGCCGATCACGTCGGCGATGTGGCGTCCGACGAACTCCTCAGGGCTGCCGCCTAGAACTTGGCAGTACGGCTCGTTGATGAGAACGATGGTGCCCGTCGTATCGACAACGACCAGGCTGTCCGAGACGTGGTCGAGCACCAGTTTCAAAAACTCTGCCTCCTCGAATGGATCGAGAAGCCGTTCCGAAAGCGCCATGGAAGTCTCCTTTGCGAGATGCCGCCGCAGAAACCTCTGGCATCCATTGCAAGTGTCTCATATTAGAGATTTTGAAGACTCTAAAAAGAGACATATTCATGATGGCACCCACTCATTTCACCCTTGTGAAACCCAGTTCGTGAGATATTTATCTAATAAAAACAATGAGTTGGTTTGATTTTTCTCTCAACCAAAGAGCCTGGCACAAGGTTTGCATAAAGAGCATGGGCCTGGACACTTCCGGGCTCACCGGGGCTGGGCTTGTCCTTCCAAGGGGCACTTCAGTCTTTACAAAGACCAAACCAAAGGATGAGACAAATGACGCGCATCGATACGATGAATATTGGAGACACCGTGGTCCGGGTTTCGGGCACGGGAACACCGCTGGTGTTCGTTCATGGCTTCACGACGACTTCCGAGTTTTGGCGTGAGCAGGTCGAGCCGTTCTCGTCCAATCACAGGGTCATCCGCATCAACCTGCCCGGACACGGTGTTTCGCCCCGTCCCGAGGGACGTGCCTACACCATCGAGGCATTCGCCGATGACGTTCTCAAGGTGTATGAGGCGTTGGAAATCAAGGACGCCGTTCTTGTCGGCCTGTCGATGGGTGGAGCCATCGCCCAGCATTTCACGCTGACCCATCCGCAGCGCGTGCGGGCGCTGGTGCTGGTCGATACCACGCCGCACGGCCTGGGCGAAGACGTCAACGTGGACAACGTGCTGAAGGCGATCGAGGAACTGGGCGTCGTGACCGCCAGCCAGAACGTCATCGACCGCTCTTTCGGCAGCGCCACGAGCGCGGAACTGCTGGCCTTTGCCAAGGCGGAAGTGGCCCAGACCCCGGCCTTCGTGGCGCGACAGGCCATCGCGTCGCTCAACGCCACCGACAGTCGCGCGCGGCTGGGCGAGATTCATGTGCCCACGCTGATCCTGGTGGGCAACGAAGACATCATCACACCGCCGTGCGAATCCGAGGTGCTGGCAAAGGGCATCCCCAACAGCCGGCTGGAGGTCATCGCCGACGCGGGACATTTCCCGATGCTGGAGCAGCCCCAAGCGTTCAACCGCGTGCTGGCCGACTTCCTGGCCCGGCAAACCAACTGATGGGAGGCCACCATGCAAACCCCATCCCTGGCATCCACTGCTCCCTCGGGCGCTGCCCACCAACAGGACACCAAGCGCGTCGTCTTCGCCGCAGCGCTCGGCACCGTGTTCGAGTGGTATGACTTTTTCATCTACGGATCGCTCGCCGCCTTCTTCAGCACCTTGTTCTTCCCCAAGGGCAACGAAACCGCGGCCCTGCTCGCGGCGCTGGCGACCTTCGGTGCCGGCTTCGTGCTGCGTCCTTTCGGCGCCATCGTCTTCGGCCGTCTCGGCGATGTGGTCGGGCGCAAGAAGACCTTTCTCATCACGATGCTGGTGATGGGCTTTGCCACGGCGGGCATCGGCCTCCTGCCGACCTATGCGTCCGTGGGCTGGACTGCGCCGGCGCTGCTGGTGATCTTGCGCCTGCTGCAAGGCCTGGCCGTGGGCGGAGAGTTCGGCGGCGCCGTCACCTACGTGGCCGAGCACTCTGCTGCGAACAAGCGGGGCTTCACGACCAGTTGGATCCAGATCACCGGCACGCTCGGGCTCTTCATCTCCCTGATCGTGATCGTGCTGTGCAAATCGTCGATGTCGGAAGAGGCATTCGCAAGCTGGGGCTGGCGCCTGCCGTTCATCGGCTCGATCGCTCTGTTGCTGCTCTCGCTCTACATCCGTCTGAAGCTGCACGAGTCGCCGGTCTTCGAGGAGATGAAGAAGCAGGGGCGCACGTCCAAGAACCCCATCGCCGAGACGCTGGGCAACGGCAAGAACCTGCGCATCGTGCTGGTGGCCATCTTCGGCATCGTCGCGGGCCAGGCAGTCATTTGGTACACGGGCCATTTCTACAGCCTGTACTTCATGACGACGACGCTCAAGATGACGCACGAACAGGCGGACCTCTACCTGCTCAGCGCGCTCACGTTGGGCACGCCGTTCTTCCTGTTCTTCGGCTGGCTCTCCGACAAGATCGGGCGCAAGTGGATCGTGCTGACGGGGTGCGCGCTTTCCGCCCTGTGCTTCATGCCCTTGTTCCAGGCACTGGCGACCTATGGCAATCCGGCACTTGCCGAGTTCCGCGCCAAGACCGTGGTGACGATCAGCGGCAACGATTGCCGTGAAGACCAGTCGGTTATCGGCCAGTTGTTCAAGCCGCAGGCAACGACGCCATGCACGCGGACCAAGGCGCTGCTGACGGCACAGTCGGTGCCCTATACCGTCAAGGCTGACGCGGAGCCCCTGCGCATCCAGATCAACGGTGAAAACCTGCAAGACCCCACCGAAGCCAGATTGCTGGCGGCGCTGACGGAGCAGGGGCTGCCAGCAGCCAAAGCTCCGGTGCAGCCCAATGGGCCGATGGTGGTTGCCGTCCTGTTCGCGTTGGTCTTCCTGGCAACCATGGTCTACGGGCCGCTGGGCGCCTTGCTGGTCGAATTGTTCCCTGTGCATATACGGTATAGCGGCGTTTCGCTGGCCTTGCAGTTGGGCAATGGATGGATCGGTGGATTCGCGCCCTTCGTCGCCACGGCCGTCGTCATTGCCACGGGCAACATCTTCGGGGGCCTCTGGTACACCGTGGGCTTTGCGGGCCTGACGGCCGTCATTGGTGCGTTCCTCTTGCCGGAGACACGCAATCGCGACTTGCGTGAATAGTGCCAGGTATCGCCGACACAGGAGCAGGGACTGCATCGCCACGCCGTGCAGTGCCTGCCTCTCCATCCCTTCCGTGTTTCCTATGGACTCTTGCGGAAACCTTCAGAACAACAAGAGAGACAAGCCATGACACAGGACGTGTATCCCGTACCGGCCGGGTTCGCCGGCCCCAACACCATCGACCAGGACGGCTACGACAGGCTGTATCAGGAATCGGTGAATGATCCCGAGACTTTCTGGCGCCGCATCGCCAAGCGTTTGCAATGGTTCAGGGAACCCACGCAAATCAAGGACACCAGTTTCAAGCCCGACGACTTCCGTATCCGCTGGTTTGCCGATGGCGAACTCAATGCCAGCGTCAATTGCCTGGATCGGCACCTCGCCACGCGCGGCGACAAGACCGCCATTCTGTGGGAGCCGGACGATCCGAACACGCCAGCACAGAAGATCAGCTATCGCGAGCTGCATGAGCGGGTCTGCCGGCTGGGCAACGCACTGCGCAGGCTCGGTGTGCGCAAGGGCGATCGCGTGACCGTCTATCTGCCGATGGTGCCGGATGCCGCCGTGGCGTTGCTGGCCTGCGCGCGCATCGGCGCCATCCACAACGTGGTGTTCGGCGGCTTCTCGCCCAGTTCGGTGGCGGACCGCATCCGCGACAGCGGCGCCAAGCTCATCATCACGGCCGATGAAGGATTGCGAGCGGGCCGCAGGGTTCCCCTGAAGGCCAACGTGGATGCGGCCCTGCAGCAAGAGGGCACCGACAGCGTGGGCAAGGTGGTCGTTCTGCGGCATACCGGGGGCGAGGTGGCCTGGCAGCAAGACCGCGATGTCTGGCTGCACGAAATCACCGCCAATGAGCCAGCGCAGTGCGAGCCCGAACGCATGAATGCGGAAGATCCGCTGTTCATCCTCTACACCTCGGGCTCCACCGGCAAGCCCAAGGGCGTGGTGCACACCACGGGCGGCTATCTGGTCCATGCCAGCTACAGCCACGAGGCCGCATTCGATCTGCGCGAGGACGATGTTTTCTGGTGCACTGCGGATGTTGGCTGGGTCACGGGGCACAGCTACATCATCTATGGCCCGCTGGCCAACGGTGCCACGACGTTGATCTTCGAGGGTGTACCGAGCTATCCGGACAATTCGCGTTTCTGGCAGGCGGTGGACAAGCACCAGGTCACCATCTTCTACACGGCCCCGACAGCCATCCGAGCGCTGATGCGAGACGGCGATGAACCGGTGAAGAAGACCTCGCGCCAGTCGCTGAGAGTGCTGGGCTCCGTAGGAGAGCCCATCAATCCCGAAGCCTGGCGCTGGTACCACGAAGTGGTCGGGAACGGCAAACTGCCCATCGTCGATACCTGGTGGCAGACCGAAACGGGCGGCTTCATGATCGCGCCGATCCCGGGGGCCATGCCGCTCAAGCCCGGCTCGGCCAGCAAGCCATTCTTTGGTGTGCAACCTGCGCTGGTCGATGCGGAGGGCCACCCCATCGAAGGCGCGGGCGAAGGCAATCTGGTCATCACCGACTCCTGGCCTGGCCAGGCACGCACCGTTTTTGGCGACCATCAGCGCTTCATCGACACTTACTTCAGTGCCTATCCCGGCGTGTACTTCACCGGAGATGGCTGCCGCCGCGATGCGGACGGCTATTACTGGATCACGGGCCGCGTGGATGACGTCATCAATGTCAGCGGCCACCGCATCGGCACCGCAGAACTGGAGAGCGCGCTGGTGCTGCACCCCAAGGTAGCCGAAGCTGCCGCGGTCGGCTTCAACCATGACCTCAAAGGCCAGGGCATCTACGTCTACGTCACGCTGGTGGCTGGCGAGGCGCCCGGCGACGAACTGCGCAAGGAGTTGACGGCGCATGTGCGCAAGGTGATCGGACCCATCGCCACGCCTGACTTCCTGCAATGGGCGCCAGCGCTGCCCAAGACGCGCTCGGGCAAGATCATGCGGCGCATCCTGCGGAAGATTGCGGAGAATGCCCCCGACCAACTCGGCGACACCAGCACGCTGGCCGATCCGGCGGTGGTAGAGCGGCTGGTGAAGGATCGCCTCAATACATAGGGTTCCATGCAGAACTGCTGAGCTGGGTAAGGACGGGGCCTGCCCCCTGTCCCTGCCGCATCAAATCCGAGCCAAGCTCACTGCCGGGGCGTCGGGACACAGCTGCGCCACGAACTGTTCGCGAAGCCAGTGGCGCGGCGCGTCGCGCTTGACGCAGACGCGGTGTTGGCGCAAAGCCCACGGCTCATCCAGTGCTGCGATCACCGTATGCTCTTCGTCCTGGGGCGTGACTGCCGAGCGCGGCAGGATAGCCAGTCCTGCTCCAGAGGCCACGAGTGCAGCAATCGCCCCAAACCCTGTTACCTGTACGCGCACGTCAAGACGGCCGCCAAGTAGCGCGGCCTGATTGGTCAGATAGGTATGCAGTGCAGTCCCGGTCTGAAGACTGATGAAGGGGTGATTCAGGCAATCGGAAAAGCGCAACGAGCGGTGCTGGGAAAAAGCATGGCGACGCGGCAACAGCACGACGAAATGATCTTCCCGGTAGGGGTAGAAAGAAAGCTGCGGATGGTCGGTATCCACAGCCACGATCCCCACATCTGCCCGTCCCTCGGCCACAGCCGGAATGATGTCTGTGCCCATGCGTTCTTGCAGATGAATGCGAACGTCGGGATAGCTGGCCAGAAAAGCAGCGAGATCCTGAGGCAGGAATGAGTGCAGGACATTGTTGTTCGCCAGCACCGTGAGCCGGCCGCTCAAGCCTTGGGCAAAGGGAGCCAGGTCGGCCTCCATCTGAACGAGACCAGCCACGCATCGCTGCACATGCTCAAGCATGATTTCTCCGGCAGCGGTGGGTACGACGCCACGTGCGTGGCGGACAAACAGCGCCGTACCCAACGCCTCTTCGAGCGCCTTGATCCGGAGACTGGCCGACGAGGGGGAGAGATGGCATAGGGCAGCGCCACGCGACACATTCCCCTCCTGGCAAATCGCATGGAACACTCTCAAATCGGTTAGTTCGTAGCGCATTGTCTCTTTGCTGCTGTGAAATCCTAAGTGTGGCTCCATTAAGGAAAATTACAAAGCGTTTGTAAAAGACAAAACCATGATTTGAGAAATCTCGCTTGTTGGGCCTGAGAACTCTTTGAATACTCCGGCCTTGATTTACTCAAGGAGACAAACAATGGTTTCGCAAGCAACGCTGCGCCGCCGGGTTCTGTGGGGCCTATTGGGCGTGACGCTCAGCCCATCGGTGCTGGCCGCTGCGCCATCGGCATCCGGCTACCCCCAGCGCCCCGTGACCTTCATTTCCCCCTTCCAAGCGGGTGGCGCCACTGATTTGATGGCGCGTGTGCTGGCTCAAAAGCTCGGAGCAGCTTTGGGGCAGCCGTTCGTGGTGGAAAACCGAGTCGGCGCTACCGGCCTCATCGGGGAAACCGCCGTCATGCGTGCCAAACCCGACGGCTACACCATCCTCATCGCTAGCAACAGCAGCCATGTGATTGCGCCACTGCTACAGGCCAAGCGACCATTCCATCCGGTGAATGACTTTGAGCCGATCAGCATGCTCAGCAGCTATCCCTTGGCATTGACAGTGGCTGCGGGGTCGCCCTTCAAGTCGGTCTCCGATCTGCTTGCGCAAGCCAAAACAAAGCCTGGCACGCTCAACTTCGGCAGTGTGGGACAAGGCAGTGTCATTCACCTCGTGAGCGAGCAGTTCGCGCAGCAGGGGCAGGTCAAGCTCACACACATTCCATACAAGGGCACTCCTGCGTTGACCACGGCACTCCTGTCTGGAGAGATCGAGATGCGGTTTGACAGCGTGGGGTCCACCAAGCCACTGGTGGAGGCCGGCCGTGCCAAGGTATTGGCTGTCTCCGGGCCTACACGGTCTGCGCTGATGCCCCAGGTTCCCACGTTGCGCGAGGCTGGGGTCAGTGGCGTAGACGCCCTTGTATGGGTAGGAGCCTTTGCCCCTAAAGGCACGCCACAGCCGATCGTGGATCTCCTGCGCGAAAAAATGCAACTCTTGCTCCGCAACGATCCAGAAGTCAAGCGAGTGCTGGCCGACAACGGAATGGACCCCATCGGTTCGCACAGCACTGAATTCGCAAAGGCTATAGCGGACGAGTCCAACCGCTGGTCCCAACTGCTGAACCGGATCGACCTGCAACTCAATTGATCTAACTGGACAGGAAAATTTTCAGATATGCCTATGCTTGACAACGCGGATCGCAATGATTTGCTGCAACCGGGGCTTGGCGGAGCCTTTGTACGTGAGAGTTTCGGCACTCCTCCGCCTTTTACGCTGACTGGCAATGCCCTGGCCGGCATGCGCATGGGGGTCAAGGATGTATTCCTTGTGCAGGGTCAACGCATGGGGGGCGGAACGCCGGCCTGGGGAGCGCAACAACCTATCGCCAAAGAAAGTGCACCAGCGGTGCGACAGTGCCTGGAAGCAGGCGCGCACTGGATCGGTAAGACGGTCACGGACGAGCTGGCTTACAGCCTTGCAGGTATCAATCATCACTATGGCATGCCCCACAACGCCGGTGCGCCGGGGCGACTGCCAGGCGGTTCATCATCTGGCTCGGCTGCTGCCGTGTCCGCTGGCGACGTGGACTTCGCGCTCGGCACCGACGCCGGTGGTTCCTGCCGGTTGCCAGCTAGCTATTGCGGTGTCTGGGGCATCCGGACGACGCAAGGGCGCTTGCCGGGTGGGGGATTCAAACTGGCACCCAGCTTCGATACCGTCGGCTGGTTTGCAAGGTCCGGTGAAGACATGGCACGCATCCATGCCGTGATCGCCAATGAAGCTGTACAAGAGGCCATACCTAACCTGCGGATACTTCTGCTTGAAGACGCCCTGCATGCGTGTGACCCTGACGTTCGCACCATGTTCGTGGACGATTTGCAGCGACTCGGCCTGAATGGGCAGTGGTTACCTGCCGGCGAACTTCCTCTTGCACAGTGGGCGCAAGCCCACCGTATCCTGGCAGGAGCGGAAACTTGGAGCATCCACGGCGATTGGGTGACAGCACACGGCGCAGCATTGGGGGCTGATGTCCGCGCCCGGTTCGGGTTCGCTTCGCAAGCCGCTCAAGAAGACTTGGCGGTGTGGCAAACCGTCCGAGATGCCGCTACCCGCATGCTGGATAAGCTGTTCACGGATACAGGTGCATTCGTGCTGCTACCTACTGTTCCGGGGCCGGCGCCCATGCGCGATACCACGGCTCATGGATTGCAGCGCATGCGGGAAACGGCACAGCAGTTGCTCTGCATCGCAGGGCTGGCAGGGCTTCCGCAGGTGAGCTTTCCGTGGCGCAATGTGGATGGAGCACCGGTAGGCATGTCCATCATCGGTCCTCGCGATGCAGATGCACAGGTGTTGGCTGCAGCCATTGATTGCCACAAGCGCATGACAATCGATATTCCGGCAGCATCGAAAGACGCTATTCGTTGACGGGATTGAATGTGCTTCGGTACTGCTGAGGAGTGACGCCCACGCACCGCACAAAGGCTCTGCGCATGCGTTCTGAATCCACAAAGCCGCATTCAAAGGCAATCGTTTTCAAGGGCGTGGCGCTGCACTCCAGCATGGATCGGGCCGCATCCACACGTGCCCGTTCCACAAACTCCGAAGGCGTTATTTGAAGCTCTTTCAGAAACTGCCGGGAGAAGTTACGCACACTCATCTGTGCAACTTCCGCCAGCTCCGGCATCGAGAGAGGATTTCGCAGGTTTTCAAGCGCATGGCGCTGCGCTTTGGAAATCGGGGAATCAGCCTCCGCATAAACATTGATGTATGGACTGAACTGCGATTGCCCCCCGATTCTCTGCATCAGAACAATCAGGCGCTTGGCAACATTGAGGGAGATAAGGGAACCCTTATCCTGGCGCAGCAGAAAAAGCGAAAGATCGATGCCCGCAGTTACGCCGGCAGACGTATAAAGATTGCCGTCTTCAATATAAATTTTGTCTGGCAAGACATGGGCTGAGGGGCAGATTTTTTCAAGAATGCTGGCTGAATCCCAGTGTGTTGTTACGGTGCGATTGTCGAGAAGTCCCGCTCGTCCCAAAATGAAGGCGCCGTTGCAGATAGAGCCCAGGCGATTACATTTCTTGGAAAAATCACGTAGCCATCGAAAAAACTCAGGCGAAAAGTCTCGTTCGTGAAGATCGCTGCTGCCTCCAGCGACTAAAAGAGTATCAACCGGCTCTTTTACGTCGCTCCAGTGGTGATCGGCAAGCATGCGCAGGCCGTTAGAGCAGCGAATTAGGCTGGCATCCGCTCCAATGGTGATTAATCTATATCTCTCCTCCGGCAAGAGAAATAAATTGGACTCGGAAAACACGTCCATTGGGCCTGCAATATCCAACGATTGCGAGCTTTCAAAGATAATGATCCCGATGGTTTTCATGCGCACATTCTTGGGGTCAACGCCTAGTAGCTTCACAATCAACTACTGCTCTTGGCATATTAGCATTGATGCTCTGAGCACGGATGCTTGACGCTGCAATTATACAAAGCAGCGCCTTCTTGCCACGCTTTTGCCGAGCTTTCTGGCCGAATCTGTGGATCGCTTGGCCCGATACGATGGCAGTTGTACCTCCAATGCAGCCGTTCGCTTGCTAAGCTGTTTTTCCATCTGATGTCGGATATATGAATTGGCTCAGATATGTATGCCCAAAAAATCAGCAGCAAGGCAAATTCAATGATCGAATTCAATGCAAATCCTGCAGAGCGCGTAGGACCTGCTTTCTCCGTGGATGGAATGTTGGTCGCTCGTCAAAAAACGCAACAGGCCATTCGCGATATCTCTAAGAGAATTCTTCCCGGCATGATTGAGGAAGATGCTGTAGCCATGGCTAAGCAAGTTCTGCTGGACGCGGGCCTAGCCTTGAGTTGGCACCCGACACGAGTTCGCTTTGGCAGCAACACCACCAAACCGATGAGGGTGAACTCCGTCCCTGGTGTTGTGCTTCAAGAAAATGATATTTTCTTCTTGGACATTGCACCGCGCTTCAACGCCTGGGAGGGTGATGCCGGAAAAACATTCACGGTTGGTCAGAGTGCTCTTCAAGGGCGATGCGCTCAGGACGCCGAACGCCTTTTTCATGAAGTCAGGAGCGTTTGGGAAAAGAAAAAACTGACTGGGCGCGAGCTTTATGAATTCGCAAGAATAACTGCAGAATCTATGGGGTGGCGGCTAAATTTTGACTTACCTGGCCACAGGATTTCTGATTTTCCGCATGCAGCCATATACAAAGGGGATTTAGCGGAATATGAAGCACACCCATCTCCGATGCGATGGATATTGGAGATTCATATTCTTGATCCCGAAAACCGATTTGGCGCATTCTTTGAGGATATGCTGCTGGATTCCTCTTGTTGTCTTGAATAAATCTTCAAGATGGTTGGCGTATGAAAATTGAATTTGACGACATCAATTGGCAAAAATCTATAAATGTAGTTTTCATTGATTTTCAATGAAGTTGAGTGTTTGATGAGAAAACGCATAGCGGGATTTTTAGATAGGCGACGAATTTTCTTGCTTTGTTAAAACACTGAGCAGGAATTGCATCGAGGAGCAGGTGGTTCCAGCTCGGTATAAACAGAAGGCGGTTATATGGAGTTTCGTCATCTTCGCTGCTTTCTTGCCGTAGCTGAAGAGCTACATTTCGCACGAGCGGCAGAGAAGTTGCACATGGAGCAATCCCCGCTGTCGCGTGCCATTAAAGAATTGGAAGAGGAACTGTGCGTGCAACTATTCGTGCGCACCAGCCGCTGCACGCGGCTGACTCTTGCGGGCAAGCTGTTCCTGGAGCATGTGCCACGCATCTTCACTGTCGTAGAGCAGGCTCGTGAAAGCGTGAAAGCAGCTGCCAACGGTTTCCATGGTCAACTGCGCATTGCGCTGTCCGACGGCATCACCCCGTCACGCCTGCCGGCCTTGTTGGCCCGCTGCCGCGAAGAAGACCCCGAAATCGAGATCCGCCTGTTCGACGTGCCCCTGGCCCAGCAGATCAAGGGCCTGCATGATGACTTGTACGACGCTGGTTTCTCCATGGCCGAAGACGCCGGCGACGGTATCTTGGTTGAGCCTGTGTGGGACGATGAGCTGATGGTGGCCGTTCCGGCACGCCACCCCGTACTCAGTCACAAGCGTATTCCATTGGAAGAGGTGTTGCGCTACCCGTTGGCACTGGGCGATCCAGCCTTCTGCGAGGGGCATGCCCGCCAGGTAGATCGCTTCTTGCGCCAACAAGTGCAGGAGCCGCTGATCGCGCAGCGTGTGGCCACCTTCGATCTGATGATGGCGCTGGTGTCGGCTGGGCTTGCGTTGGGTTTGGCCGGTGCCGCACACATCGCCTCCAGCCGTGAGCCCAACATCGTGGGCCGTCCGCTGGCGGGCACGCCGCCCATGCTGACGACCTATCTCCTTCGCCGGGATGGCGAGCCCTCGCAGGCGCTGGCGCGCTTCATCGAGCGCTTGCAGTCCAATGGGACGAGCCAGGGCGAAGCGCTCAATGACGAGAAATAGCGGAGGTACGCCATGCGCGAATTCATGATGCTGCCCCTTGCGGCGGCCTTCTCTGTGGTGTTGGTCGGCTGCAGCAAGCCTGAGCCCACTGACACGGTGGAATCACTGACGGCCAACCCTGAGCGGCTCAAGGAACTTCGCCAGCAGTGCAAGCTGGATCGCGCCAAGCTAGGCGATGCGCTGTGCAACCGGGTGGCCGAAGCCACGCGCCGACGCTTCCTTGGTGAAGGGACAACGCCATACACCCCGTCTGAGAAACCACCGAAGTTCTGAAATGTCTGCTGCCTGCAACGCAGCACGATTTTCTTGCCCGATACGCCGCAATGCGCTTTTGCTTGCGGCGTTTTCGTTGTGTGCGCGCCTGCTTGAAATGATGTTCTTTTCAGCATCTCCATCCCGATAACGGTCTTTGACCGGCACTGACCCGACCACTGATCCTGACGCCTACGGCACGTTGTTGTGCCACTTCCAACAGGGAATCAGCGCAGAAGAAATCGGAGGCAAGGTTATGCAAGGGACGAACGTGCTGTTCGGTCAGATTGCCGTGGTATTCGGCATCGTGATCGCTGGCGTATGGAGCGCCACGCAATGGACAGCAGCGGCCCTTGGCTATCAAGTACGCCTTGGCTCGCCCTGGTTCGACTTCCTTGGCACGTCGATCTACCACCCCTGGAAACTGTTTGAGTGGTGGTTCTTCTTCGGCGCCTATGCACCTGAAGTATTCGACACCGGCGGCGCCATTGCCGGCGCCAGCGGCATGGTCGCCGTGGGCGTTGCCATCGCCATGTCGGTCTGGCGCTCGCGCCAAGCGCGCCTCGTCACGACCTACGGCTCTGCGCGCTGGGCTAACGCGCAGGACATTCGCAAGGCGGGCCTCACGCAACCAGCCGGCGTGTTCCTGGGCCAGCACGACCGCCAGTACCTGCGGCATGAAGGCCCGGAACACGTCCTGACCTTCGCGCCTACGCGCTCGGGCAAGGGCGTGGGCCTGGTGGTGCCCACCTTGTTGAGCTGGCCGGCATCGGCAGTCATCCACGACATCAAGGGCGAGAACTGGCAGATCACCGCAGGCTGGCGCAGCCGTTTCAGCCACTGCCTGCTGTTCAACCCCACGGATGCGAAGTCGGCGGCCTACAACCCGCTGCTGGAGGTACGGCGCGGTGCGCATGAAGTGCGCGATGTGCAGAACATCGCGGACATCCTGGTCGATCCCGAAGGCGCGCTGGAGAAGCGCAACCATTGGGAGAAGACTTCACATGCGCTGCTGGTCGGCGCGATCCTGCATGTGCTCTACGCGGGCGAAGACAAGACGCTGCGCGGCGTCGCCAATTTCCTGTCCGACCCGGCCAGCCCCTTCGAGCTGACCTTGCACCGGATGATGACCACGCCACACCTCGTGAATGAGGAAGGTGGTGGGCCGCATCCGGTGGTGGCTTCAGCGGCGCGCGAAGTGCTCAACAAGAGCGACAACGAACGCTCGGGCGTGCTGTCCACGGCTATGTCGTTCCTCGGCCTGTACCGCGATCCCACGGTGGCCGAAGTCACCTCGCGCTGTGACTGGCGCATCGCTGATCTGATCTCGGCCGAGCATCCGGTATCGCTGTACCTCGTGGTGCCGCCTTCGGACATCTCACGGACGAAGCCGCTCATTCGCCTGATCCTCAACCAGATCGGGCGGCGTCTTACCGAATCGCTGGACGGCTCCGACGGGATAGCGCGCCGTCACAAGCTGCTGCTGATGCTCGATGAGTTCCCGGCGCTGGGGCGCCTGGATTTCTTCGAGACGGCCTTGGCCTTCATGGCGGGCTACGGCATCCGCAGCTTCCTCATCGCGCAGTCACTCAACCAGATCGACAAGGCCTACGGCCAGAACCATTCGATCCTCGACAACTGCCATGTGCGCGTGACCTTCGCCACCAACGACGAACGCACGGCCAAACGCATTTCCGAAACGTTGGGCACGGCCACCGAACTGCGCGCGCAGCGCAACTACGCGGGCCATCGGCTCGCGCCGTGGCTGGGCCACCTGATGGTGTCGCGCCAGGAAACCGCGCGCCCGCTGCTGACGCCGGGCGAAGTGATGCAGCTACCACCCGACGAGGCCGTGGTGATGGTGTCCAGCATGGCGCCGATCCGTGCGAAGAAGCTGCGCTATTACGCGGACGCCAATTTCAAGCGCCGCGTGCTGTCGCCGCCAGTGCTAGCGGACGGGCAGTACGCCGACGTGCCGCCGCAGCGCCCGGACGACTGGAGCAGCCTGGCGATTCCTGCCGTGCCGGTCGCTTCCGCGTCCGCGTCCGAAGCCACCGACGGCTTCGCTGCGTCCGACGACGGCGGGCCACGCCGCCAGCCCGAACTAACTGAGGCCGTCGCCTACGACCCCGAGCTGGCCGCGTCCGTCGCCGACCTCGCGCTGCTCGATGACGACGACTCGCCGCTTCCCCTTCCGCGCCAGCTCGATCCGGCCCTGCAGCGCACGGCCCGGCTGGCATCCCTTGACCCTGACGACGGAATTGACCTATGACCCAACACCGCCTCAATGTCTTCATCCAACCCGAACACGGCAAACGACTCGATGAACTGGCTGCCACCAAGGGCGTTTCCAAGTCCAGCATCGTCGCTGCCGCCTTAGCGTCCTGGCTGTCGCCCGACACGGGTGACCAGCGCGAAGCGGCCATCGCCAAGCGGCTGGATCGCCTGTCTCGCCACGCCGAACGGCTGGAGCGCGACCAGAACATCCAGATCGAGACTCTGGCACTGTTCATCCGCTACTTCCTGACCGTCAGCACACCCGTGCCGGAAGCCCATCAGGAAGCGGCCCGCGCTCAGGGCAAGGCGCGCTTCGAGCAGTTTGTCGAACAGCTTGGCCGCCACCTGCTGCGCGGGCGCAGTCTGGTAAGGGGCGTGGTGGAGGAACTGCACCCTGATCCGATGCGGATGGAGGAGGTGCCGCAGCACACGGGGGAGCGTTCGTCATGAGCGCCGTTCCATCCTTCACTGCTGTTTCGCTGGACCGACGCATCCAGATGCTGCGCACGGCGATGGGGCCGTTGATCGCCTCCGCGCTCGAAGACCCGGACGTGGTGGAAATCATGCTCAACCCGGATCGAACCTTGTGGATCGACCGGCTTTCATCGGGGCGCTCACCGATGGGCGTGGAGCTGTCCGAAGCAGACGGCGAACGCATCATCCGCCTTGTGGCCGCCCATGTCGGTGCCGAGGTGCATCGCGGCCAACCGCTGTTGACAGCAGAGCTGCCGGAAACCGGCGAACGCTTCGAGGGCATCCTGCCACCGGCCGCGCCGGGGCCGGCCTTCGCCCTGCGCAAGCGCGCTGTCGGTGTGATCCCGCTGTCGCGCTACATCGAGGACGGAATGATGACCGCCGCGCAGGCGGGCTTGCTGGTGCACGCCGTGCGCGAGCGCCAGAACATCCTGATCGCCGGCGGCACCAGCACGGGCAAGACCACGCTCGCCAATGCGTTGCTGGCCGAAATCGCCGCCACCGGCGACCGCGTGCTGGTGCTCGAAGACACGGTGGAGCTGCAATGCGCGGCCCGCGACCACGTCCCGCTGCGCACGCGGCAGGGCGTCGTGTCCATGACGGAGCTGGTGCGATCGTCCATGCGCCTGCGGCCGGATCGCGTCGTCGTCGGCGAGGTGCGCGGCGCCGAGGCGCTGGATCTCATCAAGGTCTGGGGCACCGGCCATCCGGGCGGCATCGCCACGATCCACGCCGGCTCCGCGCTGGGCGCGCTGCTGCGTCTGGAGCAACTGATTCTCGAAGTGGCGGTGAACCCGCCCCGTGCGCTGATCGCCGAAGCGGTCAACGTGGTGATCCACATCGCCGGACGCGGGCGTAAGCGCCGCATCGAGAGCATCGCCCGCGTCGTCGGCTTCGACGGCGTGGGCTACCAACTGGCGGATGCGCTGGAGGCTCCATTTCCGGAGCTGCTGCCGCAGTCCGACCTTTCCTCCCTGTCCCCTGACCACTCTGGAGAACTGCCATGACGCAGATGATCGTTCCTGCTTTCCGTATTTCCGCAAATCCGTTTCCTCGCCGCTCCGGCTCCGCGCGACTGGATGGCCTGGCTCGTCCGGCCCTGCAGGGTCTGGTGCTGGCGGCGCTGATGCTGCTGCTCGCGGGCACGGCCCAGGCCGCGGGTTCCTCGATGCCCTGGGAAGGGCCGCTGCAATCCATCCTCGAATCCATCCAGGGGCCGGTGGCCCGGATCATCGCGGTCATCATCATCATCGCCACGGGCCTGGCGCTGGCCTTCGGCGATACCTCGGGCGGTTTCCGCAAGCTGATCCAGATCGTCTTCGGTCTGTCGATCGCGTTTGCCGCGTCCTCGTTCTTCCTGTCGTTCTTCAGCTTCTCGGGCGGGGCGGTCGTATGAACGCGGCCCACGATGGCGTGCAGGGGTTCGCTTCCGGCTTCGCCCCTGGTTTCGAGATTCCGCTGCACCGTTCGCTGACCGAGCCGATCTTGATGGGCGGTGCCCCACGCACCGTGGCCATCACCAACGGCACGCTGGCCGCCGCCGTGGGCCTGGGCTTGCAGATGTGGATTCCCGGCGTGGTGCTCTGGATCGCCGGCCATTCGCTGGCGGTTTGGGGCGCACGTGTCGATCCGCAGTTCATGCAGGTCTTCGCCCGCCACATCAAGCACCGACCGCTGCTGGACGTGTAGGGGGATGCCATGCTGAACCTTGCCGAATACCGCCAGCGGCCCGCGCTGCTGGCCGACTGGTTGCCCTGGGCTGGCCTTGTTGGGCTTGGCATCGTCTTGAACAAGGACGGCAGTTTCCAGCGCACGGCACGCTTTCGTGGGCCTGATCTGGATAGCGCCACACAGGGCGAGTTGATTTCCACGTCGGCGCGGCTGAACAACGCGCTGCGCCGGCTGGGTTCGGGCTGGGCCTTGTTCATCGAGGCCGAGCGCCACCCAGCGGCGGACTATCCGCACTCGGAGTTTCCCGAGCCACTGTCGTGGCTGGTCGATGAAGAGCGTCGCGCGGCCTTCGAGGACTCTGGCAACCACTTCGAGAGCGGCTACCACTTCACGCTGGTGTACCTGCCTGCTGAGGAATCACGCGCTCGCGCAGCGGGCCTGCTGTACGAGAACCGCCCCACCGAAGGCGTGGACTGGCGCGAGCGGCTGCAAGCCTTCGTCGCGGAGACGGATCGCGTCTTCGATCTGCTCGACGGAGTGATGCCGGAGATCGCGTGGCTCGATGATGGGCAGACGCTGACCTATTTGCACTCGACTATCTCCACGCGGCGCTACCGCGTGGGCGTGCCCGAGGTGCCATTCCACCTGGATGCGCTGCTGGCCGACGCACCGCTGATCGGGGGGCTGGCGCCGATGTTGGGCGACCAGCACCTGCGGGTGGCGACGGTGCGGGGCTTTCCGAGCTCGACCTGGCCGGGGATTTTGGACGACCTCAACCGCCTCGGCTTTGCCTATCGTTGGTCAACCCGGTTCCTCTGCATGGACAAAGCCGATGCGGAAAAGGAGCTTTCCCGCCTGCGCCGCCAATGGTTCGCCAAGCGCAAGAACGTGATCGCGCTGTTGCGCGAAACGATCTTCCAGCAGGAAAGCCCGCTGGTCGATACCGATGCCAGCAACAAGTCGGCCGACGCCGACGCCGCGTTGCAGGAACTGGGCAGCGATCAAGTCGCCTTTGGCTACCTGACGGCGACTGTCACCGTCATGGACACCGATGCCGCCGTGGCCGACGAGAAACTGCGCATGGCGGAGCGCGTCATCCAGGGGCGCGGCTTCGTGACGATGCCCGAGACCTTGAATGCGGTCGATGCCTGGCTGTCGTCGATTTCGGGTCATGCCTACGCCAACGTGCGCCAGCCCATCGTCTCGACGCTGAACCTGGCGCACCTGATGCCGGTGTCGGCGGTCTGGGCCGGCCCCGAGCGCAATGACCATCTCGACGGACCGCCGCTGATCGTGACCCGCACCGAAGGCGCGACGCCGTTCCGGCTGGTCACGCACATCGGCGACGTGGGCCATACGCTAGTGGCCGGCCCGACCGGCATGGGCAAGTCGGTGCTGCTCGCCACCTTGGCGATGCAGTTCCGCCGCTATCGCGGCTCGCGCATCTTCGCCTTTGACATGGGGCGCTCCATGCGCGCCACCATCCTGGGCCTGGGCGGCGAGCACTACGACCTTGGAATGGATGGCGAGATCGCTTTCCAACCCTTGGCCCGTATCGACCGCGAGGGCTACCGCACCTGGGCGGCCGAGTGGGTTGAGGGGCGGTTGCTGCACGAAGGCGTGGCTGTTGGCCCCGAGGAGAAGGCGGCCATCTGGTCGGCGCTGGGGAGCCTGGCCGGTGCTCCGCTGGAGCAGCGCACGATGACCGGCTTGTCGGTGCTGCTGCAATCGAACGCGCTGCGCCAGGCGCTCGCGCCCTATGTGCTCGGCGGCGCGCACGGCAAGCTGCTGGATGCGGATTCGGACCGTCTGGGCGCTGGCTCCGTGCAGTGCTTCGAGATGGAAGAGCTGATGCACAGCAAGGCTGCCGTCATGGCCGTGCTGCACTACCTCTTTGCGCGCTTCGATGAACGCTTCGACGGTGCGCCCACGCTGCTGATCCTCGATGAAGCGTGGCTGTTCCTCGATGACCCGGTGTTCGCGGCGCGCATCCGCCAGTGGCTCAAGACGCTGCGCAAGAAGAACGTCAGCGTCATCTTCGCCACGCAATCGCTCGCAGACATCAAGGATTCGAGCATCGCGCCCGCGATCATCGAGAGCTGCGCGAGTCGGATTTTTCTGCCGAATCCGCAAGCGATGGAGCCGCAGATTCGCACGATCTACGAGGGCTTCGGGCTGAACTCGCGCCAGATTCAGATCGTCGCCACGGCAGTTCCGAAGCGCGACTACTACTACCAATCCCGTCTCGGCAACCGCCTGTTCGATCTCGACCTGGGGCTGGCAACGCTGGCCTTCGCGGGCGCATCCACGCCGCAAGACCAGCGCGACATCGACGCGGTGCTCGCTGCGGCCACCACCTCCACGCCTTCCGCTTCCACCCTGTTTGCAGCCGCGTGGCTGCGCCACCGCGGCCTGCATTGGGCCGCCGAGCTGTTGTCCTCGTTCCCGTCCCCTCAAACACAGGAGAACCCATCATGAAGAAGCGTCTTGTCGCTGCCGCCATCGCGGCCGTGCTTTGCACCACCACCGCCCATGCGCAATGGGTCGTGATCGACCCCACGAACCTGATCCAGAACACGCTGACGGCCATCCAGACGCTGGAGCAGATCTACAACCAGATCAAGCAGCTTGAGAACGAGGCCCAGATGCTGAGGAACCAGGCACGCAATCTGGCGAGCCTGCCGTCCAGCGTCGTCGGCCAGTTGCGCGCCAACCTGGCGCTGACCCAGCGGCTGATTGACCAGGCCAAGGGCCTGGCCTATGACGTGGTGAACCTGGACAAGGAGTTCAAGCGCCTGTATCCCGAGCAGTACGCCGCCACCGTGAGCGGCGACCAGATGTACCGGGATGCGCAGGAACGTTGGAAGAACACGCTCACCAGCTTGCAGACCACCATGCAGATGCAAGCCCAGGCCTCGCAGAACCTCAAGGATGACGAAGGTGTGCTGGCCGACTTGGTGGGCAAGAGCCAGTCCGCCGTCGGTGCGCTGCAAGCCATGCAGGTCATGAACCAGTTGCTGGCCTTGCAGGCCAAGCAATCCATTCAGACGCAGCGCCTGCAGCTCACGCAGGATCGCGCGGCCTCGCTGGAACAGGCCCGGCAGGCGGCCGCGGCCGAGCGTGGGCGTGAAGTGCGGCGGCGCTTCATTGGCGACGGCACGCCGTACACGCCACAGACCGTCCATTTCTACGGCAACTGACGGGTACGGCCATGAATGACGTGACGGTCATTGACCGATTCCTCGACACGTTCTCGCGCTACATCGACTCGGGCTTTGGGCTGCTGCAGGGCGAAGTGGCGTTCCTCACGGCCACGCTGATCGTCATTGACATGACGCTCGCCGGGCTGTTCTGGGCACTTGGCCATGCCAGCGGCCAGGGCGAAGACGTGATCGCCAAGCTGCTGCGCAAGGTGCTGTACGTGGGCGCCTTCGCCTACATCATCGGCAACTTCAACATGCTGGCCGGCGTGGTATTCCGCTCGTTCGCCGGCTTGGGCCTGACGGCCAGCGGCTCGACCTTGAGCATGGACAACTTTCTGCAACCGGGCCACCTGGCCAAGGTGGGCGTGGAAGCTGCGGCGCCCATTTTCAAGCAGATCGGCGACTTGGCAGGCTTCCCCGAGGTGTTCGTCCACATCGACCTGATCGTGGTGCTGTTCTTCGCCTGGCTGGTGGTCATCGTCAGTTTCTTCGTGCTGGCGGTGCAGCTCTTTGTCACGCTGATCGAGTTCAAGCTGACCACGCTGGCGGGCTTCGTTCTGGTGCCGTTCGCGCTCTGGAACAAAACGGCGTTCCTGGCCGAGAAGGTGCTGGGCAACGTGGTGTCCTCGGGCATCAAGGTGCTGGTGCTCGCCGTCATCGTGGGCATTGGCTCGGGCTTGTTCGCCGAGTTCAAGATTCCCGCTGGGGCAGAGCCCTCTATCGACAACGCTCTGGTCATCATGCTGGCCTCGCTGTCCATGCTCGCACTGGGCATCTTCGGGCCGGGCATTGCGACTGGGCTGGTGTCCGGTGGGCCGCAGCTTGGCGCTGGGGCGATGGCCGGTGCTGCCATCGGCGCGGCCGGAACTGCTGTGGCCGTCGGTGCCGCGGCCTCTGGGGTGGGTAGCGCCGTAGCGGCTGGAGCGCGCATGGCACCGGCCGCCGCTCGCTCGATGGCATCGACCGCAGGCAGCGCCAAGTCGGCCTATCAGGCCGGCTCCGCTTCGGCCGGTGGCGGCCTCAAGGGCGCCGCCGCTGGCGTGGGCAATGTTGCCAAGACCGGCGCCCAAGCGGCCGGGCAGAAGGTGGCCGATGGGGCGCGCTCAATGAAGGAGCGCATGGCGGCGGCCTTTCGGCCCGATGACGCGCCGGCCTCCGGCGCCGCACCCGCCGGCCCTGACGCTGCCGGATCGGCTCCGTCTGCCGAACAACCCGCCTGGGCTAAGCGCCTGCATCGCAGGCAGCAGCTCACCCATGCCGCGACGACCGCCGCCCACACGCTGCGTAGCGGCGATGGCGGCAGTTCCAGCCAAGGCCCGAGCCTGCGTGATTCCGACTCATAAGGAGAAAAGACCATGCGATTCAAACGACCGCAGGTGCGCTATAGCGACACGCCGCAGCCTGCCACTCCGTACCAATCCGCTGCCCAGGTCTGGGACGAGCGCATCGGCTCGGCCCGCGTGCAGGCGAAGAACTGGCGCTTCATGGCTTTCGGCTGTCTTACGCTGGCCGTGCTGATGGCCGGTGGCCTTGTGTGGCGCTCGGCGCAGTCCATCGTGACGCCTTACGTCATCGAGGTGGACAACGCGGGCCAGGTGCGTGCTGTGGGCGAAGCCGCCACGCCGTACCAGCCCAGCGATGCCCAGGTGGCCTACCACCTGGGCCGCTTCATCGGCCTGGTGCGCTCGCTGTCCATCGATCCCATCGTGGTGCGGCAGAACTGGCTCGATGCCTACGACTACACCACGGACAAGGGGGCCGTGGTGCTCAACGAGTACGCGCGGGTGAACGATCCGTTCTCGCGCATCGGCAAGGAGTCGGTGACGGTGCAGATCAGCAGCGTGACCCGTGCCAGTGAGTCGTCTTTCAACGTGCGCTGGACGGAGACGCGCTTCGTCAACGGTGCGCTGGATCGCACCGAGCGCTGGAACGCGGTGGTGTCCACCGTGCAGCAAACCCCGCGCACCGAGCAGCGCGTGCGCAAGAACCCGCTGGGTATCTACGTCAACGGCCTGTCATGGAGCCGTGAACTGGATTCTTCCGAAGGAGCAAAACCATGAACGTGCCTTTCCGCTTTTGTGCTTCCATGCTGACATTCGCCGCCCTCGCGGGCTGCGCCACGCAGGGCAAGCCGCCGTCGATCTTGCTGGATGAACCCGTGCAGGCCCAGCCGCTGCCGGAGGTGCCAAAGCCCGTGGAGGTGGTCAGCGTGCCCGAACCGCTGGCGCTTCCTGGCCAGATGAAGCCGTTGCCTGGCACGGCGGATGCCAAGGCATCGCCGGAACCTACCGACGAGAAACTGCGCGTATCACGGGCCAATGCCGAGGCGCGCATTGCACCCACGCGCGAGGGCTACGTGAACGCCATTCAAGTGTGGCCCTTTACCGATGGCGCGCTGTACCAGGTCTATGCGGCCGTGGGCCGAGTGACGGTGGTTACGCTGCAGCCCGGCGAGGAACTGGTGACCGTGGCCGCGGGTGATACCGTGCGCTGGATCGTGGGCGACACGTCCAGCGGCTCCGGCGCGGACTTGCGGGTCAATGTGATGGTCAAGCCGATCCGCTCGGGCCTCAAGACGAATCTGGTCATCACCACCAGCCGTAGGACATATCTGCTGGAGCTGACCTCGACCGAGAAGACGTGGATGGCGTCGGTGTCCTGGGAGTATCCGAAAGACAAGATGCTGGCCTTGCAGCGCCAGGCGCAGGCGGCGAGTGCTGCCGCGCCGGTCGATAGCGGGCTGTCGCTGGAGAAGATCCGATTCCGCTACGCGGTCAGCGGCAGCAATCCGCCGTGGAAGCCGCTGCGTGCCTTCGACGATGGCGAGAAGGTCTACATCCAGTTCCCGCCGGGCATCGCCCAGGGCGAGCTGCCGCCGCTGTTCGTCATCGGCGCGCAGGGGGATGGGCAGTTGGTCAACTACCGCTTCCGCTCGCCGTACTACATCGTGGATCGCCTGTTCGGCGCGGCTGAGCTGCGTCTTGGAGGTGACAAGGGCGACGTGGTGCGGATCGAGCGCACGGATGGCACGCGGAGGAATTGACCATGCAGCAAGACGATTCTCCTGAACTTGCCACGTCGTCGGCGGGCAAGGTCGCGCCTGAGGCGGTGGCGCTGCGCGCCCAGCCGCGATCGGTCACGCGCCTGAACCGGCGCACGTTGGCCATCCTCACGGGTGGCTTGTCGGTCGCCGTGCTCGGGGCCACGATCTGGTCATTGCAGCCGCACCGGCGCGGGAGCGGGCAGAACGAGCTGTACAACGTGGATCGCGTGTCCAAGTCCGAGGGGTTGGATGGGCTGCCTTCGGATTACTCCAAGCTGCCGAAGGTGCCAGAGCTGGGGCCGCCGCTGCCGGGCGATTTGGGGCCGGCCATCGTGGCATCGCAGCAGCCTACGTACATGCCGCCGGGCCATGATCCCGCCGATGCCTTGCGCAAGGAGGCAGAAGCTGCGGCGGCTTCGTCGGTGTTCTTCCGCTCGGGCAAGCCCGGACAAGCCGCTGGCGCTGTCGCGCAGACGGCGCCCGGTGCCCTCAATACACCCAGCATGGCCAGCGCCTTGGCGGGGTTCGACCCGATGGCGGCTGGCCCAGCTTCGACGGCGGCCCAGCCTGCCGATCCGGCCGCCGTGCAGAACCGGCAGGAGCAGAAGGAAGCCTTCCTGAAAGGCGGTTCTACGGAAACCCGTAATTCTGGCCATCTCCAAATGCCGACCTCGCCGTACCAGGTCATGGCCGGAACGGTGATAGCGGCAGCGCTGGTGACGGGGATCAAGTCCGATCTGCCGGGCGATGTGATTGCCACGGTGACGGAGCCGGTCTACGACACGGCCACGGGCAAGTTCCTGCTGATCCCGCAGGGCTCGCGCATCCTCGGGCGCTACAACAGCCAGGTGAGCTATGGGCAGAGCCGAGTGCAGATGGTGTGGAACCGCATCATCCTGCCGGACACGTCCTCGCTGACACTGGACAACCTCGTGGGCACCGATCCGGCCGGCTATGCCGGTCTGGAGGATGACGTGGATCGGCATTGGGGCCGCATCTTTGCCGGGGCGGCGCTGACCACGCTGCTGGGCATTGGCGCCGAGCTGGCGGCGCCGGAGAACCGGCAAAACGGCAACCGCATCGTCATCGCCGGGCGCGATGGTCTGCAGGACAGTGTGAACCAGGTGGGGCAAGAGATGACCCGGCGCAACATGAACATCCAGCCGACGCTGACGGCGCGGCCGGGCTTGCCGGTCCGGGTGATCGTGAACCGCGATTTACAGCTTCGTCCTTACCAGCCAATGTTCTTCAACCGAGGGGCCATGCGATGAACACAACGAAAAAGCTGCGGCTCGGGCCGCTCCCCAAACTCGAATCCACGAAACTGACCTTCGCGTGCCCGCTCAGCTTGAAGCAGGATCTTGACCGCTATGCCGCGCTGCACGCCCAGGCGTATGGCGAAGCGGTCGATGTGACAACGTTGATCCCGCACATGCTGGCCGCGTTCATGGCGGGGGATCGTGGATTCAGGAAAGGAGACAAGATCAAGGCACCTTCTCCGAAGCCGGGCTGACGCTGTCCCGTTTCGTGATTGGCCTCATCTCAAACGCGCAGCTCAAAGCTGCGCGTTTGCATTCCAGCTTTTGTGCAGGATGTTTGCTGAAATGCTCTTGGCTTTGCTGCCGCGATGCTCCCATGTGGCTCCTGGCCTATAAAGCAAGAGAACGTCTGGATGCCAGCAATCCGAGCTAACCTCTTGTCTACTCAGCCCTTTCTTGCCAATGTCATTTCTCATCAGGGGCTTGACAGCGGACATTTTTCATGGCCGCCCATTGCCCCTCGCTGTGCGCAGGCATGACTCCCCGCCCACCGCTCACTTGATTCGCCTCAAGGCACGGCGCGACGCGCCGGCCCATACTGGCTGTCATCTCATTTCGATAGCATGGTGGCCCGCAATGGGGCGCCCAACGGACCGGGCGCTGCGAACGAAATTGCGGATTACCATCGCCGGCCTGCGTATGCCCTTCGCCCTCCCCGCCCTCGTGTCGCTCCTTGACAGCCCAGCGCTGCGCACGGGCCTGCTCGGGATCTGCGTCACAGTCGCCGGATGCATGGCAGGGGTGCGAACGGACGTGCCCTCCCCTGCGCTGCTGCCCGCCGCATGGCCCGCGCCACCCGTCGCCTTCAATGACAGCACCGTCAGCGTTGACGATCAGGCCGAGTGGGGGATGTTCTACCGCGACCCCACACTGCAAGGCCTGGTGCGCCAGGCGCTCGAGAACAACCGCGACCTGCGCCTGGCAATGCTGCGCGTGGACGAGGCGCGCGCCGCCCTGGGCCTGCAGTCCGCCGAACGCTGGCCGACCCTGGCCGTGGGCAGCAGCCACACCCGCGCACGCGTGCCGGGGGACCTGAACGTGAGCGGCCGCGCCGTCACCACCGGCGAGCACCGCGTGGGCCTTGCCATCAGCAACTGGGAGCTGGATCTGTGGGGCCGCGTGCGCAGCCTGGAGGCGGCAGCGCAGCAGGCCTACTTCGCCTCCGCCGAAGGCAGCCGCGCCGCCCAGGCCGCACTGGTGAACCAGGTGGCACGCAACTACCTCGCATGGCGCGAAACGCAGGAACGCATCGCGCTGACAGAAGACACCATCGCCACGCGCCGCGAGAGCCTGCGCATCTTCGGGCGCCGCCACGCGGCCGGCGCCATCTCGCGCCTGGCGCTGACGCAGGTGGAATCTCTGCTGTACCAGGCCGAATCCATCGGCACCCAGCTCGCGCAGCAGCAGGCACTGCAGGCCCATGCGCTGGCGCAGCTCGTGGGCGTACCGTGGGATGCGCTGGCCCTGGCGCCGCCCCAGGCTGCCGTCGCCCTTCCCACCGTGCCCGCGGGATTGCCTTCCGACCTGCTGCTGCGCCGCCCCGACATTGCCGCCGCCGAGCACACCCTGCACGCCGCCAACGCCCGCGTGCAAGCCGCGCGCGCAGCGTTCTTTCCGCGCATCGCTCTGACCACGAGTGCGGGCACCGCCAGCGCGCACCTGGACGGCCTGTTCGACAGCGGCAGCCGCGCCTGGACGTTCGCTCCCAGCATCTCTGTGCCGCTCTTCGACGGCGGGCGCCTGCAGTCCAACCTGGATCTGAGCGCCGCACGCCAGAACATCGCTGTGGCCGACTACGAAAAGACCGTGCAGACGGCCTTCCGCGAAGTGTCAGACGCGTTGGCCACGCGCGCCACGGCAGCGCGCCAGATCACGCTGCAGCAGGCCCAGCGCGACGCCTTGCATGAACGCGCACGTTTGGCGCAACTGCGCTACGACCACGGTGCCACGCCCTACTTCGAAGTGCTGGATGCCCAGCGCGACCTGCTGGCCGCCGAGCAGCAACTCGTGCAGGCACGCTATGCGCTGCAGGCCGCACACATCGCCGTCTATGCCGCGCTGGGCGGCGGCGCGCCCGCGCGCTGACAACCCAACGGGACCCTCGCATGACCATTCCCAAGAAAATCCTCATCGCCGCAGCCGCAATCGCTGCCATCGCCGCACTGGGCGGCTACGCCTGGCTGCAGTGGAAGGAAACGCAGCAGAACGCCGGCCTTGTGGGCGGCAACGGGCGCATCGAGGCCACCGAGGTGGACGTGGCCACCAAGTACGCCGGCCGCGTGGCCGAGATCCTGGTGCAGGAAGGCGACTTCGTGCAGGCCGGCCAGACACTGGCGCGCATGCAGGTGGACAGCCTGCTGGCCCAGCAGCGCGAGGCCGAGGCCAGCCGCGACCGCGCCCTGCAGGCCGTGGCCTCCGCGCGCGCCCAGGTGGCACTGCGCGAGAGCGAGCACACGGCCGCCCAGGCCCTGATCGCCCAGCGCGAGGCCGACCTGGACGCCGCTCAGCGCCGCGCGGCACGGTCGGAGACGCTGGCGCGCGAGGGCGCATCCTCCGAGCAGGAACTGGACGATGACCGGGCCCGCGTGCGCAGCGCACAGGCCGCGCTGAAGGCCACGCAGGCACAGGCGCAGGCCGCGGGCGCGGCCATCGTTGCCGCGCGCACCCAGGTGGCCGGCGCCGAATCGGCGGTAAAAGCCGCCGATGCGACCGTGCAGCGCATCAACGCCGACCTGGCCGACAGCGAACTCGCCGCGCCGCGCGATGGACGCGTGCAGCTGCGCCTGGCCCAGCCCGGCGAGGTGCTGGGCGGCGGCGGCAAGCTGCTGAACCTGGTGGACCTGACCGACGTGTACATGAGCTTCTTCCTGCCCGAGACCGTGGCCGGCCGCGTGGCGCTGGGAACCGAGGTGCGCATCGTGCTCGACGCCGCACCGCAGTATGTGATCCCGGCCAAGGTGTCGTTCGTCGCCAGCACGGCACAGTTCACGCCCAAGACCGTGGAGACGGCCAGCGAGCGGCAAAAGCTCATGTTCCGCGTGCGCGCGCGCATCGCCCCCGAGCTGCTGCGCAAGCACATCACGCAGGTGAAGACCGGCCTGCCCGGCCAGGCCTGGATCAAGCTGGACGCGGGCCGCGACTGGCCGGCGCACCTGCACAACGTCGTGGCCCCCTGACGGACCGTAACGCCCGGCTGCTCCATGCCCCAGCACCTTGAGACCGCCACCCCCGTGGCCCGGCTGCGGGACGTGCAACTGCGCTACGGCGCGGCCCAGGCGCTGCGCGGCATCACGCTGGACATACCGACCGGCCGCATGGTGGGCCTGATCGGGCCGGACGGGGTGGGCAAGTCCAGCCTGCTGGCGCTGATGGCCGGCGCGCGCGCACTGCAGCAGGGCAGCGTGCAGGTGCTGGGCGGCGACATGGCGCGCAAGGCGCACCGCGGCGCGATCTGCCCGCGCATCGCCTACATGCCGCAGGGCCTGGGCAAGAACCTCTACCCCACGCTGTCGGTCGAGGAGAACCTGCAGTTCTTTGCACGCCTGTTCGGCCACGGCGCGGCCGAACGGCGCAGGCGCATTGACGACCTCACGCGCAGCACAGGCCTGTACCCCTTCCTCGCGCGGCCCGCGGGCAAGCTCTCGGGCGGCATGAAGCAAAAGCTGGGGCTGTGCTGCGCGCTGATCCATGACCCTGACCTGCTGATCCTGGACGAGCCCACCACCGGCGTGGACCCCCTTGCACGCGCGCAGTTCTGGGAACTGATCGCCCGCATCCGCACCGAGCGCGCGCACATGAGCGTGATCGTCGCCACCGCCTACATGGACGAGGCGCAGCGCTTCGACTGGCTGGTGGCCATGGACGATGGCGCCGTTCTTGCCACAGGCACACCGCAAGAGCTGCTGCAGCGTGCTGGCGTCGACACCCTGGAGGAAGCCTTCATCGCCCTGCTGCCCGAAGCCAGGAAGCGCGGCCACAGCCCGGTGGTGATTCCACCGCTGCCGACCAACGGCGAGGACGACATTGCCATCGAGGCGCAGGGCCTGACCATGCGCTTTGGCGACTTCGTGGCCGTGGACCAGGTGAGCTTTCGCATCCGACGCGGCGAGATCTTCGGCTTTCTGGGCTCCAACGGCTGCGGCAAGTCCACCACCATGAAGATGCTCACCGGACTGCTGCCTGCGTCCGAGGGCCGTGCCTGGCTGTTCGGGCAGGCGGTGGACCCGCACGACATGGCCACGCGCCGGCGCGTGGGCTACATGTCGCAGGCGTTCTCTTTGTATGGCGAGCTGACGGTGGAGCAGAACCTGGTGCTGCACGCGCGCCTGTTCCATGTGCCGGAAGAACAGGTGACAGCGCGCGTGGACGAGATGCTGCAGCGCTTTGCCCTGCAGGACGAGCGTGCCACCCTGCCCGCCAACCTGCCGCTGGGCATGCGCCAGCGCCTGTCGCTGGCCGTGGCCATGGTGCACCGGCCCGAGTTGCTGATCCTGGACGAGCCCACCTCCGGCGTGGACCCGGTGGCGCGCGACGCCTTCTGGCGCCTGCTGGTCGAACTGTCGCGCCGCGACCGTGTGACGATCTTCATCTCCACCCACTTCATGAACGAGGCCGAGCGCTGCGACCGCATGTCCATGATGCACGCGGGCCGGGTGCTGGACAGCGACACGCCGGCCGCGCTGATGGCCCGGCGCGGCGCCCAGACGCTGGAGCAGGCGTTCATCGGCTACCTGCTGGAGGCCGCTGGCGAGCCCGCGGCCGATGACGGCGCTACAAAAACAGGAGCTTTCAGCGCTCAATCGACGGTCGTATCAAACGCAAAAGAGTTTGAAACACCCGCAAATCAAGCGGCAGCAGCTCCTGAAATAGAAGCACCCCGGCACCGCGCCTTCAGCCTGCAGCGCATGCTGAGCTACATGTGGCGCGAGTCGCTGGAGCTGCGCCGCGACCCGGTGCGCGCCACGCTGGCGCTGGCGGGCTCGCTGATCCTGATGTTCGTGATCGGCTACGGCATCAACATGGATGTGGAGAACCTGCGCTACGCCGTGCTCGACCGCGACCAGACCACGCTGAGCCAGAGCTATGCCAACGCGCTCTCGGGATCGCGCTATTTCATCGAGCAACCGCCGCTGTCGGACCATGCCGAGCTGGACCGGCGCATGCGCAGCGGCGAGCTCTCGCTGGCCATCGAGATCCCCAGCGGCTTTGCCCGCGACGTGCTGCGCGGCAAGAACGTGGAGATCGGCGCCTGGGTGGACGGCGCCATGCCCATGCGCGCGGAAACCGTGCGCGGCTATGTGCAAGGCATGCACCAGCATTGGCTGGCCGCGCAACTGCATGAGCGCACGGGGCAGCGCCTGGCCAGCAGCGTGACCGTGCAATCGCGCTACCGCTACAACCCCGACGTACGCAGTCTGCCCGCCATGGTGCCGGCGGTGATTCCGCTCTTGATGCTCATGCTGCCGGCCATGCTCACGGCGCTGGCCGTGGTGCGCGAGAAGGAGATGGGCTCCATCCTCAACCTGTACGTGACGCCCGTCACACGCACCGAATTCCTGCTGGGCAAGCAACTGCCCTACGTGTTGCTGGCCATGCTGAACTTCCTGCTCATGTGCCTGCTGGCGGTGACCGTGTTCGGCGTGCCCATCACCGGCAGCTTTGCCACGCTGGCGCTGGCAGCGCTGGTGTTCTCGGTCACCTCCACCGGCATGGGCCTGCTGGCCAGCAGCGTCACGCGCAGCCAGATCGCAGCCATGTTCTTCGCACTCATCGGCACGCTGATACCGGCGGTGCAGTTCTCGGGCCTGATCGATCCCGTCTCGTCGCTGGAGGGCAGCGGCCGCCTCATCGGCTCGGTCTACCCGGCCACGTACATGTTCATGATCAGCCGCGGCGTCTTCAGCAAGGGACTGGGACTGGCCGACCTGCAGGGCGCGCTGCTGCCGCTGCTGGCGTCGGTGCCCGTGGTCATGCTGGGCGCGATTGCGCTGCTGAAGAAGCAGGAGCGCTGACCAATGCCCGGCTCCTCCTCATCCGTGCGCCTGCACCTGCTCAACATCTACCGCCTGGGCGTGAAGGAGTTGTGGAGCCTGCTGCGCGACCCGACCATGCTGGTGCTGATCGTGTATGTGTTCACGCTGTCGGTGTACGCCGCCGCCACGGCCATGCCCGAAATCCTGCACAAGGCGCCGATCGCGATCGTGGACGAGGACCAGTCGCAACTGTCGCAGCGCATCGTTTCGGCCTTTTACCCGCCGCAGTTCAACACGCCGGCGCTCATCACCGCGCGCGAGATGGATGCGGGCATGGACGCGGGGCACTACACCTTCGTGCTCAACATACCGCCCGACTTCCAGCGCGACGTGCTGGCGGGGCGCGCGGCGGAGGTCCAGCTCAACGTGGATGCCACGCGCATGAGCCAGGCCTTCAGCGGCAATGCCTATGTGCAGCAGATCGTGCTGGCCGAGGTCGGCGAGTTCGTGCAGCGCTACCGTGGCGGCGCCGCCCCGCCCGTGGACCTGGCGCTGCGCATGCGCTTCAACCCGGCGCTGGAGAAGTCCTGGTTCGGCAGCCTGATGCAGATCATCAACAACGTGACCATGCTGTCCATCATCCTCACCGGCGCGGCCCTGATCCGCGAGCGCGAGCACGGCACCATCGAGCACCTGCTGGTCATGCCCGTCACGCCCACCGAGATCATGCTGGCCAAGGTCTGGTCCATGGCGCTGGTGGTGCTGCTGGCGGCCACGACGTCGCTGGTCCTGGTGGTGCAGGGGCTGCTGCGCGTGCCCATTGGCGGCTCACTGGGGCTCTTCCTGGCCGGGGCGGCGCTGCACCTGTTCGCCACCACCTCCATGGGCATCTTCATGGCCACGGTGGCGCGCAGCATGCCGCAGTTCGGGCTGCTCATGGTGCTCACGCTCATCCCGCTGGAGATGCTGTCGGGCGGCACCACGCCGCGCGAGAGCATGCCGGCGCTGGTGCAGGACCTGATGCTGGCGGCCCCCACCACGCACTTCGTGGAGCTGGGCCAGGCCATCTTGTACCGCGGCGCAGGCATGGACGTGGTGTGGCCGCAGTTCCTGGCGTTGGCGGGCATCGGCTCGGTCCTGTTCGCCCTGTCGCTGGCGCGCTTTCGCCGCACCATCAGCAGCATGGCCTAGCACCGCTGAATCAGCTTGTGCGATAATTGCGGGCTTTTTTGCGGAAAGTACACTGGAATAGGCTGGTGCGGCTCCCGCTGACTTGAGGAAGAAGATCATGAAAGAAGGCATCCACCCCAATTACCGCGAAGTGCTGTTCGTTGACCTGTCCAACGGCTTCAAGTTCGTGACCCGTTCCTGCGTGAACACGAAGGAAACCGAGACCTTCGAAGGCAAGGAATACCCCCTGTACAAGCTGGACACGTCCTCCGAATCGCACCCCTTCTACACCGGCACGCAAAAGTCGGTGGACAACATGGGCGGCCGCGTGGAGCGTTTCCGCAACCGCTTCGGCAAGACCGCAGCGAAGTAAGCAGCAAGGCCTGCCCCGTGCAGGCCCGTGCAGGCAGGTGGCGAACCCATTCGCCGCACCTGCACACACCAGGCAGCCCGGCTTCTCCGCGCTGCCTTTTTTATTGCGCACTCCGCTATCCTCGGCCCAACGCCATTTCCCCCCGTCCGCGTGATACACCCGACCCCCGCCATCGTTGCCCAGAGCGCCGTGCGCCCGCTGCCGCGTTGGGCCTTGCTGCTGCTGTGCCTGGCCTATGCCGTTCCCGGCTTCGTGGGGCGCGACCCGTGGCGCAATGCGGACATCGCCTCGTTCGGCTACATGCGCGAACTGGCCCTCGGGCGCACCTCCTGGATGGACCCGCTGCTGGTGGGCGTGCCGCCGGATGGCGACGGACTGCTGCCCTACTGGCTGGGCGCGTGGGCCATCCAGGCGCTGGACGGCTGGCTGCCGGCGGAGCTTGCCGCGCGCCTGCCGTTCGTCGCTCTGCTGCTGCTGACCCTGGCGGCCACCTGGTACAGCGTGTACTACCTGGCGCGCAGCCCCGGCGCACAGCCCGTGGCCTTTGCCTTCGGCGGCGAGGCGCAGCCCGCCGACTATGCCCGCGCCATGGCCGACGCCGGCCTGCTGGCCTTCATCGCCTGCCTGGGACTGGCCCAGCTGTCGCATGAAACCACGAGCTACCTCACCCAGCTGTGCTGCACCGCGCTGCTGTTTTACGCTGGCTCCGCAATGCCTTGGCGCACGGCGTGGCCCACCTTCACCGCCATTGCCGGCCTGCTGGGGCTGGTGCTCAGCGGCGCCCCCACGCTCGCAGTGCTGCTGGGCCTGGGCTGTGCCTGGCTGGTGGCCTGCACGCGCGGCGCGACACTGCGAAGCCGCGCAGTGGCAGGGGGCGTGCTGCTGGCCGCCACGGTGGCCGCTGCCGCGCTGGCGCTGCAGTTGGACCTATGGCGCTGGCGCATCGTGCGCTTCGAAGATCTGAAACAGTGGCAAAGCCTGGTGCGCCTGTTCATCTGGTTCAGCTGGCCCGCCTGGCCCCTCACGCTGTGGACGCTGTGGCGCTGGCGGCAGCAGATCCTCAGCCGCGAATGGCACCGGCACCTGTTACTGCCGCTGTGGTTTGCCCTCGTGGCCGTGACAGCCACACTGACCACCCAGCCGGCCGACCGCGCACTGCTGCTGGGCCTGCCCGCCCTGGCGGCGCTGGCCGCCTTTGCGCTGCCGACGCTGCGGCGCAGCATCGCAGCGCTGATCGACTGGTTCACCCTGCTGTTCTTCAGCGCCTCGGCCATCGGTATCTGGGTGGTGTGGCTGGCGGTGCAGACAGGGGTGCCGGCCAAGCCCGCGGCCAACGTGGCCAAGCTGGCGCCCGGCTACGTGCCGTCGTTCTCGCTGTTGGCCTTCGGCGTGGCGCTGGCCGCCACGGCTGCGTGGTGCCTGCTGGTGGTCTGGCGCGCGGCACGCAACCGCCCCGTCATCTGGCGCAGCCTGGTGTTGCCCGCAGGCGGCGCCACGCTGGGCTGGCTGCTCATGATGACCTTGTGGCTGCCGCTGCTGAACTATGGCCGCAGCTTCGCACCCCAGGTGGCGGGTGTTGCCGCAGCCATCACCGACCGCGACAGCTGCGTGGTCGGCTACGGGCTGAACCGTGCGCAGTTGGCCGCGCTGCTGCACCATGGGCAACTGCACATGGTGCCCACCGAACAGCTGGCGCAGTGCGACTGGGTCATCGCAGACGCCTCCGCCGCACCGCTGGTGAGCGCGTTGCTGCCCCCGGCGCAGTGGCAGGAGATGGCGAGCGTCAGCCGCCCCACGGACCGCGGCGACCGCATGCTGGTGCTGCGCCGCACGGCCCGCAAGCGCTGATGTCCGAGCTGTCCACCATTGCACGGCACGCACTCACCGTGCTGGCCGGGCAGCTTGCGGTGATGGCCTTCGGGGTCACCGACACCATCGTTGCCGGACGCCATTCGCAGGAGTCCCTGGCCGCCCTCTCCATCGGCTCAGCCGTGTTCGTGAGCGTGTACGTGGCGCTCATGGGTGTGTTGCAGGCCTTGCTGCCCATCTGGGCCGAGCAGCGCGGCGCGAACGCACAGGCCGGCATGGGCGCCAGCGTGCGCCAGTCGCTGTACCTGTGGGCGGGTGCCGCGGTGCTGGGCATGGCCGTGCTGCTGTCGCCAGGCCCGCTCCTGCAATGGACCGAGGTGCCGCCGGCGCTGCGCGGCGAGGTGCAGGCCTACCTGGCCATCCTCGCGTTCGGCCTGCCGCCTGCATTGCTGTTTCGCATCTACAGCACCCTCAACCAGGCTTTGGGGCACCCGCAGCTCGTCACCTGGCTGCAGGTCGGCTCGCTGGCGGTCAAAGTGCCGCTCTCGGTCTGGTTCACCTTCGGCGGTGCCGGTCTGGCGCCGCAGGGTGCTGCAGGCTGCGCGTGGGCCACGCTGGCCGTGAACTACGGCCTGATGCTGCTGGGCTGGTGGATGCTGCGTCGCCACACGATGTACGGCCCGCTGCGGCTGTGGCGCCCGTTGGAGCGGCCCGACCCCGCGCAGATTGCGCGCTTTCTGCGGCTGGGCCTGCCAGCGGGCTTGTCCATCCTGGTGGAGGTGACTTCCTTCACGCTGATGGCGCTGTTCATCGCACGCCAGGGGGCGTTGGCCTCGGCTGCGCACCAGATCGCTTCCAACCTCGCCGCCGTGCTCTACATGGTGCCTTTGTCGCTGGCCATTGCCGCAAGCGCCCGCGTGAGCTTCTGGCGTGGCGCGGGGAACGAGCACCAGGCCGCTGCCGTCGCCTTGAAGGGTTTTTGGCTTGCAGCGCTTATGGGATTTGCGCTAGCAGCTATGTTATTAATAGCAAAAGGCACGATCACGGCCTTGTACTCCACCAGCGCGGAAGTCGTCGCCATGGCAGGCGCGCTGGCAGTATGGGTGGCCGCCTACCATGTGGCGGATGCCCTGCAGACGCTGTGCATCTTCGTGCTGCGCAGCTACCGCATCACGCTGGCGCCATTGGCGGTCTATTGCGTGCTGCTGTGGGGCGTGGGACTGTATGGAGGCTACGTGTTGGCCTACCGCGGCCTGGCGGGTTGGGGTCCGATGCATTCCCCTTCGCCTTTTTGGGCCGCCAGCGCTGCCGCTCTAGGCGCGACGGCGTTGATTTTCACGGCCCTGCTGCTGGGCGTGCTCAGGCTGCAGACACGCCGGGCGGCTCCGCCGCTACCGCAGGAACCCCACCGCTGAGGCCGCGCGGCGGCGTACGCAGGCGCGACGGCGGAAACACCACCGTGAACGTCGAGCCCTGCCCCACCACGCTGGCCACCTGCAGCGCTGCGCCATGGCGCTGCACCACATGCTTCACGATGGCCAGTCCGAGGCCCGTGCCGCCCGTGTCGCGCGAGCGGCTGCGGTCCACGCGGTAAAAGCGCTCGGTGATGCGCGGCAGGTGTTGCGGCTCAATGCCAGGCCCTGAGTCGCGCACCATAAAACGGGCGCTGCCATCAGGCTCCACGTCCCACGCCACGGTGATGCTGCCTCCGGGTGGCGTGTAGCGCACAGCGTTGTTGACCAGGTTGGCCAGGGCGCTTTGCAGCTCGGCCGCATTGCCGGCCACCTGCCCGGCCGCCTGCGCTGCTTCGGCCGTGGGGAACGTGATCTGGTGAGGCTTGCCGGGCTGGTTCTGCGTCAGCAGGGCCGAGAGCGCGCGCCCCTCGTCCTCGCAGCGGCGCAGCAGCGTCGAGACCGCGACCCATTCGTGCATGCTGGGCGGAGGGCTTCCCTCCAGGCGCGACAGCGTCAACAGGTCTTGCACCAGGTTCTGCATGCGCACGGCCTGCTGCGACATCATGCGCAGGTAACGCGCACGCTCCTCGTTGCTGAGCTGCAGGGTCTGCAGGGTTTCGACAAAACCCATCAGCACCGTGAGCGGGGTGCGGATCTCATGCGACACGTTGGCGACGAAGTCGCGCCGCATGGCCTCGGCCTGCTCCAGCGCCGTCACGTCGCGTGACAGCAGCAGCTTGCGGCCATCGCCATACGGGTGCAGGTGCACCGATACGCGCACCGGCCGCGAGGGCGTGCTGGCGCGTCCGGGCAGCACCACGTCGCGCGTGTAGTCCTTGGACGCGTAGTAGGTACTGAAGTCCGGGTCCCGCACGAGGTTGCCGATGGATTGCTGCGCATCACGCTCCGCATCCAGGCCAAAGTGCTCCTCGGCCATCTGGTTGCACCATTCGATATGGCCTTCGGCATCCAGCAGCATCACGCCATTGGGCGATGCCTGCAGCGCCTGGAGGATTTCCTGCAGGCGCGCATCGCCAGCCTGCGCCTTCAACTGGCCCTGGCGCACCAGGCGCCTCGCGCGGTCTGCTGCCTCCCCCCACAGGCCGCTCAGGCGTGGCGTTTGCGTGGGGTCTCCCTGGCGCAACCAGTTCAGCACGCGCGCGCCGCGCCACAGATCCCAGGCAAACCACAACCATGCGGCGAAACAGGCGCCGATGCCAGCACCCCAGGGGCCCGCCTGCCACCAGCCCAGCGCACCGCCGATCAGTTGGCACAGCAGAAAGAAAAAGAAGCGCAGGAGCATGGCCGCAGGGCTCAGGTCAGGAACAAAAAAGGCGCCCGCACATGATACGGACGCCTGAAAAAACACGGGAGCGAGGCACGCTCTCCGTTACGCCCGCATGAGTGCCTGCGGCTGCGCGGTAAGCCGGTAACCCGCTCCGCGCACGGTCTCCACCATGGCGCCGCCCACACCCAATGCTTCGCGAAGGCGCTTCACGTGCACGTCCACCGTGCGCTCCTCGATGAAGACGTGGTCCCCCCAAATCTTGTCGAGCAGTTGCGCGCGGCTGTGCACGCGCTCCGGGTGCTTCATCAGGTAGTGCAGCAGCTTGAACTCTGTCGGCCCGACCTTGAGCTGCTGGCCTTGGTAGCTGACGCGATGCGTGGCCGCATCCAGCACCAGTTCACCAATAGAGACGCTGTCGCTGACCTGCTCGGGCGCACGCCGGCGCAGCACGGCGCGGATGCGCGCCAGCAGTTCCTGCGTGGAAAACGGCTTGGTGATGTAGTCGTCGGCGCCGGCATCCAGCCCGGCCACCTTGTCGGGCTCGTCACCGCGCGCCGTCAGCATGAGGATCGGGATCTGCTTGGTGCGGCTGTCGGCACGCCACTTGCGTGCCAGTTGCAGGCCACTTTGGCCCGGCAGCATCCAGTCCAGCAAGATGACATCGGGCAGCACCGCGTCCAGTTCGCGCTGCGCCGACTCGCCGTCTTCCGCCCAGATGGGCTGAAAGCCGTTGTGGCGCAGGTTCACGGCCACCAATTCTGCGATGGGGGACTCGTCCTCGACGATGAGTACCCGGGGAAGCTTCTTCATCGGTTCACCGCCTTTCTCAGGCCACGGCCGACTCGATCTCGTCCAGCGCCGTGTGGCGCACGTCCTTGCCCTTGACGAGATAGATGATCAGCTCGGCCACGTTCTTGGAATGGTCGCCGATGCGCTCGATGGCCTTGGCCAGGAACAGCAGGTCCAGGCTGGCGGAGATGGTGCGCGGGTCTTCCATCATGTAGGTGATGAGCTTGCGCACGAAACCGTCGAACTCCCGGTCGATGAGATCGTCTTCCTTCAGGATGGCAACAGCGGCCTTGGTGTCCAGGCGGGCAAACGCATCCAGCGCCTTGCGCAGGAGCCCCGAAGCCAGGTCGGCCGCCACACGCAGGTCGCTGGACGGTAGCGAACGGGCGGCCCCGCTTTCGATGATGGACTTGACCATGCGCGCCATGCGCGTGGCCTCGTCACCCATGCGCTCCAGATTGGCGATGGCCTTGGAGAAGGCCATCAGCAGGCGCAGGTCGCGTGCGGTGGGCTGGCGGCGCGCGATGACGGAGGCCAGCTCATGGTCGATCTCGACCTCCATGGCGTTCACGCGGCGCTCCAACTGCTCCACCTGTTCCACGGCTTCCAGGTTGAAGTGGGAAAGCGCATAGATGGCCTGGCGAATCTGCGACTCCACCAGGCCGCCCAGTTCCATGACGCGGGAGGAAATGTTGTTCAGTTCGCTGTCGAACTGTGAAGAAAGATGTTTGTCTGCCATGTCCCGTACCTCCATCAGCCGAAGCGGCCCGTGATGTAGTCCTCTGTCTCCTTGCGCTGCGGCTTGAAGAACATCTGCTCTGTGTCCCCGAACTCCACCAGGTCGCCCAAATACATATAGGCGGTGTAGTCACTGCAGCGCGCCGCCTGCTGCATGTTGTGCGTGACGATGACCACGGTGTAGTCGTCTTTCAGTTCAGCGATCAATTCCTCGATCTTGGCGGTCGAGATGGGGTCCAGCGCCGAGCAGGGCTCGTCGAGCAACAACACTTCCGGCTTGATGGCGATGCCGCGTGCGATGCACAGGCGCTGCTGCTGGCCGCCGGACAGGCCCGCGCCGCTCTGGTCCAGCTTGTCCTTGACCTCATTCCACAAGGCCGCCTTGCGCAGCGCCCATTCCACGCGGTCGTCCATGTCGCTCGCGCTCAGGCTCTCGAAAAGCTTCACGCCAAAGGCGATGTTGTCGTAGATCGACATGGGAAACGGCGTGGGCTTCTGGAACACCATGCCCACCTTGGCGCGGATCAGCGCCACGTCCTGCTTGCTGGTGAGCAGGTTCTCGCCGTCGAGGATGATCTGCCCCTCGGCGCGCTGCTCGGGATACAACTCGAACATGCGGTTGAAGGTGCGCAGCAGCGTGGATTTGCCGCAGCCCGACGGCCCGATGAAGGCGGTGACCTTCTTCTCGGGAATGTCGAGGTTGATGCTCTTGAGGGCATGGAACTTCCCGTAATAGAAGTTCAGGTCACGGACCGTGATCTTGGATTGCACGGGCGCGGAGGTCTTGGTGGAGGGCATGAATGTCTTCCGGAGGCAATAGTTACTTTTGGCGCGTGACCACGCGGGCCAGGATGTTCAGGCCCAGCACCGCAAGGGTGATGAGGAACACGCCAGCCCAGGCGAGCTGCTGCCAGTTCTCATAGGGGCTCATGGCGAACTTGAAGATGGTCACCGGCAAACTGGCCATGGGCTTGGACAGGTCGCCATTCCAGAACTGGTTGTTCAGTGCAGTGAACAGCAGGGGCGCCGTCTCGCCTGCGATGCGTGCCACCGCCAGCAATATGCCGGTGATCACGCCGGCGCGGGCCGCGCGCAGCGTCACCATGGTGATGACCTTCCATTTGGGCGTGCCCAGAGCGTAGGCCGCCTCGCGCAGACTGGCCGGAACGAGGATCAGCATGTTTTCGGTGGTGCGGATCACCACGGGGATGACGATGAGCGCCAAGGCCATGATCCCGGCGTAGGCCGAGAAGCTCTTGAACTGGGCGACCACCACGGCATAAACAAACAAGCCGATCACGATGCTGGGTGCGGACAGGAGGATGTCATTCACAAAGCGCGTCGTGGATGCCAGCCAGCCGCGTGCATCGTATTCCGCAAGGTAGACGCCCGCCATGATGCCGATGGGCGTGCCTACGAACGTCGCCAGCAGCACCATGACGAAGGAACCGAAGATCGCGTTCGCGATACCACCGGCTTCGTTGGGCGGGGGCGTCATCTGCGTGAACAGCGCCACGCTCAGCCCGCCCACGCCCAGCCGGATGGTTTCCCACAGGATCCAGACCAGCCAGAACACGCCAAACGCCATGGCCAGAAGCGACAGCGTCAATGCGATCTGGTTCAGGCGCTTGCGCGACGCATAGCGCGCCTGGCGCACCTGGGCCAGCTCGGCCGCGGAGATGAGTTTTTGCGACGTGCTCATGCGCGGGCCCCTTCGTTTTTCTTGAGGCGCGCCAGCAGCAGCTTGGACAAGGCCAGCACCACGAAAGTGATGAAGAAGAGCACCAGTCCCAGATAGATCAACGACGCCTGGTGCAGGCCCTCGCCGGCTTCGGCAAATTCGTTGGCCAGCGCGGAGGTGATGCTGTTGGCCGCCTCGAACACGGACAGTGAATTCAGTTGGTTCATATTGCCGATCACGAAGGTGACGGCCATGGTCTCGCCCAGCGCACGGCCCAGCCCTAGCATGATGCCGCCCAGGACACCGGACTTGGTATAGGGCAGCACCACCTTCCACACCACCTCCCATGTGGTGGAGCCCAGGCCGTAGGCGGACTCCTTGAGCAGCGCGGGAGTGACCTCAAACACATCGCGCATGACCGACGCGATGAAGGGGATGATCATGATGGCCAGGATGATGCCGGCCGACAGAATGCCGATACCCACGGGCGGCCCCGACACCAGTGCGCCAAGGTAAGGCACGCCGTGGAACAGCGACTGCAGCGGCTGCTGCACATAAGTGGCAAGAATGGGGCCGAACACCATCAGGCCCCACATGCCGTAGACGATCGAAGGCACAGCCGCCAGCAGTTCGATGGCCGTTCCCAGAGGACGCTTGAGCCATGCAGGGGAAAGCTCCGTCAGAAACAGCGCAATGCCGAAACTGACCGGCACGGCGATCAACAGCGCGATGATGGAGGTCGTCAGGGTGCCGTAGACCATCACCAGGCCGCCGTACTCGTTCTGCACGGGATCCCAGACGCTGCTCGTCAGGAAGCCCAGGCCGTACTGCTGGATCGATGGCCAGGCACCGTGCACGAGCGACGCCATGATGCCCAGCAAAAGCGCCAGGGTCAGCACGGCCGCGCCGCGCGCCAACCAGCCGAAGATGCGATCGGCAATCACGCCGGAAAACAGGGTGGTACGGGGCGGGGGTGAACCCCTGGATGCGCCAACAGCCGCATCAAGCGGCGGGGCCTCGTGGACGGGCATGGTACTGGACACGTCTGATTGCCTTGTAAAACAGGGGAACCGGTGGCCCACCCGGGAGGGCGGACCACCGTCTCAGCTTACTTCAGGGCGATGGATTTGCCCGAAGTGTCCTTGATCTCGCCCCACGACTTCATGATCACGGCCTTCACATTTTCCGGCATGGGCACATAGTCCAGATCGGATGCGGTCTTGTCGCCCGACTTGTATGCCCACTCGAAGAACTTCAGTACCGTAGCAGCCTGCACCGGCTTGTCCTGCGACTTCTGCATCAAGATGAAGGTGGCGGAGGTGAGCGGCCATGCATCCTTGCCGGGCTGGTTCGTTAGGATCTGGTAGAAGCTCTTGGTCCACTCCGCACCCGCGGCGGCGGCCTTGAAGGTGGCCTCATCAGGCGACACGAAGTTGCCAGCGCTGTTCTGCATCTGCGCGAACGTCAGCTTGTTTTGTTTCACGTAGGCGTACTCCACGTAGCCGATGGAGTTGGGCAGGCGTCCCACGAACGCGGCCACGCCTTCGTTGCCCTTGCCGCCCGCGCCGGTGGGCCAGTTCACGGCAGTGCCTTCGCCCACCTTGGCCTTCCACTCGGCGTTCACCTTGCTCAGGTAGTTGGTGAAACCGAAGGTGGTGCCGGAGCCATCGGCACGGCGCACCGGGGCGATGGCGGCATCAGGCAGGTTCAGGCCCGGGTTCAAGGCCTTGATGGCTTCGTCGTTCCACTTGGTGATCTTGCCCAGATAGATGTCGCCGAGCAGTTGGCCGTTGAGCTTGAGTTGGCCGGGCTGAATACCCTTGATGTTCACCACGGGAACGATACCGCCGATCACGGTAGGGAACTGCACGAGCCCCTTCTTGGCCAATTCTTCGTCTTTCAGGGGCGCATCGGAAGCGCCGAAATCAACCGTCTTGGCCTCGATCTGACGCAGACCGGCGCCCGAGCCGACGGACTGGTAGTTGATCTTGACGCCCGTGGCCTTGTTGTAGTCGGCCGCCCACTTGAAATACAGGGGTGCAGGGAAGCTGGCGCCAGCGCCCGTTGCTTCCTGCTGTGCCCAGGCGCCAGAAAACGCGCCCATTGCCACAACACCAGACACCAGAACGCGAATCGCGGAGAGTTTCATGGAAGAGACCTCTTGGTTGAAAAAACTCAATGCTGCGACTCTAGAAGCCGTTTGTGACATCACCGTGACATTCATTCTTGACCGTCATACACCGTCCGCAGCGCTGCCCCACTTCCTTGTCACGGAACTGTCGCACGGGGAACGTACGCTCCCGCCACCGACAACAGTCGGTAACAAACACACCTCTACGGGAGAACCACATGTTCCGTCGCCTGACTCTTCAAACCACCCTGGCCCTCGCGATCGTCGCGACCCTGGGCGCCTGCTCTACCCCCGCGTCTGCCCCTAACACGGTGGGCGGCGTGGTTGCCAAGACCAAGAACCTCAGCACCTTCAACCAATTGGTCGCCGACGCAGGCATGGCAGCCACGCTGAACGGCTCCGGCCCCTACACGGTTTTCGCCCCCAGCGATGCAGCCTTCCAGGCGCTTCCTGCGAAGACGCGCGACGCCCTCAAGAACGACAAGGAACAGCTGAAGGCCGTGCTGAGCTACCACATCGTGCCGGCACACGTCACCGCAAGCGCCAAGGCCGGCAAGCTGAAGACCCTGCAGGGCTCGGACATTGCTCTGGCACGCGCCGCAGACTTTGTGACCGTGGAGGACGCCCTGGTGGAACAGGCCGACCTGAAGGCGGACAACGGTGTCGTACACGTGATTGATCGCGTGCTGGTGCCTCCCCGCAAGAAGTAAGCCGCTCCACGCCAACCTGTCCTTCCAGACCATGCATCCTCCCCTTTCTTGCAGCCTGCGATTGCAGCGGCGCGCCCTGTTGAAGGCGGCGGGCGCTGCCTGCGCCATCGGCGCAGCGGCATATGCGCCCGTGGCGCGGGCGCAGGAGCCACGCGCTCTCGCAGTCACACAGATCGTGGATCTGTCGCCACAGAACCAGGATGTCAGCCGTGACTTCCTGATCGGGTCCCGGGCTGCATGGACGGACCTGAACGCTCGTGGCGGCGGCATTCGCGGCCGCTCCGTCCAGCATGTGGTGGTGGAGACCGACGGGTCGGCTGCCGCAGTTCGCACGGCGTGGAAGGCGGCATACGACAACGCCGCGTGTGTGGCATTGTCCGGGTGCGTGGGGGACAGCACGGCGGCCGCCATCGCCACCCTTCAGACGGGCGAGGCCGCACTGGCCCACCTGGCACCGTGGCTCCTGCGGCAATGGAAGGACGACAGCGACACCGTCTTTCCCATCTTTCCCAATTACCGGGCCCAGATGACCCATGCCATTCGCTCTCTCGCGGTCATGGGAGTGCAACAGGCGGGTGCGGTCTACGCCAATGCGACACTCCAGCAGCAGTTGCAGGGTCTGGTCACCGAAGTGGGCAAGGCCATGGGGTTGCGCATCCAGCCCCTCTCGCCCCAGGAGCAACGCGGAATTCCTCCCGCCATCGTGCTGTTCATCGGGGGCACTCCGGAGCTTCACGAATATGTAAGACACCTGACCCTGCCCCAGGGCCGGCAATGCTATGTAGTGGCCCTTGCCGATGCGAATCTGCAGGTGCTGGCGCAGTTGGGTGGCATTCCGCGCGGCATTTCCGTCATCGCCACGCAACCGGTTCCCTTGGTGTCGCACGGCATGTCCATCGTGCGCAACTACCGCGAGGTCATGGCCAAGCTCTACGACGAGCCCCCCTCGCCCCAGGGGCTGGCGGGCTTCATCGCCGCACGGTATACCGCAGAGGTGCTGCAGTCGGTGACCGGGCCGGTCACACGCGCCAGCGTTCTCGCCGCGTTGCGTAAACGCGTAGAAATCCAGGTCGGCGGCTACCTGGTGGCCTACGAAGACAGACGCCTGGCCAATACCCACGTCACACAAAGCATGCTCACGGCCGACGGACGCATCGTGGGCTGAGACGTGGCCGCCCTGCAGTCGTTTTCTCCCCGGCGCCGATGCTATGCTGCACCGCTGGAAAACCTGCGCACAGCGTGCATCCCCATGCAAGATGGAATACTGCTGGCAGCCGTGGATCTGGGCTCCAATAGCTTTCGCCTGGAAATCGGCCGCCTCGAACACGGGCAGATCCGCCGTGTCGAATACCTGAAAGAAACCGTTCGCCAGGGCGGCGGCCTCGATGAGGACCGCAACCTCACGCAGGACGCCATGCAGCGTGGCTGGGATTGCCTTGCCCGGTTTGCAGAGCGGCTTGCGGGTTTTCCAGCCGCTCATGTCCGTGCGGTGGCGACGCAAACCTTGCGCGAGGCACGCAACCGGGAAGAATTCATTACCCGAGGAAGCCGGATTCTGGGCTTTCCCATCGACGTCGTATCCGGGCCTGAAGAGGCGCGGCTCATCTACCAGGGCGTGGCAAGACTGCTGCCGCAATCCGACGAAAAGCGCCTGGTCGTGGACATCGGCGGTCGCTCGACGGAATTGATTCTGGGGCAGCAGTTCACGCCAGGTACCGTGGCGTCCTACCGCGTGGGCAGCGTGGCTTGGTCTGCCCGCTACTTCGCTGACGGTTCCTTCACGCGCCACGCTTTCGAAGCCGCTGAGATCGCCGCCAAGGCCGTGCTGGACGAGGCGATGGACAGTTACCGGCGCCAGACGTGGGATGTGGCCTATGGCTCATCAGGCACCGTCGGGGCCGTTGGCTCCATCCTTGCTGCCGCTGGCGGTGAGGAGGGTGTGATCCGCCGGGAGGGCCTCGACTGGCTGCAGGACCAGTTGATGCGTGCGCGCCATGTAGACCGCCTGCGACTGGACGGCCTCAAGGACGACCGCAAGGCGGTGATTGGAGGGGGCGTCAGCATCGTGCGTGCGATCTTTGATCTGCTGGATATCGAACGCATGACCGTGGCGCAAGGCGCCCTGCGCCAAGGTGCCCTCTACGATCTTCTGGACCGCGACCAGCCCGAAACGGATTTGCGCTCAGCTACCGTGCGCTCGCTCATGCACCGTTTTACGGTGGACCACGCCCATGCCGAGCGCGTTGCCGAACTGGCCTGCCGCCTGTTCCGCGAGGCTTCCCCGCAAGGCAGCGAACGTGCCGCCCGCAAGCTCGGCTGGGCCGCCTGCCTGCACGAGATCGGGTGCCGCATTTCACACAGCGACTACCACCATCACGGCGCCTACATCCTGGACCATACGGATGCAGCCGGCTTTGCCTTGCCCGAACTGCACCATCTGGGGCTCCTGGTGCTGGGCCACCGGGGGAAGGTGCGCAAGCTGGAAGCCGCGAATCTCGCCGATCCGGTCTTTGCCTTGCAGCTCATGTGCCTACGCGCAGCAGTGGCCCTGTGCCACGCGCGGCGCCCTCCAGACGTAGAAGGTATCCATCTGCAGGTGGAAGGCCGCCGCTGTACCGTGCAGTCGCGCACCGGCTGGGCAGCGGCCTATCCGCAGTCTGCACACCTGCTGCGGGAAGAATCCGATGCCTGGCAAAAAACGCCATGGGAATTCGTGACCGAGCTTTCTTGATGTGATGGCGCCGCAACATAAAACGATATAAACTGTTTATATCGTTTTTCAATCAGGCAAGGTATATGGCACGAACTCCCGCTACCGACACAGCGGCCCCGGCCGCGCAGGCCCCTGCTCCAGCTCCGGCAAAAGATCTGGCAACAGAAGCGCCAGCGGCTTCGCCGAAGAGGTCGCCGGCAAAGCCTTCCAAGGCACACGTAAAAGCGCCCCTCAAGGCGGCCACCAAGGCAGCACCATCTGTGGCCGACAAAGAAAAAGACATGAAGGCCAAGAAGCCCAAGCTGGTGCGCGATAGCTTCACCATCCCGAAGGACGAGTACGCTGTCATCGAAACGCTGAAGGAACGCACGGCCCGCTTGTCGACGCCTGCCAAGAAGAGCGAGTTACTGCGGGCCGGCCTCAAGTTATTGTCGCAACTGGACGATGCCACCCTGCAAAAGGCAATGCAGTCCATACCCGCCATCAAGACCGGGCGCCCTAAGTCGGACAAGAAATAGTCTGCTTTGCAGGGCTGGTTTGAAGATCGCCTGCCCTGTCCTGCGCTCCAGCTACAGGAATTCGGGCGATTGCACCGCAAGCAGGATGGTCTCGCTGGCATCCTGTCGTTGCCGATGGCGCAGCCACCACACGGCTCCCTTGCGGATGGAACATTCATCGGCACGCAAGCCCAAGAGCCGTGCCACCGTTTGCCCCAGCATCGGCTGATGGCCCACTACCAGCACTGCCCCCCGCGAACGCGGCCACTGGGCCAGTTCCAGTAGCTCATCCGGTTGTCCGCCCGGCAACAGTTCTGCACGCAGCTTGTATTTGCGGCCCAGTGCTTTTGCGGTCTGCTCAGTGCGCCGTGCGGGGCTGGCAAGCACGCGCAATCCGTCGGGCAGTTGGCGATCGAGCCACACCGCCATGCGCGCCGCCTGTTTTTCGCCACGCTGCGTCAGCGGCCGGTCCAGGTCGTCTTCGTTCTCACCGGCATTTTCCGCCTCGGCATGGCGCCAAAGTATGAGATCCGTCATGCGCTTTCTTTCCGGGGCATGGGCGCAGCTACGGGGGCGTAGCGCGCCATCAGGGCATTTTGGGCTCCCGCGCCATCCAGCACATGCGGCGCGCGGGAATAACTGCCATCGCTCTCCAGGCTCCACGCATCACGGTTGTCGTGCAGGTAGGCCACAAGGCATTCGTCAATGATGCGCTGGCGCAGCTTCTTGTCCGTCACCGGCCACGCCAGCTCCACGCGGCGCAGCATGTTGCGGTTCATCCAATCGGCGCTGGACAGGTAAAGGTCTTCCCGCGTACCGCTGCGGAAGTAAAACACGCGCGTGTGCTCCAGGAAGCGACCGATGACGGAACGCACCCGGATGTTCTCCGTGGCGCCCGCCACCTGTGCGGGGAGGATGCATGCGCCGCGCACGATGAGGTCAACGCTTGCGCCACGCTGGCCCGCGCGGATGAGCGCCTGCACCAATGCCTCATCGGTCAGCGCGTTCATCTTGGCGACGATGCGGCCGCCCTCGCCGCGCTCAGCCGCCAACCCTGCCTGCTCTATTTGCTCCAACAGGAACGGGTGCAGGTCGAAGGGCGCCATGACCAACTGCTTCAACGGTGGCAGCCGGTTCTGATTGGCCAGATGGTCAAAGACGAGATCCATGTCCGCCGTCAGGTCCGGATCCGCCGTCAGATAGCTTAGATCGGTGTAGAGCCGGGCCGTGCGTGGGTTGTAATTGCCAGTGGACAGGTGCCCGTAGCGCCGCAGGCGCCCTCCTTCGCGGCGCGTCACCAAGAGCATCTTGGCATGGGTCTTCAAGCCCACGACGCCATACACCACCTGCGCGCCGATGGACTCCAGCGCTTCGGCCCAGTTGATGTTGACCTCCTCGTCAAAGCGTGCCTTCAGTTCCACGACTGCCGTCACTTCCTTGCCGCGACGCACCGCCTCACGCAGGAGCTCCATGAGTTCCGAATCCGAGCCCGTGCGATAGATGGTCTGCTTGATGGCCAGCACCTGCGGATCGTTGACCGCTTCGCGCAGGAATGCCAGCACTCCGTCAAAACTCTCGAAAGGCTGGTGGATGAGCAGGTCTCTGCGGCGCAGCTCCGCCATGATGGAGCTGGAGCGCGGCAATTGCACTGGCCATGCCGGGCGCCACGGAGGGAACAGCAAGGCTGGCACATTAATCAGTTCCACCATCTGCACCAACCGCACCAGGTTGACAGGGCCATGCACCCGGTACAGCGCCGCGGCAGGCAGAGCGAACTGGGATTGCAGGAATTCGGCCAGGAATCGCGAGCAACCGGAAGACACCTCCAGGCGCACCGCTTGACCGAAGTGCCGCTGCTGCAGTCCCTGCCGCAGGGCGGTGCGCAGGTTGCGCACGTCTTCCTCATCCACAGCGAGGTCCGAGTGACGGGTGACGCGGAACTGCGAAAATTCGTACACCTCGCGGCCCGGAAACAGGTCCACCAGGTGCGTGCGGATGATGCTGGAGAGGCTGACGAACTGCATGCCCGTGGGCGCCACATGTGCGGGCAGGCGCATGATGCGCGGCAATACGCGCGGCACCTTGACAATGGCGATCTCGTTTTCACGCCCGAAGGCATCGCTGCCGCGCAGGCGCACGATGAAGTTCAGGGATTTGTTCGCCACTTGGGGAAATGGGTGCGCCGGATCCAACCCCACCGGAATGAGCAGCGGGCGCACATCGCGCTGGAAATACTCACGCACCCACCGCCGCTGCGCCGCCGTGCGCTCGCCATGCGAGACCATGCGTATGCCCTGCGCGGCAAACGCGGGAATCAGCGAATGGTTGTACAGGGCGTATTGCCGCTCGACCAGATCGTGGGCTTTGCGTGCCAGCGCCTCAAACGAATGCAGGCTGTAGCCTTGCTTGGCTTCACCACTGTCCGCCGCGGCAAGATGGGCAGCGGCACGTACTTCGAAGAACTCGTCAAGGTTGGAAGAAACGATGCACAGGTAGCGCAGCCGCTCCAGCAGCGGCACGTCTTCCCGCATAGCCCAGTCCAGCACCCGTTCATTGAAAGCAAGAATGCTGTGGTCACGGTCCAGCAACGGCACGCCACCCACGGGAACCGGCAGAGCGGCGGCGGCCCCCTTCTTTTCCACACCGGCATCCGGTTCCTCATCAATCTGGCGAGAGACAGCGGACGGAGTCACGGAAGAGGACATGGGAGCACAAAGAAGAAGAAGTGACTGCCAGTATTCGCCATGCCAATGACAAATTCATGACATTGACTTGTTTTTGTCATGCGTTGCTCGGGATACCTTTCCGAAGGCGTACTCGTCAATGTCCCAGGAAGTGCTTCCGGTAGCGAGGGGGCAGATCCACCAGGCGCATCAGCATGGGCAGGTCGGCCGTGTTGAAATCCGGGTCCCAGGCAGGCGCTCCCAGAATCTTGGCACCCAGGCGCAAATAGCCCTTGATCAACGCTGGCGGCTCCACATCCATGCTGCTGTCCAGGTGCTCGACAGGCAGCGGCAAGCGGGGCAAGACATGGTATTCGATGGGCGCGAGATGCGTCTGGCGCAATTGGTGCCAGATGCTGGCGGCCACGTCGCCCGTGACAATGCCGCCGTGCAGCATCGGGATGCTGGCGCAGCCGATCATCGTGTCCAGCCGGTTGCGGGCCATGAAGTCCGCCAGTGCGCCCCACAGCGCAAGAATGACGCCGCCATGGCGATGGTCGGGGTGAACGCAACTGCGGCCCAGTTCCACCATGCGCTCACGCAAGCCGCGCAGGCGTGTCAGGTCGAACTCGGTATCGCTATACGTGCTGCCCACGCGCTGGGCCTGCGCAGGCGTCAAGACCCGGTAGGTGCCGATCACTTGCCGCGACTGCGTGTCGCGCACCAGCAGATGCTCACAGTAGTCGTCAAAGAGGTCCACATCATGGCCGGGCAGCGCGGTCTGCAGACGTGCGCCCATTTCCGAAGCGAAGACATCGAATCTCAACCGCTGCGCTTCACGGACTTCATCGAGATGCCGCGCCCAGGCCACCTCCACACCGCCGTGCGGCGCTGCACCGTGGCCCACACCTTCCGTGCTGCGTGGGCGGTGAAGTGACCCCCTGGGAAGGGTCACGGGGCTCAAGGGCATGGTGGGGTTCGGCAAGTCGCTCATTGGCACTCCTGATGTCGCAAGGACCACGCGTGCCTGCCCGAAGATGCCGGAGCACCGCATTCCTTGGACATGACTGTGCATACGGCCCGTGACGGCGCGGTGTCGCCTTCGTGGCGACTTTGTGTCATGGGACTAACCCTGCCAAAAAGAGATGGCCGAAAACGCCCCGCCGCGAATACAATTTGCTACAAATCAGGATTTCCAACGTCACCATCTTCGGACTGCTGGTCCATGTCGCATCCGTCCACCGCCCTGGCGCAGGACCCAGGGCAGGTTTCTCCCGGGGCGATGCAGCGCGTCCTGCGCGAACAGCAGACCTTGCTGGACAGCGCGGGTGTCGGGATCGTGTTCATTCGCAACCGCGCTTTGGTGCGGTGCAACCAGCGCTGCGCCGAGATCTTCGGGCTACCCTCGCCCGAAGACGCGATTGGCCGAAGCAGCGAAGCCCTGCACCCAAGCCGGGGAGCGTTCCGCGAACTCGGCCGCGCCGCTTATCCGACCCTCGCGCGCGGTCAGGCGTATCGCACGGAGCGCCAGCTGAAACGCTGCGACGGCCAACTGTTCTGGGCGCACCTCACCGGGCGATTGATCAACCCGCGGGACAGCCGCGAAGGGTCCATCTGGATCATCGACGACATCGACGAGCAAAAGCGTGCTCAGGCGCAGTTGCAGGCGGCCTTGTGGGAAAAGCAGGTGCTGTTCGACAGTGCCATGGTGGGCATCGTCTTCCTGCAAGAGCGGCGCATGACACGGTGCAACCGCCATTTCGAGCAGATCCTGGGGTACGGCCCGGGCGAACTGGCAGGGTCCTCGTCGCGGCGGTGGTATTTGAGCGACGAAGACTGGCACGAAGCCGGGGTGCGCTGCTATGCGCCGCTGGTGCAGGGACAGGCCTTCGAAGGCCAGATGGTCTTGCGCACCCGCGATGGGCGCGCTATTGAATGTGAGGTACGCAGCAAGGCCGTCGATCCGTCGAATGTCGCGCAGGGCTCCATCTGGATCGTGATGGATGTGAGCGAGCGATTGCGCATTCAGAGGCAGCTCGCGGGCATGCATGGCGCACTGGAGCAGCAAGTGCGCGACCGCACGCGCGAGTTGCAGGAGACAGTGGGCAACCTGCACCGCGAGATCCAGGACCGTCAACGCGACCAGGAACGCATCTACTGGATGGCGCACTACGACGCGCTCACCGAACTGCCCAACCGCGTCCTTCTGGCCGAGCGCGGTCAGGACGCGATCCGCCAGGCGCAAGAGTCCGGTGCGCCCCTGGCCGTGATGTTCCTGGACTTGGACAACTTCAAGCACGTGAACGACTCGCTGGGCCATCGCATCGGCGATGCACTGTTGGTGGAAATCGCACAGCGCCTGCGCACCACGGTGCGGCAAAGGGACACCGTGGCGCGTCTAGGGGGTGACGAGTTCGTGCTCCTGCTACCCGGCGCCAACGCGCAAGGCGCCGCGCGGGTGGCGGCCAAGATGCAGGAAGCAGCCCTGCAGCCGGTGCACATCCAGCACCATGAATTGTCGCTGGCCCTGTCCATGGGGATTGCGCTCTTTCCTGAGCATGGGAGCGATTTCGAGACCCTGATCCAGTCGGCCGATACCGCGATGTACCGCGCCAAGGCGGACGGACGCAACAGCTTCCGGTTCTTCACGCCCACGATGCAGGCGCAGTCGGCCCGAGCGCTGCAATTGACCAACGCGCTGCGGCGGGCTCTGGAGCGCAACCAGTTGTCGCTGCATTACCAACCCCAGGTGTCCATCGCGACGGGCCGGGTCTGCGGCGTGGAGGCGCTGCTGCGCTGGCATCACCCAGAACTGGGCGCGGTATCGCCGGCAGAATTCATTCCGGTGGCAGAAGACACTGGGCAAATCCTGCCCATTGGCGAGTGGGTGCTGCGCACGGCGCTGGCGCAGTTGCGCACCTGGCATAGCCAGGGACTTCCGGCCCTGACGATGGCAGTGAATCTGTCCGCCGTGCAGTTCCGCCAGCCGCAGTTGCTGGAGCTGGTGGACCGGCTTCTCGCCGAGTACGGAGTGCAGCCCCACCTGCTGGAGCTGGAGCTGACCGAGAACGTGGCCGTCGCGGACCCCCACGCCGCGATCGCGACGATGGACCAGCTCCACGCCAAAGGCGTGCGCCTGTCGATGGATGACTTTGGTACCGGCTATTCGTCGCTGAGCCATCTCAAGCGATTCCAGATCTACCGGCTGAAGATCGACCAGTCCTTCGTGCGCGACCTGGACCATGACGGCAACGACCGCGCCATCGTCAGCGCCATCATCCGCATGGCGCAGGCGCTGGGCATGCGCACCACGGCCGAGGGGGTAGAAACCGCCCATCAGCTGACGTTCCTGCGCGAACAGGGCTGTGATGAAGCCCAGGGTTTCTATTTCAGCCGGCCCCTGGGGGCCCCGCATCTGCAGCAGTATCTGCTGCAGCGCCCAGCCTGAATGAACAGTCAAAAGTGCCTGTAGCGCCCGTCTATCAAGCGCAAGCAGCTACAGTAACAATAGCAAATCAGCCCGCACGCGCCGCGTCTGCCATGCGTTGTGCGCAGCGGTTCGCCTGCTCGGCCTCACGTGCCTCCACCATCACGCGCAACAGTGGCTCCGTGCCGCTGGCGCGTACCAGCACGCGGCCATGGGCGCCCAATTCGGCCTCTGCGTCGCGGATGGCATCCGCGAGCACAGGGTTGGTTTTCCAGTCCTGGCCCGGGTTCAAGCGCACATTGAGCAACACCTGGGGAAACAACGGCACGTCCGCGAGCAGCTGTGCCAGCGTTTTGCCGCTGCGCACGCACGCCTGCAACACCTGCAACGCGCTGATCAGGCCATCGCCCGTGGTGTGCCGGTCCAGCGCGAGCAGGTGGCCCGAGCCCTCCCCGCCCAACAGCCAATGCTGGCGCTGGAGCTCTTCCAGCACATAGCGGTCCCCCACCTTGGCGCGCATGAATTTCACGCCGCGCCGCTGCAGGGCCTCTTCCACGGCCATGTTGGTCATCAAGGTGCCGACTACGCCGGGCACATGCTCGTCGCGCGCCAGCCGGGCGGCGACCATCACGTAGAGCAGTTCGTCACCGTTGAAAAGCCGCCCCGCCGCATCCACCATTTGCACGCGGTCCGCGTCGCCGTCCAGCGCAATGCCGTAGTCAGCATGGTTGGCACGCACGGCTCGCACCAGCGCGTCCGGATGCGTGGCGCCCACCTGATGGTTGATGTTGAGCCCATCGGGCGCGCACCCGATCGCCATGACCTCGGCCCCCAGTTCATGGAACACCTTGGGCGCGATGTGATAAGCCGCGCCATGTGCGGCATCCACGACGATCTTCAGGCCCCGCAGGGTGAGGTCGTTGGCAAAAGTGCTCTTGCAGAATTCGATGTAACGGCCGGCGGCGTCATCCAGCCGTCGCGTCTTGCCCAGCGATGCGGAATCGGCCCACACGGGCGGTTGCTCCAGGGCGGCTTCCACCTCTTCTTCCCATGCGTCGGGCAGCTTGGTGCCTTGCGCACTGAAGAACTTGATGCCGTTGTCGGGGTATGGATTGTGGCTGGCGCTGATGACCACGCCCAGGCTCGCACGCTGGGCACGCGTGAGGTAGGCCACGCCCGGCGTGGGCAGCGGCCCCAGCAGCACGACATCCACACCCGCCGAGTTGAAGCCCGATTCCAGCGCGCTTTCCAGCATGTAGCCGGAGATGCGCGTGTCCTTGCCGATGAGCACCGTGGGACGCTCCTGCGTGCGGCGCAGCACACGCCCTACCGCATGTGCCAAGCGCAGCGCGAAGTCGGGGGTGATGGGCGACTGCCCCACCGTGCCGCGGATGCCATCGGTGCCGAAATACTTGCGGGTCATGAAATTCCTTGATTACTGGGAAATGGCGGCGCCGGTGTCCTGCTGCCGCATCGCGCTCCACACCGCCAGCGCCGCCACGGTCTCGCGTACGTCATGCACACGCACCACCCGCGCACCGCGCTCCACGGCAAGCACGGCCGCGGCAACGCTTGGTGCCATGCGTTCGTGCACAGGCAGGCCAGTGACGGAACCGATGGACGATTTGCGCGACCAGCCGGCCAGCAACGGGTAGCCCAAGGCCAGGAGCTCGGGCTGGCGGGCCAGCAGGGCGAAATTTTGCTCGACTGTCTTGCCGAACCCAATGCCATAGTCGAGTACGATGCGGGCCTTTTCCACGCCCAGCGCTTGCAGTTCCTGCGCTGAGCGCTCCAAAAAATAGAGCACTGACGGCACCACATCTTCCTCCATGGGCGTGGCCTGCATGGTCTGCGGGTCCCGGTGCATATGCATCAGGCACACGCCGCAGCGCGGATGGGCGGCGACGATCCCGGCCGCCCCTGGCTGGCGCAACGCCCAGATGTCGTTGACGATGTCCGCCCCCAGGTCCAGCACCGCCTGCATGACCTGGGGCTTGTAGGTGTCGACCGAGACTGGCACCCCCAGGCGCACCGCCTCCGCCACCAGCGGCACGACGCGCGCCAGCTCTTGCTCCAGCGGCACCGCCGGGCTACCCGGGCGCGTGGATTCGCCGCCGATGTCCAGGATATCCGCGCCATCCTTGATCAGCTGCTCGCAGTGCCGCAACGCTCCCCGCGTATCAACATGCCGGCCGCCGTCTGAGAAGGAATCTGGGGTGACGTTGACGATCCCCATGACCTGGGGACGCGTGAGGTCCACGTCGAAACGTGTGGTTTGCCAGCGCATGCGTGAGTGAGTGAGAGCCATGAAATACAGAAAACGGGGCGCGAGGCCCCGTTCTTCATGCCAAACCGCTGTCAGGCGGCGGAGGGCGCCGGGTCCGGCTTGACGGCCGGAGTGCCGCCGCTGGAACCATCACCACCCGAAGGAGGGGTGCGCGGCGTCCAGTCCTTGGGCGGGCGAGGCGCCCGGCCGGCCATGATGTCGTCCAGCTGTTCGGCATCGATGGTTTCCCACTCCAGCATGGCCTTCGCCATGGCGTGCATCTTGTCCTGGTTCTCTTCGATCAGGCGGCGTGCCAATCCGTACTGCTCGTCGATGATGCGACGCACCTCAGCATCCACCTTCTGCATGGTTTCTTCGGAGATATTGGTGGTCTTGGTCACCGAACGGCCCAGGAACACTTCGCCTTCGTTCTCCGCGTACACCATGGGCCCCAGGGCCTCGCTCATGCCGTAGCGCATCACCATGTCGCGCGCGATGGACGTGGCGCGTTCGAAGTCATTGCTGGCTCCCGTGGTCATCTGGTTCATGAACACTTCTTCGGCAATGCGCCCGCCGAACAGCATGGCGATCTGGTTCAGCATGTACTCCTTGTCGTAGGAGTAGCGGTCCTTCTCGGGCAGGCTCATGGTCACGCCCAGCGCGCGGCCGCGCGGAATGATGGTGACCTTATGTACCGGGTCGCACTTCGGCAACAACTTGCCGATCAGCGCATGGCCTGCTTCGTGGTAGGCCGTGTTGCGGCGCTCTTCCTCGGGCATGACCATGGTCTTGCGCTCGGGGCCCATGATGATCTTGTCCTTGGCCTTCTCGAAGTCCTGCATCTCCACGGTGCGCGCATTGCGCCGTGCAGCCATCAACGCTGCTTCGTTGCACAGGTTGGCCAAGTCTGCGCCGGACATGCCGGGCGTTCCGCGCGCAATGATGGCGGGGTTCACGTCCTGCCCCACCGGGATCTTGCGCATGTGCACGCCCAGGATCTGCTCGCGGCCGCGAATGTCGGGCAGCGTCACATACACCTGGCGGTCGAAACGGCCGGGGCGCAGCAAGGCGGCGTCCAGGATGTCGGGACGGTTGGTCGCAGCCACGACGATCACGCCCAGGTTGGTCTCGAAGCCATCCATCTCGACCAGCATCTGATTCAGCGTCTGCTCGCGCTCGTCATTGCCACCGCCCAGGCCAGCGCCACGCTGGCGGCCCACGGCATCGATCTCATCGATGAAGATGATGCAGGGGGCGTTCTTCTTGGCGTTCTCGAACATGTCGCGCACGCGGGCCGCGCCCACGCCAACGAACATTTCCACGAAGTCGGAGCCCGAGATGCTGAAGAACGGCACCTTGGCTTCGCCAGCAATGGACTTGGCCAACAGCGTCTTGCCGGTGCCCGGAGGGCCGACCAGCAACAGGCCACGCGGGATGCGGCCACCGAGCTTCTGGAATTTCTGCGGGTCTTTCAGGAAGTCGACCACTTCCTTCACCTCTTCCTTGGCCTCGTCGCAGCCCGCCACGTCCGCGAAGGTGACGGTGTTGTTGTTTTCGTCCAGCATGCGCGCCTTCGATTTTCCGAAGCTGAAGGCACCACCCTTGCCGCCGCCCTGCATCTGGCGCATGAAGTACACCCACACGCCGATCAGCAGCAGCATGGGGCCCCAGCTGACCAGCAGGGTCATGAGCAGCGAGCCTTCTTCGCGCGGCTTGACGTCGAACTTGACGTTGTTGTTGATCAGGTCGCCCACGAGGCCGCGGTCGAGGTAGGTGGCCGTGGTGCGGATGCGGCGGTCATCATTGGTGACCGCCACGATCTCGGTGCCGCCCTGCCCTTCCTGGATGGTCGCGCTCTTGATGCGGTTGCTGCGCACCTCTTCCAGGAATTCCGAATAGCCGATGGTTCCGGCGCCCGCGCCCGCTCGGGTGTCAAATTGTTTGAACACCGTAAAGAGCACCATGGCAATGACCAGCCAGACGGCGACTTTTGAAAACCACTGATTATTCAAGCGGAACTCCAGATTCAGAAGTGGGAGGCCGGCCACGACACTGTCATGGAAACGTCCTAACGCAATTGGGGTTCATTTTAGGCGTTTCAACCCGCCAGCACCGCCCATTAACCCCGGCACAGGCCATGGTCAAGGCGCTGCGGTCAACCTTGACGCTTGAGCCCCATGCCCACCAGAAAGGTCTCCGATGATTTGTCGCGCGAGGCCTTGGGCTTCATCGGCTTGACCACGCGAAAGGTGTCCTTGAAGAGTTGCACCAGCTGGGAGTAACCGCTGCCGTGGAACAGCTTCACAACCAGTGCCCCCTCAGGCTTCAGATGGTGCACGGCAAAGTCCACCGCCAGCTCGATCAGGTGCGCGATACGCACGGCATCCACCGACTCCACGCCCGACAGATTGGGCGCCATATCCGACACCACCACATCCACGGGCCGCGCTTGCACGGCCTCCTGCAAGCCTGCCAGCACCTCTTCCTCCCGAAAATCCCCCTGTAAAAAGGTGACGCCTTCAATCGGCTCCATCGGCAGGATGTCCAGCGCGATGATGACGCCGTTGAGTTGCCCCACGGCAGCCCCGTCCGGCGACAACCGCCGGCGCACATACTGGCTCCAGGCCCCCGGAGACGACCCAAGATCCACCACCACATGGCCGGGCTTGATCAGCCCGAGCTGTTCGTCGATCTCTTTGAGCTTGTAGGCGGCGCGTGCGCGGTAGCCCTCCTTCTGGGCGAGCTTGACGTAGGTGTCGTTGACATGGTCGTGAAGCCATGCCTTGTTCACCTTCTTGCTTTTGGTCTGGGCTTTCATGGATAGATCGGTGCGCCGCCCCGGATCGGGGGACAGCAGTATGCCGGCCATTGCCGGAGCGTTGAGATAATACGGGTATGCCTCAAATTCAACTGACTCCCGCCGAGCGCCGGGAACACCGCGCCAATGCCCACCATCTGGACCCCGTGGTCCTGATCGGTGGCGACGGACTTACGGCCGCCGTTCAAAAGGAGATCGATGCCGCACTCAAGGCCCATGGCCTCATCAAGGTGCGCGTCTTCAACGACGACCGCGCCGCACGCGAGGAGATGTATCAGCAACTGGCCGATGCGCTGAACGCCGCACCCATCCAGCATATCGGCAAGCTGCTGGTGCTGTGGCGGCCCATTCCTGCGAAAGAGAAAGCCATCGACGAAGACCGCATGCCCGGTCCCCGCGATGTGAAGGTACTCAAGTTCAGCAAGCGCGGCGGCCAGCGCCCCGAGGTCAAGCAACTGCGTGTGCTGGGTAACCAGCGTCTGACGCCTGGCGGGCAGATCAAGCGTGCCAAGCCCAAGCAGAAGTCGGTGAAAAAACGCCAGGCCGATTGACCCTAGATCCCATGAACGCACCGCAGCAGCACCAGCGCCACATCCTTTGCATGAAGTGGGGCACGAAATATGGCCCCGAGTACGTCAACCGTCTTTACGCCATGGTGCGCCGCCACCTGAGTGGCGAGTTCAACTTCGTCTGCCTCACGGACGACGATGCAGGCATACGCCCCGAGGTGCAGTGCCTGCCCATCCCGCCGCTGAATCTGCAGCTGGCCCCCGGCCAGCGGGACGGCGCCTGGAAGAAGCTCACGACCTTCGAGGCCGACCTGCACGGCCTGCGCGGCACAGCGCTGTTCCTCGACCTCGACGTGGTGATCGTGGGCGGGCTGGATCCCTTCTTCGAGCAGCCGGGTGAATTTCTCATCATCCACGACTACCCCCGTTTCTGGCGCTTTGGCCAGCGGATCACGGGCAACTCCTCGGTCTACCGCTTTGAACTGGGCGCGCATGCCGATGTGCTGGCGTACTTTCGCACGCACATGGACGAGGTGCAGGCCAGCTATCGCAACGAGCAGGCCTTTCTGTCACGCTTCCTGCATGCCCAGGGCAAGCTGTCGTACTGGCCTGAAGGCTGGTGCCCGAGCTTCAAGTACGACGGCATTCCCGCGTGGCCGAGCAACTACTGGCGCGAGCCCTTCGTGCCCGAAGGCGCACGCATCATGATCTTCCACGGCGAATGCAATCCGCCGGATGCGCTGGAGGGACGGCGCAACAAGCGCTTTCACCACATCCAGCCCGCACGCTGGGTGGCGCGCCACTGGCGCGAATGACGAGGTCACCCCGCCATGAAGCGGGGCGGACAGGAACCGTCAGCGCCAAGGCGCCGGTTAGGCCGTCGGAACGCCGTGCAACGGCCGGCCCGTCAATCGCGTGAGGATCGCCAAGGGGCTCGCTTCCCGGTCATACGCATGCGACGCGGGCAGGTGCAATGTCTGCTCCAGCATGTATTGGCCGGACATGACCGCATGCGTGGCTTGGTCCGAAAAGCACATCCATACCGAACCCGCCGGAAACGGCACCGTTTCCTGCGGACTGGTGCGCTGGTACTCCAGGTCGCCCTTCATGCCGTCGTGCAGTTGCAGCATCAGGTGGTCGTACTCGCTGCGAAAGGACTTGGTCACACGCAGCGCCTGCAGCACCTTGGCCTGCCACGCCGAATACGGCTTGGCGCGTGGCAGGAACTTACGCGCCATGGCTTCGAAGGGCTCACCCACGCGCCACACACGGGGCGCCCCGTCGGGGTTGACGTTGGCAAACACGCGCAAGATGCGTTCGCCATAGTTGGGGCGCGAGGGAAACGCATCCACGTGCAGCCGCCGGTCGTCGGCCCGCCAGGATTGCTGGCGGCTTTCCACCTGCATCGGCCGGTAGCTGGTGGGGGCCAGTCGCAGCGCAGAGGTGTAATGCGGCAGCAGTGCCTCGATCAAGCCCAGCGCCTGCGCCCGAAAGCGCGTGATCATGGCCGTCAACTGCGCCTGGGTGGCGGCGTCGCCCACCGCGCCCTTCAGGCTGCCGTCGACATTCAGGCTGATGTTGCGCGCACCAGGGTCGCGGATGTCGGGCCGCAGCAGGGCGCGCTCGTCAGGCTGCACCTCGAAGGCGAGATTGGGAAAGAACAGCACCTTGCCGCCCTCCAGCGCAGCGCGCCAGACGTCGGTCCCCGGTACCGACCAATCACGGGATTCGATGCGTACGACCTGGGATTCCATGCTCGCTCACCCTCCTTGCCTGGCAGTTTTCCACAACGTAATACCCGCGCAGAGCCATTGCACCAGATACATGGCACTGCCCACGCTGTGCCACAGCCGCAGGTTCTGGCGCGCCACGATGCGCGGCGCCACGCCATATTGCACCAGCAAGGCCAGCAGCAGGCCGAGGATCACAAAAACCATAGCTGCTCGCGCCCACTGCTCCTCGGTTTCCGCGTGTTTTCTTTTGGAAAGCACCAACAGACAAGCGCAACACGCTATCGAAATATAAGTCTGCGCCTCGAACAAACGGGCTGCTATCTGCCCCGCCATACTCGGCGTGGGCAGGTAGACGAACAGCATCGGCACGGCCACGAAGCCCATGGCCGTGAGGCTACCCCACCACAGGGCCGCAGCCAGCACGGGCAGGCGTTCGCGCATGGCGTGCACCCTCAGATGTAGCTGACGGCCACCACTTCGTAGCGCCGCACGCCCCCAGGCGCCTGCACCTCGGCCGTGTCGCCCTCTTCCTTGCCGATGAGCGCGCGCGCGATCGGGCTGGAAACATTGATCAGGCCGTGCTTCAAGTCGGCTTCGTCCTCGCCCACGATCTGGTACTTCACGGCGTCGCCCGTGTCCTCGTCCTCCAGCTCCACCGTGGCACCGAAGACCACGCGACCGCCGGCGTCCAGCGCCGAGGGGTCGATGATCTGGGCCGCCGACAGCTTGCCTTCGATCTCCATGATGCGGCCTTCGATGAAGCCCTGGCGGTCCTTGGCGGCTTCGTACTCGGCGTTCTCGCTCAGATCGCCCTGCGCGCGCGCCTCCGCAATGGCGCTGATTACGGCGGGCCGCTCGACGGTCTTGAGGCGGTGCAGTTCCTCCTTGAGTTTCTCTGCGCCGCGCTTGGTGATGGGAATGGTGGCCATGGGTCAGTCTCCAGATTCCAGATGCAAAAAGCAAACCGCCGCGCGTTGCCGCGCGGCGGTCTCACAAATCAAGGGCGATTATGCCGCGTTTGCCGCGGCGGTCATCCCCTAAAACCCGGTGCCGCGCTCAGGCTGCAGCCGCCAAGCGGGCGTGCAGTTCCTGCACCGAATACACGTCCAGATTGTCGAGGTGCTTCATGCCTTCCACGGCCGCCTCGGCGCCGAAAATGGTCGTGAAGGTGGTCACGCGCGCCAGCAGCGAGCTGGTGCGGATCGCGCGCGAATCGGCAATCGCGTTGCGGCGCTCCTCCACTGTGTTGATGACCATGGCGATCTCGTCGTTCTTGATCATGTCCACGATGTGCGGGCGGCCTTCGGTCACCTTGTTGACCACCTGCACCGGCACGCCGGCGGCCTCGATGGCCGCGGCCGTTCCCTTGGTAGCCAGCAGCTCGAAGCCCATGGCCGCCAGGTCGCGGGCAATCGCCACCGCGCGCTGCTTGTCGGCGTTCTTCACGGTGAGGAACACCTTGCCCGAGCGCGGCAGGCGCGTACCCGCACCCAGTTGGCTCTTGACGAAGGCCTCGCCAAAGGTCTTGCCCACGCCCATGACTTCGCCGGTGGACTTCATCTCGGGGCCCAGAATGGTGTCCACGCCCGGGAACTTGACGAAGGGGAACACGGCCTCCTTCACGCTGAAGTACGGCGGCGTGACCTCCTTGGTGATGCCCTGGCTGGCCAGGGTCTGGCCGGCCATGCAGCGCGCCGCCACCTTGGCCAACTGGATGCCCGTGGCCTTGCTGACGAACGGCACCGTGCGCGAGGCGCGCGGGTTCACTTCCAGCACGTAGATCACATCACCGTCGTCAGTTTCCTGAATTGCGAACTGCACGTTCATCAGGCCCACCACATTCAGGCCATGGGCCATGGCCGTGGTCTGGCGCTTGATCTCGGCCACCGTCTCGGCCTTCAGGTAGTACGGCGGCAGCGAACAGGCGGAGTCGCCCGAGTGCACGCCAGCCTGTTCGATGTGCTCCATCACGCCGCCGATGAACACGGCACCGGAGGCATCGCGCACACAATCCACATCGCATTCGATGGCATTGGAGAGGAAGCGATCCAGCAGCACGGGCGAATCGTTGCTTACCTTGACGGCTTCGCGCATGTAGCGTTCCAGGTCGCGCTGCTCATGCACGATCTCCATGGCACGGCCGCCCAGCACGTAGCTGGGGCGCACCACCAGCGGGTAGCCCAGGGCAGCGGCCTTCTCCAGCGCCTCGGGTTCGGTACGCGCGGTGGCGTTGGGCGGCTGGCGCAGGCCCAGGTCGCCCAGCAGCTTCTGGAAACGCTCGCGGTCCTCGGCGGCGTCGATCATGTCGGGGGTGGTGCCAATGATGGGCACGCCAGCGGCCTCCAGGCCTAGCGCCAGCTTCAGTGGCGTCTGGCCGCCGTACTGCACGATCACGCCCTCGGGCTTTTCCTTGTCCACGATCTCCAGCACGTCTTCCAGCGTCAGCGGTTCGAAGTACAGGCGATCCGACGTGTCATAGTCGGTCGAGACAGTCTCGGGGTTGCAGTTGACCATGATGGTCTCGTACCCGTCCTCACGCATGGCGAGGGCGGCATGCACGCAGCAGTAGTCGAACTCGATGCCCTGGCCGATGCGGTTGGGGCCGCCACCCAGCACCATGATCTTCTTCTGGTTGGTGGGCTCGGCTTCGCATTCGTCCTCATAGGTCGAATACATGTAGGCGGTATTGGTGGCGAATTCGGCGGCGCAGGTATCCACGCGCTTGTACACCGGGCGCACATTCAGCGCATGGCGCGCTTCACGTACAGCCTTCTCGTTGGTTTTGAGCAGCTTGGCCAGGCGGCGGTCGGAGAAGCCCTTCTTCTTGAGCGCGCGCAACGTGTCCGCATCCAGCGAGGCCAGCGCGCCATCGCCCTTCTCGGCCGTGAGTTGGTCCAGGTCGAGTTCGATCTTCACGATCTCCTCGATCTGCACGAGGAACCACTTGTCGATCTTGGTGAGGTCATGCACCTCGTCCACCGACAGGCCCATGGCGAACGCGTCGCCCACGTACCAGATGCGCTCAGGTCCCGGCTCGCCCAGTTCCTTCTCGAGCAGTTCGCGGTCCTGGGTCTTCTCATTCATGCCATCCACACCCACCTCCAGGCCGCGCAACGCCTTCTGGAAGGACTCCTGGAAAGTGCGGCCCATGGCCATCACCTCGCCTACGGACTTCATCTGCGTGGTCAGGCGGCTGTCGGCCGCTGGGAATTTCTCGAACGCAAAACGCGGGATCTTGGTGACGACGTAGTCGATGGAGGGCTCGAACGACGCGGGGGTGGCGCCGCCGGTGATCTCGTTCTTCAGTTCATCGAGCGTATAGCCCACGGCCAGCTTGGCAGCGACCTTGGCGATCGGGAAGCCCGTGGCCTTGGAGGCCAGCGCCGACGAGCGCGACACGCGTGGGTTCATCTCGATCACGATCATGCGGCCGTCCTTCGGGTTCACCGAGAACTGCACGTTGGAGCCGCCCGTGTCGACACCGATCTCGCGCAGCACTGCCAGGCTGGCGTTGCGCATGATCTGGTATTCCTTGTCGGTCAGCGTCTGCGCCGGGGCCACGGTGATGGAGTCGCCCGTGTGCACGCCCATCGGGTCCAGGTTCTCGATCGAGCACACGATGATGCAGTTGTCCGCCTTGTCGCGCACGACCTCCATCTCGTACTCCTTCCAGCCGAGCAGCGACTCTTCGATCAGCAGCTCGTTGGTCGGCGAGGCTTCCAGGCCGCGCTTGCAGATGGTTTCGAATTCTTCCGGGTTGTAGGCGATCCCGCCGCCCGTGCCGCCCAGCGTGAAGCTGGGACGGATGACGGTGGGGAAGCCCACGTTCTTCTGCACGGCCCAGGCCTCGTCCATGCTGTGGGCGATGCCGGAGCGCGCCGACCCAAGGCCGATGCGGGTCATCGCATCCTTGAACTTCAGGCGGTCTTCGGCCTTGTCGATGGCCTCGGGCGTCGCGCCGATCAGTTCGACCTTGTACTTGTGCAGCACGCCGTTGCGCCACAGGTCCAGCGCGCAGTTCAGCGCGGTCTGGCCACCCATGGTGGGCAGGATGGCGTCGGGGCGCTCCTTGGCGATGATCTTCTCGACCGTCTGCCAGGTGATGGGCTCGATGTAGGTGACGTCGGCGGTGGCCGGGTCGGTCATGATCGTCGCGGGGTTGCTGTTGATCAGGATGACCTTGTAGCCCTCCTCGCGCAGCGCCTTGCAGGCCTGCACGCCCGAGTAGTCGAACTCGCAGGCCTGGCCGATGATGATCGGGCCGGCGCCGATGATGAGAATGCTTTTGATGTCTGTGCGTTTTGGCATGGTATGTCTGTCAATCGGTCGCTGGGGCTGAGGCTGGGGCGGCAGACACCGCTGCGGGGCGCCGCGTATTCAGCCTGTCCAGCAGCGCCTGGGCCCGCTCGGCGGGGAGGTTCTTTTGCATCAGCTGCAGCAGGCCGTCGCCCTGAACCAGGGGTCGCAACACTTCGGCTTCTGCCTCGTAGAACGTCACGTCCCACTCCTGCATGGCCTCTGCGAAGGTCGCATCGTCCCAGGTCTTGCCCTTGGCGATCAGCGTGACCAGGGGCATGGCCTTGTTCTCGACGAAAGACTTCTTGTAGGGCTTTTGCTGCCAGCGTTCGGTGAACCACTCGCGGTGCATTGGAGGCAATGTCAGCACGCGCTTGTGAATGGCTTTCTCAAGCGCTGCAGCCGGGAAGCTGAAGAGTTTCATGGCGCCGGTTTCCTTTTGGGCTTACTGGGCCTTGGCGGCCTGCATCAGAGTGGTGAAGCGGTCGAACAGGTAGGCAATGTCGTGCGGACCGGGTGACGCCTCGGGGTGCCCCTGGAAGCAGAAGGCCGGCTTGTCCTTGTGTTCCAGGCCCTGCAGCGTGCCGTCGAACAGGCTGATGTGCGTGGCGCGCAAGGTGGCCGGCAGCGATGCCATGTCCACCGCGAAACCGTGGTTCTGGCTGGTGATGCTTACCCGGCCGCTGTCCAAGTCCTTCACAGGGTGGTTTGCGCCATGGTGGCTGTTGTCCATCTTGAAAGTCCTGGCGCCACTGGCCAGCGCCATGATCTGGTGGCCCAGGCAGATGCCGAAGGTAGGTACGCCGCTGTCGATGATCTGCTTGACTGCCGTGATCGCGTAGTCGCAGGCCGCCGGGTCGCCCGGGCCGTTGGACAGGAACACGCCATCGGGATTCATGGCCAGCACCTCTGCCGCCGGGGTCTGCGCGGGCACCACGGTGAGCCTGCAGCCGCGTTCGGCCAGCATGCGCAGGATGTTCAGCTTCACGCCATAGTCATAGGCCACGACGTGAAAGCGCGGGGCCGTCTGCGTGCCGTAGCCTTCGCCCAGCTTCCACTCAGTCTGGTCCCAGGCGTACGCGGCACGCGTGGTCACGACCTTGGCCAGATCCAGCCCGTTCATGTTGGGCGCCGCCTTCGCCGCGGCCACGGCTTCGTCGATGCGCGCCTGGGTCACGGCCTCGCCAGCCGCCAAGCCGACGATGGCGCCATTTTGCGCGCCCTGGGTGCGCAGCAGGCGGGTCAGTTTACGGGTGTCGATGTTGGCGATGGCCACCGTCTTGGCACGCACGAGGTACTCGGGCAGCGTCTCGGTCATGCGGAAGTTGCTGGCCAGCAGCGGCAGGTCCTTGATGATGAGGCCTGCGGCGTGGACTTTTTCAGCCTCGATATCCTCTGCGTTGACGCCGTAGTTGCCGATGTGCGGATACGTCAGGGTGACGATCTGCTGACAGTAGCTGGGGTCCGTGAGAATTTCCTGGTAGCCGGTGATGGCGGTATTGAAGACCACTTCGCCGACCGTGGTGCCGGCGGCACCGATCGAGTTACCGATAAAGACCGTGCCGTCTGCGAGCGCCAGGATGGCGGGCGGGAAGGTTCCCTTGAGAGACAAAAGCACTGGGTTCTCCGATGGTTTACGGGTCGCCCGGGAGCCGCAGGAACGGCGATGTTCCTGAAGGCTACTGCTTGTTGAAAATTGCTTTGGATGCGGCCGGGCGACTTGTTTGCGGGAAAGCCTCTCATTGTAGCGCGAGAGACGCATGCCCACTGCGCACAGGACATTGGTCCCGCCAAGGATCCAAACGGGCCAAAGAAGAAAGGGACCACCGTTAAAACGGTGGTCCCTTTGGCATAAATGGTCGGCGTGGCGGGATTCGAACTCGCGACCCCTTGCACCCCATGCAAGTGCGCTACCAGGCTGCGCTACACGCCGACAAGACTTGAATTCTATACCGAAAAATCAGGCCGTAAGAAGAAGTGCGCGAATTTCTTCCAATTCTTTTCGCAGGGTCGCCGTGTTCAAAGGAACCGCCTGCGCGACGCTCATCCCCTCGTTCGCACCCTGTGCGGGTACAGCCGCTTCCAGGCCATCCGCATGCGGCGCACCACCATCGCGCAGCGCCTTGTCCGCATGGGCCAGCTCCTGCAGCCGGTTGCGCGCACCGCTGATGGTGAAGCCTTGGTCATACAGCAGGTCGCGAATGCGGCGGATCATCAGCACCTCATGGTGCTGGTAATAGCGCCGGTTGCCGCGCCGCTTCATGGGGCGCAACTGCGTGAATTCCTGTTCCCAGTAGCGCAGGACATGGGGTTTGACGCCACAGAGCTCCGCCACTTCACCAATCGTGAAATAGCGTTTGGCCGGAATGGGTGGCAGCAAGGTGCTCATGGGAATGGCGCAAAAAACGGGCAGGACTGTGGAGCGTACTGCAGCCCCTTACCGGCGGCCAGGATCTCTGGGCCAAAAACACCGGTTCGGGTCAACTACTTCAAGCTTTGTCCTGCCCCTGGATCTGTTCCTTGAGTTTGGTGCTGGCATGAAAGGTCACCACGCGTCGCGCCTTGATGGGGATGGCTTCCCCAGTGCGCGGGTTACGCCCCGGACGCGGCGCCTTGGTGCGGATCTGGAAGTTGCCAAACCCTGACAGCTTCACGTCCTGGCCGTCGACCAGGCTTTGCACGATCAGGTCGAAGAAGGCGTCCACCATGTCCTTGGACTCGCGCTTGTTCAGGCCGATGTGCTCGAACAGCAGATCCGCCAGCTGCGCTTTGGTCAGCGCAGGCGATTCCAGGCTTTCCACGGCGAACTCCACCGGTCCTGGCTCCATCCCCCGAGTCATCGCAACCTCGCTCCTGTGTGGGTACCCAGCGCCTGCAGCACCGATTGCACTGCGGCTTCGATCTCAGCGTCCGTCAACGCGGCGGCGTCGCTGCCCAGCGTCAGGCGAATGGCCAGGCTCTTCTCGCCCTGCGCCAGAGCACCCGCCGGCACGGCCTCGCCCGCACGCTGCGGCTGGGGCCGGAAAACATCGAACAGCACTGCGGAGCGCAGCAGATCGCCCGCCAGCGCACCGCCAATGGCACGCATCACCTCATCGTGCGAGACCCGCTCGGCCACAACCACGGCAATGTCCCGCTCCACCAACTGGCGCTTGGCCACGGGGCGAAAGCCCGGCACCTTGCGCTGCAGCACGGCGTCCAGCTCCAGTTCAAACATCATCGGCGCAGCCGGCAGGTCCCAGGACTGGCGCCATTGCGGATGCAATTCGCCCACAAAGCCGATGGGCTGGCCCTCCAGCAGCACGCGCGCGCAGCGGCCCGGGTGCAGTGCCGGATGCGCTGCTGGCTCGAACGTGGGGCGCAGCGGCGCGAGCAGCGCTTCCACATCACCCTTGGCATCGTAGAAGTCCACCGCCTTGTCCTTGCGGCCCCACTGCAGCGCATCGGCCGCACCATAGGCCAGGCCCGCGACCCGCATCGGCTGCGCGAAGCCTTCCACCGTGCGGTCGGTGTTCTGCACGCTCGCATCACGCAGGAACACCCGCCCCAGCTCGAACACGCGCACGCGGCCGGCCTTGCGGTCCAGGTTGAACTTGAGCACCTGCAGCAAAGAGCCCAGCAGCGACGAGCGCATGACGCTCAGGTGGCTGGCGATAGGGTTGAGCAGCTTGATCGGAGCGGCGTTGCCGGCCAGTTCCTTTTCCCAATGCTCTTCGACAAAGCTGAAGTTGATGGTCTCCTGGTAGCCCAATGCCGCCAGTTCACGGCGCACCGCGAAGCTGCTGCGGCGCGATTCTGCGCACAGCTTGGGCGTGATCGGCGCCAGCGGCGGGGTGGTGGGCAGGTTGTTGTAGCCCACCACGCGCGCCACTTCCTCGATCAGGTCTTCCTCCAGGCGCAGGTCGAAGCGGAACGACGGTGGCGTGACCGTCACGGCACCCTCTTCCTCCTGCAGCGGCAGGCCCAGGCGCCTCAGCGCATCCACGCACTGCGCCTGCGTGAGCGGCATGCCGATCACCTTGGCCGCACGCGCGATGCGCATGCGCACCGGTGTTTGCGCGGGCATGTTGACGCGCTGATCATCAATGGGAGCGCATGCCGTCTCTGGCGTACCGCAAATGTCGACGATCAGCTGCGTGATGCGCTCGATGTGCTCCACGGTCAGCTCGGGATCCACGCCGCGCTCGAAGCGATGGCCGGCGTCGGTGGAGAAGTTGTAGCGGCGCGAGCGGCCGGCTACGGCCTCTGGCCACCAGAAGGCCGCCTCGACGTAGATGTTGCGCGTGTCATCCGACACAGCCGTGGCGTCACCACCCATGATGCCGGCAAGCGACTCCACCTCGCGCTCGTCGGCGATCACACCCACCTTCTCATCGACGGTGACGGTGTTGCCGTTGAGCAGCTTGAGTTGTTCGCCGGCCTTGCCCCAGCGCACTTCCAGGCCGCCATGGATCTTGTCCAGATCGAAGATGTGCGACGGGCGGCCGAACTCGAACATCACGTAGTTGGAGATGTCCACCAGCGGCGAGACACTGCGCTGGCCGCAGCGCGCCAGGCGGTCCACCATCCACTGCGGTGTGGCGGCCTGGGTATTGACGTTGCGCACGACGCGGCCGGAGAAGCGCCCGCACAGGTCAGGCGCGCTCACGCGCACGGGCAAGCGGTCATCGATCGCGGTGGCCATGGTGGGGAACTGCGGCGCCTTCAGCGGCGCGCCCGTCAGCGCGGACACCTCGCGCGCGATGCCGTAGACACTCAGGCAATGCGCCAGGTTGGGTGTGAGCTTGAGCGTGAACAGCGTGTCGTCCAGGTTCAGGTACTGGCGGATGTTCTGGCCCAGCGGCGCGTCGGCCGGCAGTTCCAGCAGGCCGCCATGGTCCTCCGACAGTTTCAGCTCGCGCGCCGAGCACAGCATGCCAAAGCTCTCCACACCGCGCAGCTTGCCCACCTTGATGAGGAACGGCTTGCCATCCTCGCCGGGCGGCAGCTCCGCGCCCACCATGGCGCACGGCACCTTGATGCCCACGCGGGCATTGGGCGCGCCACAGACGATGGTCAGCGGCTCGCCCTGCCCCACATCCACCTGGCACACGCGCAGGCGGTCGGCATTGGGGTGCTGCTGGGCATCCTTGATCTCGCCGACGACGATCTTCGTGAACGGCGGCGCCACGGGCTGCAGCTCTTCGACCTCCAGCCCTGCCATCGTCAGGGTATCGGCCAGTTCTTGGGTGGTGAGCGGAGGGTTGCAGAACTCGCGCAACCAGGATTCGGGGAATTGCATAGTCAGACTTCTTTGGCGTGCTCTTGAAAAGAGAGCTGCTAGCGCTTGCTACCTATTGTTTTCCATATGAAAACATATTGAAGAGTAGGCTTAACAAGCGCTGGCAGCTCACTTTTTTGCATTACTGGAACTGCGACAGGAAACGGATGTCGCCGTCGAAGAACAGGCGCAGGTCGTTCACGCCGTAGCGCAGCATGGTCAGTCGGTCCGGCCCCATGCCGAAGGCAAAGCCGATGAAGCGTTCGGGGTCCAGCCCCATGTTGCGCACCACGTTGGGGTGCACCTGGCCGGAGCCCGCCACCTCCAGCCACTTGCCGGCCAACGGGCCCGACTGGAACTGGATATCGATCTCGGCGCTGGGCTCGGTGAAAGGGAAGAAGCTGGGGCGAAAGCGCAGCACCAGGTCGTCGCTTTCAAAGAAGGTCTTGCAGAAGTCCGTGAACACGACCTTCAGGTCCTTGAAGCTCACGTTCTCGCCGATCCACAGGCCTTCACATTGGTGGAACATGGGCGAGTGCGTGGCGTCGGAGTCCACGCGGTAGGTGCGGCCCGGAGCGATCACGCGGATCTCGGGCATGGCCTGGCCGGCGTCGATCAGGCCACGGTGTTTCTTCACATGCTGCACGGCGTAGCGCACCTGCATCGGGCTGGTGTGCGTGCGCAGCAGGTTGGGGGCTTCGGGTGTGCCGCCTTCCACGTAGAAGGTGTCGTGCATGGACCGGGCGGGGTGGTCCTCGGGCGTGTTCAGCGCCGTGAAGTTGAACCAGTCGGTCTCGATCTCGGGGCCGTCCGCCACCTCGAAGCCCATCGAACCGAAGATCCGCTCGATGCGCTCCAGCGTCAACGACACGGGATGCAGGCCGCCGCGGCCGCGCTGGCGGCCCGGCAGCGTCACATCCAGCGCCTCGGCCTTGAGCTGTGCCTGCAGCTCGGCGTCCGCCAGCTCCTGGCGGCGTGCGGCGAGGGCTGCCTCCACGGCCTGCTTGGCCACGTTGATGGCGGCGCCGCGGGTTTTCTTCTCCTCGGGCGAGAGCTGCGCCATGCCCTTCATGAGCTCGGTCAGGCGGCCTGACTTGCCCAGGAACTGCGCCTTGGCGTTCTCCAGTTCGGCAGGGGTTGCGGAACGCGCGAACGACTCGCGCGCGCTCGTCACCAAGGAATCCAACTCGTTCATATCGACTCTTGAAAAAGAAACAAGGGCTAGTGCCTTTTCAAGCCCTAGCCCTTGTTGTTTGCGCGCTAGTAGCTATAAAATTTATAGCCACCAATCGTGAACTCAAGCAGCCAGCTTGGCCTTGACTTGCTCCACGATGCTGCCAAAGGCAGCCTTGTCATGCACCGCGAGGTCGGCCAGCATCTTGCGGTCGATCTCGATGGATGCCTTCTTCAGGCCGTTGGCGAACTGGCTGTAGGTCAGGCCCAGTTCACGGGCAGCGGCGTTGATACGGGCGATCCACAACTGGCGGAACACGCGCTTCTTGGTGCGGCGGTCACGGTAGGCATATTGCCCCGCCTTCATCACCGCCTGCTTGGCGATGCGGAAGACGTTACCGCGGCGACCACGGAAGCCCTTGGCAAGGGCGAGGACCTTCTTGTGACGGGCGCGGGCCGTTACACCACGTTTGACGCGAGGCATGTGTTTTCTCCTTGTTCGTCAGTTGATTACAGGCCAGCGGAGGGCAGCATCTTTGCGATGGAACCCATATCGCTTTCGTGCACGTTCACAATGCCACGCAGGTGGCGCTTGTTCTTCGTGGTCTTCTTGGTCAGGATGTGGCGCTTGAAAGCTTGGCCACGCTTGACCGTACCGCCTGGACGAACGCGAAAACGCTTCTTCGCGCTGCTCTTGGTCTTCATCTTGGGCATGTGAATGCTCCTGTTGGTTGTGCTCGTGAGGCGTTTGCACACCGCTGTGCAACCTTGTTGGCCCCGAGCCACTTTTTCAAACGACGCGCCTTGCGGCTCGCCGTGCGGCGGCACTTGCATGCCGCCTATCGGCCGGCACCCTTTTTTAGGGGGCGCCCGCCAAATCTCCTTACTTACGCAGCGTTGTCGCCAGCGGCGGGAGCGCTTTCGGCGGCAGGTTTACCTGCCGGCTTCTTGCGGGCCGGCGCGATCATCATGATCATTTGGCGACCTTCCAGCTTGGGAAACTGCTCCACCAAAATGGTGTCGCCCAGGTCATCCCTCAAGCGGTTGAGCAATGCCAGGCCCAGCTCCTGGTGCGTGATCTCGCGGCCACGGAAGCGCAGCGTGATCTTGCACTTGTCGCCCTCCGCCAGAAAACGGCGGATGTTGCGCAGCTTGATGTTGTAGTCGCCATCGTCCGTACCAGGGCGGAACTTGACTTCCTTGATCTCGATGACCGTTTGCTTGGCCTTGGCCTCGGCCGCCTTCTTCTGCTCCTGATACTTGAACTTGCCATAGTCCATCAGGCGGCAGACCGGGGGATTAGCCGTGGCTGCAATTTCAACCAAGTCCACATCCAGCTCGCCCGCCATGCGCAGGGCCTCTTGCAGGCTGACGATGCCCAGGGGCTCGTTGTCCGGACCGGACAAGCGCACTTCAGGCGCCATGATTTCACGGTTCAGTCGATGCTTGCGCTCCTCGCGCTGGCGACGGTCACGAAATTCGGTAGCGATGGCTCTCACCTTCAATTAAAAAGCTACGAAAAGCGTAGCAGCTTACGCACCAGGGATGCGCTTCAAGCAATGATTCAGACTTTGGAGGCAATGTCCTGCGCGATCAGATCGACGAATGCGTCGAGGGACATCACGCCGAGGTCTTTGTTACCCCGGGCACGCACTGCCACAGCCCCTGCAGCCTTTTCCTTGTCGCCGGCGACGAGGATGTAGGGCAGCTTTTGCAGCGAATGCTCCCGTATTTTATACGTAATCTTCTCGTTACGCAGATCAGTCACCACCCTAAGGCCTTGATTCGGCAACGCTTTTTGCAGCTTTGCGGCGATTTCACGACAGTAATCGGACTGTGCATCGGTGATATTGAGCACCGCCACCTGTACGGGCGCAAGCCAAACGGGCAAGGCCCCGGCGTGTTCTTCGATCAGGATGCCGATGAAGCGCTCCAGGCTGCCCACGATGGCGCGGTGCAGCATCACCGGCCGATGGCGCCCGCCATCCTCGCCCACGTACTCTGCATCCAGCCGCTCGGGCATCGAGAAGTCCACCTGCATGGTGCCGCACTGCCACTGCCGTCCGATCGCGTCCTTGAGCGTGTATTCGATCTTCGGGCCGTAGAAGGCGCCATCGCCGGGAGCGATCTCGAATTCGCAACCCGACGCGCGCAGGCTTTCCATCAGCGCATGCTCGGCCTTGTCCCAGCTCTCGTCGGAGCCGATGCGTGCCTGGGGGCGCGTGGCCACCTTGTAGATGATGTTGTGGAAGCCGAAGTCCTTGTAGACCTTTTGCAGCAACGCTGTGTAAGCCGTGCATTCGGCCAGGATGTGGTCTTCCGTGCAGAAGATGTGACCATCGTCCTGCGTGAAACCGCGCACGCGCATGATGCCGTGCAGGCCACCCGTGGGCTCGTTGCGGTGGCACTGGCCGAACTCGCCGTAGCGCAGCGGCAGGTCGCGGTAGCTCTTGATGCCCTGCTTGAAGATCAGGATATGGCCCGGGCAGTTCATCGGCTTGAGAGCGTAGTCGCGCTTCTCACTCTCAGTGGTGAACATGTTGTCGCGGTACTTGTCCCAGTGTCCCGTTTTTTCCCACAGCGTCTTGTCCAGGATCTGCGGGCCCTTGACCTCCTGGTAGCCGTTGTCGCGGTATACGCGGCGCATGTACTGCTCCACCTCCTGCCACAGCGTCCAGCCCTTGGGGTGCCAGAACACGGTACCAGGCGAATGTTCGTCGATGTGGAACAGGTCAAGCTCACGGCCCAGCTTGCGATGGTCGCGCTTCTCGGCCTCTTCCAGCATGTGCAGGTACTGCTGCAGTTCTTCCTTCGTGGCCCATGCCGTGCCATAGATGCGCTGGAGCATCTCGTTGCGGTGGTCGCCGCGCCAATAGGCGCCCGCCACCTTCATGAGTTTGAAGAACTTGAGCTTGCCGGTGCTGGGTACGTGGGGGCCACGGCACAGGTCTTCAAAGCCGCCCTCGCGGTACAGGCTCACGTCCTCATTCGTCGGGATGCTGGCAATGATCTCGGCCTTGTAGTGTTCGCCCAGGCCCTTGAAGTACGCCACCGCCTCGTCCCGAGGCAATACACGGCGCACCACTGGTTCATCCTTCGCAGCCAGTTCCGCCATGCGCTTTTCAATGGCGGCCAAGTCTTCCGGCGTAAACGGACGCTTGTACGAGAAGTCGTAGTAGAAGCCGTTTTCGATCACCGGCCCGATGGTCACCTGCGCATCGGGAAACAGTTCCTTGACCGCATAGGCCAGCAGGTGGGCCGTGGAGTGGCGGATCACCTCCAGGCCGTCGGCATCCTTGGCCGTCACGATGGACAGCGGGCTGTCTTGCGTGATCTGGTAACTGGTATCCACCACCTTGTCCCCGATCTTGCCGGCGAGCGCCGCTTTGGCCAGGCCCGAACCGATGGAGGCAGCCACCTCCGCCACAGTCACGGGACCAGCAAACTCTCGCTGGGAACCGTCGGGAAGCGTAATGTGAATCATGGAAATCCTTATCGAGTCTTTTTCGGTAGGTGAGCTGCGCTTGACTGGGGTTCAGAAAGCAAAAAGCGCGGTACAGGTCCGCGCTTTTATGGGGGCGAGAGAAATCTCGTGCAGGCGCGAACGGCCAGCCTCAGCGGCTGGAACAGATCTCCGTCGTAGTTCGCGGTGTCATAACCAGACTGCCTTTCTCGCCCTTGTTGGTGAACAGATGTGGCATTTTACCCTGCAGCAACAGAAAAGCCCGAGGCGGGGGCCCCGGGCTTCTCGCATCAACCAAGAAGATCAGTGGAACTGCTCTTCTTCGGTGGAGCCGGTCAGCGCCTTCACGCTCGAAGAACCACCCTGGATCACGGTGGTCACGTCGTCGAAATAGCCTGCGCCCACCTCCTGCTGGTGCGACACGAAGGTGTAGCCCTGCTCACGTGCGGCGAACTCGGGCTCCTGCACCATGTTCACGTAGTGCTTCATGCCTTCGCCGCGGGCATAAGCATGGGCGAACTGGAACGTGTTGTACCAGTTGATGTGGATGCCGGCCAGCGTGATGAACTGGTACTTGTAGCCGAGTGCCGACAGCTCGTCCTGGAACTTGGCGATGGTCTTCTCATCCAGGTTCTTCTTCCAGTTGAAGGACGGCGAGCAGTTGTACGACAGCAGCTTGCCGGGGCACTTCGCATGCACGGCCTGGGCGAACTCGCGGGCAAAACCCAGGTCGGGCGTGCCGGTCTCGCACCACACCAGGTCGGCGTAGGGGGCGTAGGCCACACCGCGGCTGATGGCTTGCTCCAGACCATTCTTCACGCGATAGAAGCCTTCCTGCGTACGCTCGCCCGTCAAGAACGGCTTGTCGTTGGCGTCGTGGTCGCTGGTGATCAGGTTGGCGGCCTCGGCATCGGTGCGGGCCAGCACGATGGTGGGCACGCCCATCACGTCGGCAGCGAAGCGGGCAGCGATCAGCTTTTCGATGGCTTCCTGTGTAGGCACGAGGACCTTGCCGCCCATGTGCCCGCACTTCTTCACGGCAGCCAGTTGGTCTTCGAAGTGCACGCCGGCCGCGCCAGCGGCAATCATGTTCTTCATCAGTTCGAAGGCGTTCAGCACACCGCCGAAGCCGGCTTCGGCGTCGGCCACGATGGGCAGGAAGTAGTCGATGAATTCCTTGTCGCCGGGATTGATACCGCGGCCCCACTGGATCTCGTCGGCACGCTTGAAGGTGTTGTTGATGCGGCGCACCATCGTGGGCACCGAGTCATAGGCATACAGCGACTGGTCGGGGTACATGGTCTCGCTGGTGTTGCCGTCAGCGGCCACCTGCCAGCCCGACAGGTACACGGCTTCCAGGCCCGCCTTGGCTTGCTGCATGGCTTGGCCGGCGGTGATGGCACCGAAGGCATTCACATAGCCCTTCTTGGCGCCGCCATTGATCTTGTCCCACAGCTTCTCTGCGCCACGCTTGGCCAGCGTGTATTCGGGCTGGAGGCTGCCACGCAGACGCACCACGTCAGCTGCTGTGTAGCCGCGCTTCACGCTCTTCCAGCGGGGATTCTGGGCCCAGTCCTTTTCCAGGGCTGCGATTTGCTGCTCACGGCTCAGTTGTGCGTTCAGGGAATCTGGCATGTTGCTCTCCAAGAGATGAAGGAATGGGCGGGTACCGCTCCCGGGACCCTTGGACACAACTTTAAGTCTTCTATAAGACCACATCAATCTCTTATGTCTTATATAAGAGATAAATTTAAGCCATGAAAATCAATGGCTTATGCGTTCTATATCTCCATATGAAAATTCATTTCTCGTATCGAGAAATTTTTCCGCAACGCAACAAACAAAATTTTCGCAATAAGGAATTAGGCTTTCTCCATGCGAAATAGGAGGCCTGGTGAGTTCCTTTCCATGAGTGCCCCGAGCTCATGCATGATGGAGCCTCCGTTCGGAATCTTCATCAGATGCCAAACCGCCCCACCGCATACCTTTGCCTGGCGCTCAGCATGATGCTGGTGGGTGCCTACGTGGCGCTCTCCAAGCCGCTGGCCGCGGCGTTCCCCGTGCTTTTGCTGGCGTGGTTGCGTTTCGGTATCGGCGCAATGGCCATGCTCGGATGGTTGAAGAAACCGCACCAGGAGCCACCTCTGACGCGGCAGACCCAAGGCCTGCTTTTTCTGCAGTCGCTGCTGGGCAACTTTCTGTTCACCGTTTGCATGATCTACGGCGTGAGCCTGACCAGCGCCACCTCTGCCGGGGTGATCATGGCGACCATCCCCGCATGTGTGGCGGTCATGAGCTGGCTGTTCCTGCGTGAACAGGTGGCGACCCGCACCTGGGTGGCGGTGGCCTGCGCAGTGGCGGGTATTGTGCTGTTTGCGCTATCCAAACCAGAGCACTCCGCACACGCCAGCAATGCCCTACAGCCCGAAAATGCCCAAAACTTGCAATGGCTGGGCTATGCCCTGCTGCTGGCCGCATCGCTGTGCGAGGCCGCCTATTCCGTCATCGGCAAGAAGCTCACCGGCACTCTGGGGCCACGGCGCATCACGGCGCTGATCAACCTGTGGGGCTTCATGCTCTCGATGCCTTTCGGGCTGTATTTCGCCCTGTACTTCGACTTCACAGCCGTACGCTGGCCCACTTGGTTGCTGCTGGTGTTCTACGCCATGGCAGCATGCATGTGGAGCGTGTGGCTGTGGATGACCGGCCTGAAGACCGTCCCCGCCGCGCAGAGCGGCGTATTCACCGTGCTGCTGCCGGTGAGCGCGGCGCTCGTGGGCGTGCTGGCGCTGGGCGAGCGCTTCACGACCATGCAGTTCATGGCCTTTGGCATCGCACTGGCCAGCGTCGTACTGGCCACGATGCCCGCACGGCTGCCGTGGCGCACCGGCCGCGACATGCGCGCCTGACCGGCGACGTTACAGCGCGTGGTCGCTGATCACGATGCCGTCGGCATCCGCATACAGCCAGTCGCCCGGCCGCACCCACACGCCCTGTACCTGCACCGCCACGTCAGAAAGCCCTTCGCCCCGCTTTTCGGTGGGCAACGGCATGAGTGCGAGTGCGCGGATACCCACGCGCTCGGCATTCAGTTCTGCCACGTCGCGCACGCAGCCATTCACGACGATACCGGCCCAGCCATTGCGCGCCGCGCTGGCTGCCAGATTGCCCCCCACCAGCGCGCGACGCAGCGAAGCTCCGCCGTCCACCACCAACACGCGCCCGTTGCCCGGCGAATCCACGGCCGCCTTGACCAGCGTGTTGTCCTCGAAGCACTTCACCGTGCTCACGGGGCCGCTGAAAGCGGGCAGCGCTCCGTAGCTCTGGAACACGGGCGGCAGCACGCGGAACGCGCCACTGTCGTCACCCTTGTGGGCGTCGCAGAGATCGCAGGTGCTGATGGCCGGGGTCGGGTGTGCAGACATGGAAGGGAAGCCTTTCTGTGCATAAAGGGGGATGGTGCGCCGCAGCAAGCTGCGGTGGCGCATTCTCGCGCGTGCCGGCGGTTGGCCGCCAGAGCAACAAATCGAGGCAAAAAAGAGGCAGCTCGCCTTGGAAACCGGTTTTTTTCCCAGTAGCATCACCGCTGCCAGTGGAGCTGCGGCGTTCGCTGGTGACATATTTCATTTCCAACAAGGAACAACCCAACATGGCAACTGCAAAGACCGCGTCCGCAGCACCCGCAAAGAAGCGCACCCCCAACGCCGCTTTCATGAAGCCCCTGACCCCCAGCCCCGCTCTGGCGGCCGTGGTCGGCGCCACCCCGCTGCCGCGCACGGAGATCATCAGCAAGCTGTGGGTGTACATCAAGGCGCACAACCTGCAGGACGCCTCCAACAAGCGCATGATCAACGCGGATGCCAAGCTCAAGGAAGTGTTCGGCAAGCCCCAGGTCTCGATGTTCGAGATGGCCGGCCTGATTGGCAAGCACGTCAAATAATCTGCCCTGCCAGGCTCTCTGCGAGAGCCAGGCGAACAAAAACCGGCATGCGCATGCCGGTTTTTTTTCGCCTGCAAGGCACTCGGCAATGGTTTCTTACACGGCAGTGGGGTCAAGGACTGCAAATGCGATGAATTCGCATTTATAATCAGTTCATCGTCCATAGCCAGCCACGACTGCCTGCACCATGATCGTCTGTGTTTGCCACCGCGTTTCCGACCGGGAGATTGCACGCCATGCGCGCGCAGGTATGAGCTTCGATGAGATTCAGTTCGAGTTGGGCGTCGCCACCCAATGCGGCCGCTGCGAAGACTGTGCCCGCGATGTCGTGGCGCAGTGCTGCGCATCGCAGCCGGTGGCCGCCCTGTACAAGGACACCGATCCCACAGCCGTCCAGCTTGCCACCCTCATCCCGGAAGGCAAGGCATGCAACTGTTCTACGCGCTCGCAGGAAGTCTGATCATCGTCATATGCTCGGTCTGGTGGATCCTGCATAAATAGACCGCCTATTCAAGGCTTTTTTGGCCTTCCGACCAAGCTGGACAAGCGCCAGCAGCTATCATTTTTATGTCCTCTGACCGATACGGCTCCCCCGGGGGCTTGAGCCGCAATGCCGTGATCGCAGGCTCCGTGGTGGTGCTGCACGTGGCCGGCCTGTGGGCCCTGCAGTCAGGTCTGGTGCGCAAGACGGCGGAGATCATCATCCCTGCTGAGGTGTTGAGCGAATTCATCGCGCCGCCCGCGCCTCCGGCCCCACCGGCCCCCCCCGCTCCGCCGCCGCCCAAACCAGCCCCAGCGCCGCCCAAACCCGTGGCGCCCAAGCCGCGCCCCGCCCCCATGCCCGTGGCGGTCCCCGCCCCGACACCCGCCCCCGCCGCGCCCACGGGCGTCGTTGAGCCTCAGCCCCTGGCCCCACCGGTTGCGGCCGCGCCCGTCGCCGCACCGGCGGCCCCCGCGGCTCCACCGGCGCCGGCCGCACCCAGCATCGAGTTGCCCTCCAGCGACGCGAGCTACCTGAACAACCCCAAGCCCGTCTACCCCGCCGTGAGCAAGCGGCTGGGAGAACAAGGCAAAGTGATGCTGCGCGTGCTCATCGGCACCGACGGACTGCCGCAGAAAGTAGAAGTCAAGCAGTCCAGCGGTTTCGAGCGCCTGGACCGCCAGGCCATCGACGCCGTCATGCGCTGGCGCTTCGTACCCGGCAAGCGCAACGGCGTGCCAGAAGCCATGTGGAATCTGGTCCCGATCAATTTCGTTCTCCAACAATAAGTCTCGCAGGAGTTTTCATGGAATCGCATTTCGGCATTGCCAATGTCTGGGTACAGGGCGACTTCGTCACCCGCGCCGTCGCTGTGCTGCTCATCGGCATGTCGCTGGCATCGTGGATCGTCATCATCATCAAGGCGCTGGACATCCTGAAGTTCAAGAAACACGCCCGCCAGGCACGCGACTTCTGGCACAGCGAAGACTTCGCCGCCGGCCTGACCAAGCTGGGCTCCGACCCGAGCAACCCCTTCCGCCACCTCGCCTTGGAAGGCCGCGAAGCCACGCAGCACCACCGCAACACGCAGGCCCATCTGCATGACAGCCTGGACGTGAGCGACTGGGTCACGCGCTGCCTGCGCAACTGCATCGACGAGTTCACGGCGCGCGTGCAGGCGGGCCTGGCCATCCTGGCCTCCGTGGGCTCCACGGCGCCATTCATCGGCCTCTTCGGCACCGTGTGGGGTATCTACCATGCGCTGGTGGCCATCGGCGCCTCGGGCCAGTCGACCATCGACAAGGTGGCCGGCCCGATCGGCGAGGCGCTGATCATGACCGCGCTGGGCCTGGCCGTGGCCATTCCCGCCGTGCTGGGCTACAACGCCCTGGTGCGGGGCAACAAATCCATCCTGCACAGCCTCAACAGCTTTGCGCACGATCTGCACGCCTACTTCGTCACCGGCGCGCGCGTTTCGGTACACGGCGAGGCAGCCAAGGTGCTGCCCATCAAGAAAGGCTGATGCGCCATGGCTTTCGGAACCCAGGACGATGCCGACGAGGTGATGAACGAAATCAACATGACGCCGCTGGTGGACGTCATGCTGGTGCTGCTCATCATCTTCATCATCACCGTGCCGGTGATGAAGCACGCGGTGCCGGTGGACCTGCCGCGTGCATCCAACGAGCGCGAAATCATCAAGCCCGAAACCATCCGCCTGTCGGTGACGGCCGACGGCAAGTACCACTGGAACGAGACCACGATCGGAGACGACGAGCTGGAGCCGCGCCTGCAGGCCGAGGCCCGCAAGGACCCGCAGCCGGACCTGCACATCCGCGGCGACAAGGACGTGCGCTACGAGCGCGTGGCGCAGGCGATGTCGGCGGCGCAACGCGCGGGCGTGCGCAAGATCGGCTTCGTGACCGACCCGGCGCCCTGACGCACCACGGCCGCGCCGGCGCGCCGGCCTTCACAGCTGCCGCCCCACGGGCGGCGCAGCAGCGTCTCCAGCGCCACCTGCGGGGGCTGCCTCTTGCATCTGGATACGAATCGACAGGAAATTTTCAGCCCCGGATGCTTGATCTTTAATTGAGAATGGTTATCATTTGACCACCGTAACGCACCGAGACTTCACCATGCATGCCAGCCTGACCGCACCGTCCGCACTGACCGCACCCCGCATGTTCGCGGTGCCCGCCGATTCCAGCCCGGCGTCCCACGCCGAAGGCCGCGCCGTCGACAGCAGCACCCTGCTGCGCGGCCAGAAGGCCGTGGCCATCGTGCACAACGGCGCCGTCTACCGGCTGCAGGCCACCAAGCTCGGCAAGCTGATCCTGACCAAATAAGTTTCATCGTGGGGCGACTCCAGGACCTCGGTCCGAAGGGTCGTATTGGCCAGCCAACGGGCATGCCCGCGTAGCCAGGCTTTTTTTCCCTGCACACCCATGAAAAAACCGGCCCACGCGCCGGTTTTTCTGTTGGAACCCAATATGTTTTTGGCCTCCAGCGCCCTTCCAACAAGCGCTAGCAGCTATCAAAACAATAGTAATCGCTCCCGATGAGCGCTTACAGCCCGATCGCCGCAATCCCCGCGCGCGCAATCTGCGCGTCCTCATGGGACTTCACGCCGCTCACACCCACGGCGCCCAGGCACTGGCCGTTCTTCATGATGGGTACGCCGCCTTCCAGCATGCCCTGCAGCGCAGGCGCGCTCAGGAAGGCCGTGCGGCCGCCGTTGATCACGTCTTCATAGCCCTTGCTCTCGCGGCGGCCCAAGGCGGCCGTGTGGGCCTTGGCCGGCGCGATGTGCGCGGACACCGCTGCGGCCCCGTCCAGGCGCTGCAGCCACAGCAGATGTCCGCCGTCGTCCACGATGGCGATGGTCACGGCCCACTGGTTCTTCAGGGCCTCGGCCTCGGCGGCGGCGGCGATCAGCTTGACGTCGGAGAGTTCAAGTTCGGGTTTGGTCTTCATGAGGCAGTCCTGCAGGAGGTGGGTGGATGCGCCCGGCCAGCCGGCAGGGCGCGCAACGGGAAAACGAAAAGCATAGTGCCAGCGGGCCCGCCCAGTGCCCCGCCGCAGGGCAAAAGAATGCAACCCATAAAGTACGGGATGGTGCGCGGGTATTGCATTCGGCGCCAAAAGCCACCACCTAGAATCATTCGGGTCTGCGCTGTGCAGGCCAATCAGGAGAGAAACCAGATGAACCCAGAAATCACCAGTGTCGGCTCCGCGGGCTATGGCATCTCGCAGGAGCAGCGCCACCGCGTACTGCGCAACACGTACTGGCTGCTGGCGCTCAGCCTGCTGCCCACCGTGTTGGGCGCCTGGATCGGCGTGGCCACGGGCATCACGCAGTCGCTGCGCGGCGGCCTGGGGCTGATCGTGTTCCTCGGCGGCGCCTTCGGCTTCATGTTCGCCATCGAAAAGACCAAGCGCTCGGCCGCGGGCGTGCCGGTGCTGCTGGCCTTCACCTTCTTCATGGGCCTGATGCTGTCGCGCCTGATCGGCATGGTGCTGGGCTTCAAGAACGGCACCGACCTCATCATGACGGCCTTCGCCGGCACGGCGGGCGTGTTCTTCGTCATGGCCAGCCTGGCCAGCGTCATCAAGCGCGACCTGTCGGGCATGGGCAAGTGGCTGTTCGTGGGCGCGCTGGTGCTCATGGTGGGCGCCATCATCAACGTGTTCGTCGGCTCGTCGGCGGGCATGATGGCCATCTCGGTGGCAGCGATCGGCATCTTCAGCGCCTACATGCTGTACGACCTGAAGCAGATCCTGGACGGCGGCGAGACCAACTACATCAGCGCCACACTGGCGCTGTACCTGGACATCTTCAACGTGTTCCAGAGCCTGCTGGCCCTGCTGGGCATCATGGGCGGCGAGCGCGACTGAACGGCCTTCCCACCGCACAAGCGTCGCAAGGCCCCGATTTCCGGGGCCTTTTTCACGTCCGCCCTTGGCTGACAGCCTCAACTTGACGGCACGCCTGCCGATAACCCCTGTACATGCTGCCTCGCCACCACCCCCTCCTTGCCGCCGGCGCTCGCGCCGCCCTGATCGCTGCCGCGCTGCTGCCGCTGGCGGGTTGTGAGATTCCCGGCATGGGGCCGGACCCGCGCGTGGCCCAGCGTGAGGCCGAGGCCAAGGCCATCGGTGGCGCCTGCCGGCATGCGCTGCGCGGGCTGGAGGACTGCTTCACGCTGAACCCCAAGGCCCCCAAGGCCCAGGTGTTCGCGGGCTGGAAGGACATGGATCTGTACATGCGCGAGAACAAGATCGAGGGCACGGCCTCGGTACTCACGCAGTTGGAGAAAAAGCCCGCCAGTCGCCGCGCAAGCGACGAAGAGGCGGACCTGCAGACCGAGGACCGCACCTCCCGCAACCGCAGCTGATGCTATCCAAACGATAGCTGCTGGCGCTTGCTAGGCAAGCGCCCCTGGCCAAAAACGTCTTGAGCCACCGCGGGCGTCAGCCCCGCTCGAACACTGCCATGCTCTCCACATGGGCCGTGTGCGGAAACATGTTGACCACCCCCGCAGCCACACAGCGGTAGCCCGCCTGGTGCACCAGCAGGCCCGCGTCCCGCGCCAGCGTGGCCGGGTTGCAGCTCACGTAGACGATGCGCTGGGGGGGCTGCCAGCCTTCATGCCCAGCGGGCAGCGGCGGCGCGTCCTCGGCACCGATGCGCGCCTGGTGGATGTCCGCCAGCGCCTTGGACAATGCGAACGCCCCCTCGCGCGGCGGGTCCACCAGCCATTTGTCGGCGGCGCCATCGGCAATGAGCATCTCAGGCGTCATCTCGAACAGGTTGCGCGCTACAAAGCTGGTAGCTGCCAGCGCAGATCCATCCTGCCTTTGAGCCTGATTTGACTGGTAATTCTCGCGCGAACGCGCCACCAGCGCCTCGCTGCCCTCGATGCCCAGCACCTCGCGCGCCTGGGTGGCGATGGGCAGCGTGAAGTTGCCCAGGCCACAGAACCAGTCGATCACGCGCTCGTCCTTGCGCGCGTCCAGCAGGCGCAGCGCGCGCGTGACCAGCACGCGGTTGATGTGCGGGTTGACCTGCGTGAAGTCGGTGGGTTTGAAGGGCATGGTGATGCCGAAGTCGGGCAGCCCATAGGCAAGCGGCTCGCCGCCCTCGTCCAGCAGATGCACCGTGTCCGGCCCCTTGGGTTGCAGCCACCATTGCACGCCATGCACGGCGGCAAAGGCGCGCAACTTGTCTTTGTCCTCCGGGGACAGCGGCTCCAGGTGGCGCAGCACCAGCGCCGTGACCGTATCGCCGCAGGCCAGTTCGATCTGCGGGCAGGTGTCGCGTGCGGCCATGCTGCCGATCAGGGCGCGCAGCGGCATCAGCATGGCGTCCACATGCGGCGGCAGGATCTTGCAGGTCTCCATGTCGGCGATGTAGCGGCTCTTGCGCTCGTGAAAGCCCACGAGCACCTTGTCCTTCTTGGGCACGTAGCGCACGGACAGGCGCGCGCGGTAGCGGTAGCCCCAGGCAGGGCCTTCAATGGGGCGCAGGATGGTCTCGGCCTTCACTTTCCCCAGGTGCCAGAGGTTGTCTTCCAGCACGCGCTGTTTCACGGCCACCTGTGCCGCCACGTGCAGATGCTGCATCTTGCAGCCGCCGCAGGCGCCCGCGTGCAGGCCGAAGTGCGGGCAGCCGGGCTGTACGCGCTGGCTGGACTGGCGGTGGACTTCCGTGAGGCTGGCCTGCTCCCAGTTGTTCTTCTTGCGGTGGGTGTTGGCGCTGAGCAGCTCGGTGGGCAGTGCGCCGTCGATGAACACCACCTTGCCATCGGGCTTGCGCGCGACGCCTTGGGCGTCCATGTCCATGGCGGTGACTTCAAGCCAGCCGGGGGGAAGATCCGTGGAGGTGGGCGGTGGTGGGCTGAATTCTGTGGGGTCGCTCATGCCCCGATTGTCTCAGGCCAGCCCACCCCTGCCGCCGCGCGGGCGGCTTTCAGCTGCGGCTGGCGCGCGGCGCACGGGGCGCGGTGGGGGCGCCTGCAGCCGCATCCTTGCGGACCGCAGCCACATTGGAAGGCAGGCGGTTGACTTCCACCTCGCAGCCATAGTTGTCCAAGGAAAACACCAGCGTGCCGCCGGGCGCGACCAGGGGCAGGGTTTCGTGCAGGTTGCGCGACAGGTCCACAGGGGGGGTCTGCGAGCGGTAGATGACCTGCTGGTCTGCGCCATAGATCACGTAGCAAGTAGCCCACGCGCCCGGTGCAAACAGTCCGGCAATCATGGCGGCGGCGGAGGCCGTGGCAAAGCGAATGGCTCGCATGAGGGTTCCCTTCCTTCTTGTGCTGTGAATGCGGCGCATTATTGCGGAGTTTGCGCCCGCCCCGGTAAGCGGCTGTTCCCGGCCCCGTGTTGACGGTTTCATGGAACTTTTGCTGCGGCCCTGCGTTGAAAGAGGCAATGCGCCCCCTGAGCCACCTTGAAGAGAGCGACTGCATCGCCCGCGCCCAGCGCGGCGAGGTCGCGGCGTTCTCCGAACTGGTGGCCCGCTACCAGGACCGCATCTACCGTTTTTTGTTCCGCATGACGCGCTCGCAAGAGGATGCGCGCGAACTCGCCCAGGAGACTTTCTTGAACGCCTACCAAGCACTGCCCCGCTGGCGGCCGGACGCACAACTGTCCACCTGGCTGTTTCGCATCGCGCGCAACCAGGCGTTGGACCTGTTGCGCCGCGCGCAGCGTGTCGCGTTCGTGGAACTGGACGAGATCCTGTCCGAGCAGGTGCCGGCGGACACGCCCACGCCCGAGGCTGCACTGCAGGCCCGCCAGCGCATCGAGGCGCTGGAAGGCGCGCTGCAGCGGCTCTCGGTGGAGCACCGCGAGATCCTGCTGCTGCGCGACATCGAAGACATGGCCTACGAGGACATCGCCGAGGTGTTGGGCATCAGCCTGGGCACCGTCAAATCCCGCATTGCCCGCGCACGCGCCGGGCTGCTGCAACTCATGCCACGCTGAACGCAAGGAGCCGCCATGAACTGCCCTCGCACCGAAGACCTTTCCGCTTTGATCGACCATGCGCTGCCCGCGCATGCACAGGTCGCGCTGCAGCAGCACCTGCACGCCTGCCCCCTGTGCAGCCAGCACCTTGCCGCATTGCAGGCACAGCGCCAGCAATTGCTGGCCCTGCCCTCGCCCGCGCTGGGTTTCGACCTGGCGGCGCAACTGCAGGACCGCCTGGCACACGACCTGGCGCAACGACCCACCCGGTCCCGGCGCACCGGCTGGAACCTGCTGGGCTGGATGCCCACGGGCCTCGCCGCGGGGGCCGCGCTGGTGTCCGGCGTCTGGCTGGGGGGGCTGCTGCTGGGCACGGGCGCGGCCCTTCCGGCTGCCAGCCCTGCCATGGCGCGCGTGTTCGACCCTGTGCCGCCAGGCGGGCTGTGCGCCGCCGCCGAAATCTGCCGTTTGCCGAGAACCCTGCCATGAAAAACCCTGCCTGGATTCGCACCCTGCTGGCGATCTCGCTGGCGCTCAACCTGGGCGTGGTTGCCGCACTGGTGCTGCGCCCTGCGCCGGACTCGGTGCCCGAGGGCGGCGCGCCTCCCGTGGTCCACCTGCCCGAGTATCTGAAGCTCACCCCCGAACAGCGCGCGCGCTGGGAAGGAATGGAAGCCCCCTTCCTCCATGACCTGTCGTCCAACTGGAGTGACATACGCCGCCACCGCGAAGCCCTGGTGCGCCACATCTTTGCTGACGCACCAGAGCGCACCGCCATTGACGCCGAGCAGGCCGCCATCGCCCGCCTGCAGGCCGCGCAGCAACAGCGCGTGATTGACCAACTCTTGGCCGAGCGCGCCATGCTGGACGACGCCCAGCGCACGCGGCTGCTGCAATTGCTGCTGACCCGCTATGCGGAAGAAGCCACCGAGGAGGAAATGCTGCACCGCAAGTGAACGCCGAGATGAGAGAAGGAAAAAGGTGCAAATGAGATGGAACATTGAGGCACCGCCTTCGTTGAAGTAGGCAAGGCAGCCACACATTCCCTTGAGCGGCTGCCTTGATGGTTCAACTTTTCAACGGAGCATTCTCATGAACACCTTCACCGCACTGCTGCTGTCCGCCGCCCTGGCATCCCCGCTGGCCGTTTACGCCGCCGACGCACACAACCATGGCGGCAGTGCCGAAACCCACCAACTGCAGCTCAACGCCGGCAAGAAGTGGGAAACCGACGCGCCGCTGCGCAAGGCCATGACGGCCGTGCGCGGATCGGTCACGCAGATCCTGCCCACCGCCCACTCGGGCAAGGCCACGCCGGCCGATTACGACGCCTTCGCCAACACCGTCAACCAGCAGGTCGCCTACATGGTGGAGAACTGCAAGCTGCCGCCCGCCGCCGATGCACAGCTGCACATCGTCGTGGCCGACCTGATGGCCGGTGCCGAGGCCGCGCAAGGCAAGCACGGCGAGGACAAGCGCGCCGAGGGCGTGGTCAAGGTGGCCCAGGCCTCCAATGCCTACGGCAAGTACTTCAGCCACAGCGGCTGGAAGGCCATCCCGCTGTCCCACTAAGGGGCACACCGCAAGTACCGGAGGGGCGGCTGCACACCCCGGTGCATGCCAGCCCCCTTCCAAGCATTCATCTGCTGTGAGCGCCCCTTTGCACCCCCTGCGCAAGGGCGGGATGTGCACGCTCCGGCAAACCAACACAGGATATTGAACATGACGGGTCGCCGACCTCCCCTTTTCTCCGTGATCGCAAGCGTGGCTGCCGTCGCAGCACTCGGTCTGCCAACGATGGCATCTGCCGGCTACTGGCACCCTGCCAACAACGAAGCGGGCGTGGTCGTTCACCCCGAGCACTTCAAGAGTGATCGGACCCGTGAGCAAGTCAGGGCAGAAACCGAGACCGCAGTGCGACAGGACCGCCTGTCCTATGGGGAAAGCAGCTTTCCGGAACCGGCACCCTCAACGGCTTCGACCAGGCCCCGCCAGCAGGTGATCGATGAGATGCGCAACGAAACATCGGCACAACACAGGGAACGCCAATCGCTGTACCCGGCGGGCTGATGGGAAACACAACGCCCGCACGACGCGGGCGTTGCGTCTTCAGTACCGAGGGGCTTCAACCCAGGTACAGGTGGTTGGAGTGCTTGACCTCTTCCATCACCGCGTAGGTGCGCGTCTCGCGCACGCCGGGCAACTGCCACAACACGGCGCCGGCGAACTGGCGGTAGGCATTCATATCGGCGCAGCGCGTCTTGAGCAGGTAGTCGAAACCGCCGGCCACCATGTGGCATTCCATGACCTCGGGATGCACCTGCACCGCGGCCTTGAACTGGTCGAACACGTTGGGCGTGGTGCGGTCCAGCAGCACCTCCACGAACACCAGCATGCCCGCGCCCAGCTTGAGGGGATTGAGCCGCGCCTCATACCCCAGGATGTAGCCTTCGCGCGTGAGCCGCTGCACCCGCGCGAGCACGGCAGTGGGCGACAGCGCCACGGTCTCTGCCAGCTTGAGGTTGGAGATGCGTCCATCGTCTTGCAGGATCTTCAATATCCTGCGATCGATGCGATCCAGATCAGTGGGTAATTGGCCGGTCATTGAGCAAAAATTCGGTGGTGCTTGCCGATTTTAGTGATTCATTCGCCATTCACCCAAGGATGATGCGGCCCATGACAAACGCCGCCCCCCACGCCGCCCCTTTCTCCCCTCGCCCCCGCGACACCGACCCGCTGCGCCTGGCGGTCACCCAGGCCTGCCGCCCGCCCGAGCCTGAGGCATTGGCGCCGCTGCTGGCGCAGGCGCGCCTGCCCGCTGCCATGGCGCAGGACATCCAGGCGCGCGCCCTGCGCCTGGCGCAAGGGCTGCGCCAGCGCGAACATGCCAGCGGCCGGTCCGGCCTGGTACAGGGGCTGCTGCAGCGGTTCGCGCTGTCCTCGCAAGAAGGCGTGGCGCTGATGTGCCTGGCCGAAGCGCTGCTGCGCATTCCCGACGCGGCCACGCGCGACGCGCTGATCCGCGACAAGATCGGTACGGGCGACTGGGCCGCGCACCTGGGCAAGAGCCCGTCACTGTTCGTCAATGCGGCCACCTGGGGCCTGCTGCTCACCGGACGGCTGGTGACCACACACAGCGAAGGGGGCTTGAAGGATGCGCTGCGCCGCATCACCGCACGCGGGGGAGAGCCGCTGATCCGCAAGGGTGTGGACGTCGCCATGCGCATGATGGGCGAGCAGTTCGTCACCGGCGAGACCATCGAACAGGCGCTGGGCAAGGCGCGCACCCTGGAGGCACGGGGCTTTCGCTATTCCTACGACATGCTGGGCGAGGCCGCGCTCACGGGGCACGACGCCGATCGCTACATGCAGTCCTATGTGGATGCCATCCACGCCATCGGCCGCGCCAGCGCGGGCCGCGGCGTGTACGAAGGGCCCGGCATTTCCATCAAGCTCAGCGCGCTGCACCCGCGCTACGCCCGCGCGCAGTGGCAGCGCGTGATGGACGAGCTGTACCCGCGCGTGCTGCAACTGGCGGAACTGGCGCGCGGCTACGACATCGGCCTGAACATCGACGCCGAAGAGGCCGACCGGCTGGAACTGTCGCTGGACCTGCTGGAGCGCCTTTGCCATGCGCCGTCCCTCGCTGGCTTCAAGGGCATCGGCTTCGTGATCCAGGCCTACCAGAAGCGCTGCCCGCGCGTGATCGACTACTGCATCGATCTGGCGCGCCGCAGCGGCCACCGCCTGATGATCCGGCTGGTCAAGGGCGCGTACTGGGACAGCGAGATCAAGCGCGCCCAGGTCGATGGCCTGGCGGACTACCCCGTGTACACGCGCAAGGCGCACACCGATATTTCCTACATCGCCTGCGCACGCAAGCTGCTGGCCGCGCCCGACGCGGTGTACCCCCAGTTCGCCACGCACAACGCGCAGACGCTGGCCACCATCTATGAGCTGGCGGGCCCCGCGGACTATCGCCCCGGCCAGTACGAGTTCCAGTGCCTGCACGGCATGGGCGAGCCGCTGTACGAGCAGGTGGTGCCCGAGCGCCCCTGCCGCATCTACGCCCCGGTGGGTACGCATGAAACGCTGCTGGCGTACCTGGTGCGCCGCCTGCTGGAAAACGGCGCCAACACCTCGTTCGTGAACCGCGTGGCCGACGCCACGCTGCCGCTGGAGGCGCTGATCGACAACCCCGTGGACACGGTGGATGCCGAGGCCCGCGCCGAAGGTGCCACCGGCCTGCCGCACCCGCGCATCGCGCTGCCCCCGCAGCTCTACGGCCCGGCGCGTGCCAATTCGCAGGGCCTGGACCTGGCGGCCGAGCCCACGCTGCAGTGCGTGGCCGACGCGCTGGCCGCCAGCGCCGCCACGCCGCTGGAAGCCACACCCCTCATCGCCGCCGGCGCTCCCACCGGCCCGCGCGCCCCGGTGCGCAACCCTGCCGATGCCACCGATGTGGTCGGGCAGGTGCAAGAAGCCACCACCGCCGATGTGGACGCCGCGCTGCGGGCTGCCGCCGCGGCGCAGCCCGCCTGGGCTGCCACGCCACCCGCAGAACGTGCACGGCTGCTGCGCGCCGCGGCCGATGGGCTGGAACGCGATATGCCCGCCCTGCTGGCCCTGCTGATGCGCGAAGCCGGCAAGACCTGCGCCAACGCCGTGGCCGAGGTGCGCGAGGCGGTGGACTTCCTGCGCTACTACGCGGCGCAGGTGGATGGGCACTTCGACAACGCCACCCACCCGCCGCTGGGGCCGGTCACCTGCATCAGCCCCTGGAATTTCCCGCTGGCCATCTTCATGGGCCAGGTGGCCGCCGCACTGGCCGCGGGCAACGTGGTGCTGGCCAAGCCGGCGGAGCAGACGCCCCTCATTGCCTGCCAGGCCGTGCGCCTGCTGCACCAGGCCGGCGTGCCCGCCGCCGCCGTGCAGCTGCTGCCCGGCCGCGGCGAGACGGTGGGCGCGGCGCTGGTGGGCGACGCGCGCGTGATGGGCGTGATGTTCACCGGCTCCACCGAGGTGGCGCGGCTGCTGCAGCGCAGCCTGGCCGCACGGCTGGACGCCAGCGGCCGGCCCATTCCGCTGATCGCAGAGACCGGTGGACAGAACGCATTGATCGTGGACTCCTCCGCCCTGCTGGAGCAGGTGGTCGCGGACGTGCTCACCTCGGCCTTCGACAGCGCGGGCCAGCGCTGCTCCGCCCTGCGCGTGCTGTGCGTGCAGCGCGACTGCGCGGACCGCCTGCTGGAGATGCTGCGCGGCGCCATGCAGGAACTGCGCATGGGCAACCCCACGCAACTGGCGGTGGACGTAGGCCCGGTGATCGACGAGGAGGCGCGCGCCACGATCGCGCGCCACATCGAGCGCCTGCGCGCCAGCGGCCGGCCGGTGTTCCAAAGCCATGCCGGTGGGCAGGGCACGGCGCATGGCACCTTCGTGCCGCCCACGCTGATCGAGCTGAACAGCATCACCGAGCTGGAGCGCGAGGTCTTCGGCCCCGTGCTGCACGTGGTGCGCTACGAGCGCGGCGAGCTGGACGCGCTGCTCGCGCAGATCAGCGCCACGGGCTACGGCCTCACCCAGGGTCTGCACACCCGCATCGACGAAACCGTGGCCCAGGTGCTGGCCCACAGCACGGCCGGCAACGTCTATGTGAACCGCAACATGGTGGGCGCCGTGGTCGGCGTGCAGCCTTTCGGCGGCGAGGGCCTGTCGGGCACGGGCCCCAAGGCAGGCGGCCCGCTGTATCTGTTGCGCCTGCTGTCGCGCCACCCGGCCAACGCCACGCACGGCGCGCTGGCGGCGACGGCCGTGCAGGTGCCCGACGCCAGCGCACAGCCCGCGCTGCTCGCCCCGCTGTCGGCGCTGGAGCACTGGGCCCAGGCGCAAGGCAACGCAGCGCTGGCACAGGCCTGCGCGGCCCAGGCGCAGGCCAGTTGCGCGGGCCTGGCCTGCACCCTGCCCGGCCCCACCGGCGAGCGCAACACCTATCGGCTGCTGCCGCGCGAACGCGTGCTGTGCCTGGCCGACACGGACGAGGCGCTGCTGCTGCAGTTGAGCGCGGTGCTGGCCGCGGGCGCCCTCGCGCTCTGGCCGCAGGACGCGCAGGCCCTGTGCGCCACGCTGCCGCGCGAGGTGCAGGCGCGCATCGCCCTGGTGTCCGACTGGCGCGGCGATGGCCTGGGCTACGACGCCGTGCTGCACAGCGGCAGCCCGGAAACGCGCAGCGTGGAATGCCAGCGCGTGGCCCTGCGTCCCGGCCCCATCGTGGGCGTGACGGCGGTGGACGGCCCCGCCGATGCGCTGCAGGCGCCCCTGCGCCTGTTGCTGGAGCGCGCGGTCAGCATCAACACCACGGCGGCAGGCGGCAATGCCAGCCTGATGACCATGGCGTGATGCCAGGGCAAACTGGCCTCTAGCGCTTATCCATCAAGCGCCAACAGCTATATAAACAATAGCAATCAATCCGCCAGCGGCCATTCGCCCAGCGCCTCGTAAGGGCCGGGCGAGCCGCGCAGGTTGTGCAGCAGCACGAAGCGGCGCACCGTCCATTCCAGCGGCGGCACGGGTTGCTCGGGCACGGCCTGGCGGCTGTAACACAGCGTCATGTGCGGGGTGATGTGCGGCGCATGGGGCACGCCGTCCAGCCCCCGCACCTGCGACCACAGCGCCGCGTGCAGCGCCTCGTACAACGCGATGAAACCCTGCTGCCCGTCGGCGGGGCCGCAGAGCACGCAGGGCCGCTTGGCCTGCGGCGCGCGGCGAAAGCTCAACACCCGATCGAACCGCAGCGAGAACGCCCTCGCCCGCACCTGCTGCGCCGCGTCGCGCGCCCACTGCAGATGCCGGGGCGACAGCGCATGCTCCCACCCCAGCGACAGCAGCGTGGCGTGCAGGCGCTGCGCGCGCACCTGCGCCTGCAGGTCGTGCCGCGCAATCAGCGTCTGCGCCAGATCGGCCGCAGCCTGCGCCGCCCCGGGCTCGGGCAGCACGGCAAAGAAAAGATGGTGGTTGGGGCGTGGCGCATCGGGCTCCACGCCGGCGAGCGGCAGTTGGTGAGCGTCCATGCGCCCCACTGTAGCGCCGCCCCTTGCCCTTGTGGGTAACAGGCACTCCGCCGGCGCGGGCAATAACCGATATTTTTAATCGGAATGGCGGCAATTGAGGCATATCGCCTCACCGCCCATTCATCGGCAATTTTCGGATTTTGGCACCCAGGATGGCATTCGTATCCCCAAGCCCAGAAGGCTGACTTCCCGCGGGGCCCGGAACCCGCACGTATGGCCGTTTGCGGCCGCTCCACATTCCATACGCAATTGCTCGGGATTATTTAATATTTCATTAATTTTCAATTAATAAACTAAAAAAGTTTAACCAAAATAATCCAAGAAGAATATCAACAAAGTCATTTGACGTTAATCAAACAAATAATCAGGATGCGAGGAGAATAATGCATCTACGCAGTAAATATTCAAAGGTATTTATGTCAAAAAGTACCCCCTCCCCCACCGCCTGCGCCGCGCCGCAACCCGGCAAGCGCACCTTCCTGCAAGAACTCGTCGGCCTGGCCACCGCCTTTGGCCTGGCCGGCGCCAGCCAGGCCGCCACACCCTTCGCGCCGGGCCAGCCGCCGCGCCGCCCCGGCATGGAGGGCAAGCGCTTCGGCATGCTGGTGGATCTGCGCAAGTGCATCGGCTGCCAGGCCTGCACGGTGAGCTGCTCGGTGGAGAACCAGCCGCCCATCGGCCAGTTCCGCACCACGGTGCTGCAGTACGAGATCAACAAGGACGACGGCAGCGCGCCCGCCATGGTCAGCCTGCCGCGCCTGTGCAACCACTGCGACGAGCCCCCCTGCGTGCCCGTGTGCCCGGTGCAGGCCACCTTCCAGCGCACCGACGGCATCGTGCTGGTGGACAACGAGCGCTGCATGGGCTGCGGCTACTGCGTGCAGGCCTGCCCGTACGACGCGCGCTTCATCAACCACGAGACGCAGACCGCCGACAAGTGCACCTTCTGCGAGCACCGCCTGGAGGCCGGCCTGCTGCCCGCCTGCGTCGAAAGCTGCGTGGGCGGCGCGCGCGTGATCGGCGACCTGAATGACCAGGGCAGCGAGATCAACCGCCGCATCGCCGAGCACACGCAAGACATCAAGGTGCTCAAGCCCGGCATGAACACTTCGCCGCGCGTGTACTACATCGGACTGCCCGATGAGTTCGTCAACGGCGTGGACGGCCAGGCCAGCGTGCGCCTGCTGTCCGACCACTGAACCCCAAGGAGCGCACCATGCAAATCATCGAACTCCTGACCCCGCACTACGAGGCGGCCTGGCTGCCCTGGGCCGTGCAGTATTTCTTTCTGGTCGGCGTGGCCACCGGCGCCGCCATCCTGGCCGCGCTTTGCGCCTGGGGCAAGGACGGCGGCACGCTGCAGCGCCTGCTGCCCGCCGCCGTGCTGACGCTGGCCGTCAGCAGCATTGCCGCGCCCGTGTCGCTGCTGGCCGACCTGCACCAGCCTGCGCGCTTCTGGCACGTCTATGCGCACTTCACGCCCTGGTCGTGGATGTCGGTCGGCGCGCTGCTGCTGCCGGTGTTCGTCACGCTCAGCGTGGCCATGTGCGCCGCCTGGTGGCTGGGCAAGACACGCTGGATGCGCCTGCTGGCGCCGCTGCTCGTGCTCTCGGCGCTCACCATTTCGGTCTATACCGGCGCCGAGTTGATGGTGGTGCGCTCGCGCCCGCTGTGGAACACGCTGTGGGTGCCCGTCAACCTGGCGCTGACCGGCTGGCTGGCCACCGTGGGCGCGGCCTTCGTGCTGGAGCGCTTCCTGCCCGCCGCGCTGCGCCCCGGCGCTGAAGCGCTGCAGACGCTGCGCGGCATGGGCCTGGCGCTGGCCGGCGCGCTGCTGGTGGTGGCGCTGGCCTGGGCCGCGAGCGGCTTGGGCGGCGACAGCCCCTCGTTCAACGCCGCGCTGCGCCTGTGGAACGACTTCCCCGTGTGGCGCCTGACGATGGTCGGCTCGGCCGTCGGTGGCGCCGCCGTGCTGGGGGCGCTGCTGCGCGGGCGCCACCGCCTGCATGCCAAGGGCTACACGCTGGTGCTGGGCCTGGGTCTGGCGGCCGCCGCCTGGGCTTTCCGCTGGGCGCTGTTCATGGGCGTGCAGGGCGTGCCGAAGTTCGGCGCGGGCCTGTACCTGTACCACATGCCCCTGGGCGGCGACGGGCTGCTGGGCATGGTGGGTGTGGCAGGCCTGTGCGTGGCACTGGTCGGGCTGGCGAGCTGGGCGCTGGAGCTGTTCCCGGCCCGCCAGGCACCCACGGCCACCGCCGCCTGAAATTCATAGACAAATCGGCCTTTAACGCAATATCAGCAAGCGCGAGCAGCTATCAATACTGAAGTGATACCCGCTGGCGCTGCCCTTGAAGGTACAGACCATGACTGACAAGAAACCGCATTCCTCTCCCGAGACCGAGGCCCACCCCGACGCCAACCGCCGCCGCCTGCTGCTGCGCGGCGGCGCGGTGGCCGGTGGCCTGGCGGCCTTTGCCGCAGGCTACGGCGAAACCGTGGCCAAGGGCGCCAAGGGGCTGGTGACCGGCACCTCGGGCACTGCCACCAAGAGCGCCACGCGTGGCAATTCGCTCACGCCCGAGTTCCGCATCGACCCCGTGACCGGCCAGCTCACTACCCAGCCGGGCCAGGTGGTCAGCCCCAGCAGCTGCCTGGGCTGCTGGACGCAGTGCGGCGTGCGCGTGCGCGTGGATACCGAGCACAACAAGATCATCCGCATCGCCGGCAACCCCTACCACCCGCTGGCCACCACGCACCACGCGCCCATGGAAACGCCCGTGCGCGAGGTGTACGCCCTGCTGGGCGGCGACAACGGCCTGGAGGGCCGCGCCACCAGCTGCGCGCGCGGCTCGGCCATGCTGGAGCACCAGACTGCGGCCCACCGCGTGCTCACCCCGCTCAAGCGCGTGGGCCCGCGCGGCTCCGGCCAGTGGAAAAGCATCTCGCTGGAACAGCTGGTCAAGGAAATCTGCGAGGGCGGCGACCTGTTCGGCGAAGGCCATGTGGACGGCCTGGCCGCCATCCGCGACGTGCAGACGCTGATCGACCCCGAGAACCCCGAGTACGGTCCCAAGGCCAACCAGCTGCTGGTGACCGATGCCTCCAACGAAGGCCGCACCCCGCTCATCAACCGCTTTGCGCGCCAGTCCTTCGGCACGGTCAACGTGTCCAACCACGGCGCCTACTGCGGCCAGACCTACCGCGTGGGCACGGCGGCGGCCCTGGGCAACATCCCCGGCATGCCGCACGGCAAGCCGGACTGGAAGAACTCGCGCTTCGGCCTGTTCCTGGGCACCGCACCCGCGCAGGCGGGCAACCCGTTCCAGCGCATGGGGCGCGAGCTGGCCGAGGCCCGCTCGCGCGACGACAACACCTACCGCTACGTGGTGGTGTCGCCCGTGCTGCCCATGTCGTCCAGCCACGCGGCGGGCGACAACAACCGCTGGCTGCCCATCAAGCCCGCCACCGACCTGGCGCTGGCCATGGCGCTGATCCGCTGGATCATCGACAACGAGCGCTACGACGCCAAGTACCTGACCCAGCCCGGCCCGGCCGCCATGGCCGCCGCCGGCGAGGCGAGCTGGAGCAACGCCACCCACCTGCTCATCAACGACCCCAAGCACCCGCGCTACGGCCAGTTCCTGCGCGGCGCCGACCTGGGCCTGCCCATGCCCGAGCCAGTGGACGAGAAAACCCCCGCCGAAGACGTGTACGTGGTGCAGGTGGCCGACGGCAACGGCGGCTTCAAGCTGGTGCCCCACACCGTGGCGCAGCCGGCCGAGCTGGTGGTGGAACGCGAGTTCACGCCCCTGAAGGCCGCGGGCGCCACCGAGGAGCCCGCGCCGATCGCCGTGTGCACATCGTTTGTCAAGCTGCGCGAGGAAGCGCGCCGCAAGACGCTGCAGGAATACTCCGACCTGTGCGGCGTGCCGGTGAAGGACATCGAGGACCTGGCGCGCGAATTCACCAGCCATGGCAAGCAGGCCGTGGCCAACTCGCACGGCGGCACCATGAGCGGCGCGGGCTTCTACACCGCCTACGCCATCGCCATGCTCAACAACCTGATCGGCAACCTGAACGTCAAGGGCGGCTGGGTGCTGGACGCCGGCCCGTTCGGCCCCTTCGGCCCCGGCCCGCGCTACAACTTTGCGCAGTTCGAGGGCGCGGTCAAAGCCACGGGCGTGGCGCTGTCGCGCACGCGCTTTCCGTACGAGAAGACCAGCGAGTTCAAGCGCAAGAAGGAAGCCGGCCAGAACCCCTACCCCGCCAAGGCGCCGTGGTACCCGGCGCCCGGGGGCCTGAGCAGCGAAATGCTGGCCGCCGGCCTGCTGGGCTACCCCTACCCGGTGAAGGCGTGGATCAACCACATGAGCAACCCGGTGTACGCCATCTGCGGCTTTGAGAACACGCTGGTCAGCGCCCTCAAGGACCCGAAGAAGCTGCCGCTGTTCGTCTCGGTCGATCCGTTCATCAACGAGACCTCGGCCCTGGCCGACTACATCGTGCCCGACACCGTCACGTACGAAAGCTGGGGCATCGGCGCCCCCTGGGCCGATGTGATCGCCAAGAGCAGCACCGTGCGCTGGCCCACCGTGGAGCCCGCCACCGCCAAGACCGCCGACGGCAAGCCCGTGAGCTTCGAGAGCTTCGTCTTCGCCGTGGCCAAGCAGCTGCAGCTGCCCGGTTTTGGCAAGGGCGCGATGAGCACCAAGGACGGCGAGCCGCTCGACCTGGAAAGCGCCGAAGACTTCTACCTGCGCGGCATGTGCAACATCGCCTACCAGGCCGGCAAGCCCGTGCCCGAAGCCAGCGACGACGACATCGCCCTGACTGGCGTCACCCGCTGGATGCCCGAGGTGGAAAAGCGCCTCAAGCCCGAGGAAGTGCGCCGCGTGGCCATGGTGATGAGCCGCGGCGGGCGCTTCGACAAGATCGAAGACGCCTGGAAGGGCGAGCAGATCAAGGCCGCCTACAAGTTCCCCGTGCAGCTGTGGCACGAAGGCCTGGCCAAGATGCGCCACTCCATGACCGGCGAGCGCTACGTGGGCTGCCCCACCTGGTTCCCCACCCGCTTTGCCGACGGCAGCAGTATGCGCGAGCGCTTCACCGAGCAGGACTGGCCGCTGACCATGAGCAGCTACAAGTCCAACCTGATGAGCAGCATGTCGATTGCCGCCAGCCGTCTGCGCCAGGTGCACCCGCACAACCCCATCAGCCTGAACAAGGACGATGCGGCCAAGCTCGGCATCGCCAACGGCGACCGCATCGAGGTCAGCACCCCCGGCGCCAAGCTGCAAGGCGTGGCCCTGGTGCGCAGCGGCATCGCCCAGGGCGCCCTGGCCATCGAATACGGCTACGGCCACAAGCAGCTGGGCGCCGCCGTCCACACCGTGGATGGCAAGCCCATGGCCCACAACCCGCAGCACGGCAACGGCGTGAACCTGAACGCGCTCGGCTTTGCCGACCCCACCCGTCCCGCCAAGGACAACGTGTGGATCGACTGGGTGTCGGGGGCCGTGGTGCGGCAAGGGTTGCCGGTGAAGGTGCGGAAGGTGTGATGCCAGCCGGGTGCTGAGTACCGGGCGCTTGCGGGCGCAGGTGCACTGAATTGAAAAAGCCCATCGCAACTGCGATGGGCTTTTTTGTCAGCAGCGGTTTTCGACCCTTTTCTGTCTAGGTAAAAACCAGAGGGTCATCGGTATTTTTTTGTGAAACAGAAGTCTTGTTTAAAATGGTGATGTGGAGAAATAGTGCATGTGCATGGTCGCGCGCATAAAGCATGGGTAATATAAGTTTGGCTCACTGGTTGTATTTGGGTTAAATTGCGCTCCCATATTTCCAATGGTCAAAATTGGAGGGCTTTGCGGTGCGTCTCATTGTGGTGTAAAAAAGTTATTCTGTGCTTTTTATTGAGGTATTGCAATTTAATGCGTGCCGCCAAAAATAAAAAAGACAGAAACATGCTATACCTTTGTAATTTGGTGGTAAATAACATTTAACACAAAATAATATGCGTATCTACCGTAGAATAGTCGCGGCGTTTGTGCTGGCATTTTGCTTCAGTAAAGGCAATTTTGCCGGCGCGGCAGAGAGGATTCAGTGGGATATAAAAAGTATTCCTGAGATTGGATCGGAATATGTTGGTTTTTACGCAAAAAATGCTGGAGAAGTTAAATTTCCAGATTTGCTGATAAGTAGAAAATACATAAAAACCTACAGATTGATTTCATCTCGCATCTTAAGTGTTGCTAAATTCGATGCGGATGTGTATGTAGAAAATTCAGAGTATATAAATGCATACGCCAGTGCTCCAAATGGTAGGGCTCAAATTAGTATCACACTGCCTTTTCTGCAGCAAATTGGCAATGATCCAGATGCACTTGCAGTGCTTATTGGGCACGAGTTGGTTCACTTAATTCATGGCCACATAGAAAAAGCACGTGAGGCAGCGAGAACATCCGCCACCCTTGGGAAAATTGTTGGAATCGCAGGCGCCGCTCTTCTGCTTTCAAAGGGTGTAGATAATAATGATGCTTTAGATGGAATGGACAAACTTGGTGGCAATTTGGGTAAAGCAGTCTACTATGCGTACAATAGAGACCAAGAGACTGAATCCGATTTAAAAGGAATTGACCTTGCCGTGCAAGCTGGTTTCAACCCTCAGGGGGGGTACAGATTGCAGCAGATCATGTTGATTCATAGTAAAAATCCAAAATCCACTTGGAATAGCACGCATCCAGCAGGAAGTGATCGTATAAACCAAATTGCACAATACATAAAAGAAAAATACCCAGGTTATTCCAATAGTGTAAACCAAAAAACCCAATTATTTAAAGAGGATGACGATGCTGTCCACGATGCTCCTATCAAGATAAACCCACTTTTCGAGAAAGTGCAGTGCAAAAATCAGGATGGATCAATATCTTTCACAACCAGGGTGCTTTGCATTAAAGGTAATGGAGAATATCAGTGAATAAAATATTAATTTTGCTTTCAAATTTTTTATTAATATCGATATCTATATTTTTGTCCGGATGTGCTACTAATCACACCTACACTTATGCTGGGAAAAGTTACAAAAACTTTGATCAAGCCATGGCTGCTGTTGATGTTCATCAGCGGGAGTTGCTTGACTCGATAAAACCTCGGGTTAAATCCATACAGCCTAAAGCAACCCTGGTCACCATATCTTTGGATGAATTGAAAAATAGGATTCCAGATAACACTGGTAACTTCTTTGTTGCTAATGCGTACTATCGTGATTATAAAAATATTGGGGAAATGATTCGCAAGAGAAATATCTTTTCGGAGATTTCTTTTGTTGAGGGCAAGGGCGATCAAATCGAACTAGATGATCAAATTGTCGTATTTCTTCACTGGCCTTCTGGGAAATCAAGTGGTTGGAAGTACAAGTCCAAAGATGGAACTCTGACTCCAGTTTTTATTGATAGAACAGCGCCCAACACGTCAGATGCTATCAAGCACTTAATTAACTCAATAGAAGCGCTGGCTGCATCAGAAGCGAATTGAATGAGACGGCGCTTGCTCGTAGGTGGCACCAGACACTTACCCACTGGAAACTAGGTGATGGTCTCCGCTAGTTCCAGTGCCGCTAGTCCTTTCTTGTTGAAACAGTCCGTTTCCCGCCGAGTGGGGAGAGCAGTGATCCGGTCGCTCGATTCGCTGCTTGCGAGGACATTCCTGAGCATTTCACTGAAAAATCAGCTTTCCCTTCAAGCCGGTTCGGGGAATCAAACCCTCCGGATTTATCAGCCAAATTGGCCTCTAAGGTGCTGTAGTCAAGCGCCAACAGCTACCACATTCATAGCATCCAGCGCTTTTCGCTTTCGGTATCACGGGCACGCGTGCTGCCCCACATCCGAGACAAAGCCCCTCACCCCACCTGCCACCACCGTGGCAACAACGCGCGCACCTCTGCACGCTGAAAGCGGTCGTCCATCAGCACCACCACGCCCTGGTCGTGCTCGGTGCGGATCACGCGGCCGGCCGCCTGCACCACTTTGCGCAGGCCGGGATAGAGGTAGGTGCAGGCGTAGCCCTGGCCGGGGCCCAGGGTCTCGTCCAACGCATGTTGCATGGCGTCGTTCACGGCGTTCACTTGCGGCAGCCCCAGCGTGGCGATGAAGGCGCCGATGAGGCGGGTGCCTGGCAGGTCCACGCCTTCGGCAAAGGCGCCGCCCAGCACGGCCAGGCCCACGCCCTGGCCGCCTTCGGTGAAGCGGGCGAGGAAGGCGGCGCGGCTGGCGTCGTCCATCTCGCGCGTTTGCTGCCATTGGGGCACCTGCGGGTGGCGCTGGGCGAGGGTGGCGGCCACGCGCTGCAGGTAGTCGAAGCTGCTGGCAAAGCACAGGTAGTTGCCGGGCTGGCGCGCGTACTGCGCGGCCACCAGGTCGGCGATGGGGGCGAGCGAGGCCTCGCGGTCACGCCAGCGGGTGGAGATGTGCGGGGCCACGCGCACCTGCAACTGGTGGGCGGCAAAGGGGGCGGCCACGTCCAGCCAGACGGTGTCGGGCGGCAGGCCCAGCAGGTCGCGGTAGAACTGCGGCGGGCTGAGCGTGCCCGAGAACAGCACCGTGGCCTGCGCCGCGGCGTGGCGCGCGGCCAGGTGCGGTGCGGGCATGACGTTGCGGATGCACAGCGTGGTGGCGGGTGTGCGGGCCCGGCCGCTGCGGCTGCGCGGTGGCGTGGCGGTGCGCTGCAGGTCGAACAGCGCATGCGTGCCGAACTGCTCGGCCAGGGCCTGGAAGTGCAGCAGCGACCAGTAGAACGCCAGCACCGCGTCGCCCGGCGGCAGGGGTTGGTCGGCCTGGGCCTCGGCCATGGCGCCTACGGCGCGCTGCACGGCGCCCAGCAGCGCGGGCGGCACGGTGGTGTGGGCCTGGTAGCTGGGCGTGGCGGCGATGGGGCGCGCGGGTGCGGTGGCGCCGGCGTGCGATGCGCCGGGTGCGCCTGGCGTGCCAGCGTCTTCTGCGGCCTGGCCCACGGTCTTGCCCAGCGCATTCCACTGGCGGTGCAGCGCGTCGAGCGCCTTCTTCACGGGGCCGGTGGCGGCCTGGCGTGCGGCGGCCAGCTCGAAGGGCGAGAGCGGCGCGGTGTACATGCTGCGCGCGCGCTCCAGCAGGTTGTGGGCTTCGTCCACCAGCACGGCCACGCGCCAGCCCTGCTGCTGCGTGAGGGCGTACAGCATGGCGGCGCTGTCGTAGTAGTAGTGGTAGTCGGCCACCACCACGTCGGCCCAGCGCACCAGCTCTTGCGACAGGTAGTAGGGGCAGATGCCGTGCTGCAGCGCCACGCTGCGCACGGCGGGTGCATCCCACGGCGCGGGCTGTTGCACGGCGGCGGCGCGGGCGGCGGGCAGCCGGTCAAAGAAGCCGCGCGCCAGCGGGCAGGCATCGCCATGGCAGGCGCTGCCGGGGTGTTCGCAGGTCTTGTCGCGCGCGTGCAGGTCCAGCACGCGCAGCGGCGTGCCGGGCGCGTGCGGGGCCAGCGCGCCCTGCAACTGGGCCAGCGCGTGCAGCGCCAGGCCGTGGCCCGTGCCCTTGGCCGTGAGGAAAAATAGCTTGTCCAGCCCGCTGGGTGCGCGTGGCGCGCTCTCTTTTTTGATGGTTTCAGTGTCCCCGCTGGCCACCGCATCGGCGGCGGCGCCGGATGCGGCAGCGGCCGGAGCCGGCCCGCCCTGCCCTGGCGTGGTGATCGCCGGGGGCACCGTGGCCGGGGGCGCCATAGCCGGGGGCGCCATAGCCTTGAGCAGCGGGAACAGCGTGCCCAGGGTCTTGCCGATGCCGGTGGGCGCCTGGGCCAGCAGGCAACGCCCGGCGGGGGCGCTGGCACCCTCTGCGTTGGGGTGCGCGGTGCGGTACACGGCCACGGCCAGGTCGCGCTGCCCGGCGCGGAACGCGGGCAGCGGAAAACGCAGCAGCGCCAGGGCCGCGTTGCGCTGCTGGCGGTGCGCGGCTTCGCTGTGCGCCCAAGCCAGGTAACGCTGGCACTGCGTGGCAAAGAACGCCTGCAGCGCGGCGGCGGTGTTCTCTTGCACCAGCACGGTCTCGGCATGGGTGGTGGCGTGCACGTAGACCAGCGCGAGCTTGAGCCCCGCCAGCCCGCGCGCCTGGCACAGCAGGTGGCCGTACACCTGGGCCTGGGCCCAGTGCAGCGCGCGGTGGTGGGGGCGCACGCTGTCCAGCGTGCCGCGGTAGGTCTTGATTTCTTCAAGCTGCCCCAACGCTGCGTTCCACCCATCGGCACGGCCGCGCACCGTCAGGTGGTCGTACGTGCCGCTCAGGGGCACCTCGGCCTCGTAGCCGGCGCCCCGGCGCTGCTGCACGGCGCGGTGGCCTTCCATGCCCTCAAGGGCGCTGGGAGCGGGGGTGAAGCGCAGGTCCAGGTCGCCCGTGCGGGCCGTGAACTCGCACAGCGCGCGCACGGCCACCACGTGGGGGCGCGGGGCGGCCGTCATGCCGCGCCGCACCACTGCACGTGGCACACCTGCACCGGAATGCCCTGCGCCACGCAGTAATCCAGCCAGCGGATCTGGTTGTCCTGCAGCTTGTCGCCGGGGGCCTTCACCTCCACCAGCGCATAGCGCTCGGCCCCGGGCGGGCGGCCGGGCCAGAAGCGCACCAGGTCGGGCAGGCCGGTGCGGTTGGCCTGCACGTCGCGCAGCAGCCGGGCGAACAGCCGCTCCAGGTGCGCCGGCGGAATGCATTCCAGCGCCAGCGCCAGCAGTTCGGCGCTCAACGCGCCCCAGGCCACGAAGGGCGACTGGGTGCCGTGCTTCTCTTCAAAGCGCTGCAGGATGGTGGCGCGGTAGCGGCCGTCGTGCAGCTCGGCCAGGCAGGCGTCGAACAGGGCCTGGCGGCGCGCCACGAAGTCGGGCGCGCCCAGGTCGGCCGGGCCACTCTGGAACGGGTGGAAGAACGCGCCCGGCAGCGGCGCAAAGATGGCCGGCCAGCACAGCAGGCCGAACAGCGCGTTGACGAGCGTGTTCTCCACATAAAACACCGGTGCCTCGGCGCAGTGCCAGTGCGCGCGCAGCGCGTGCTCCACCGACTGGGGCGGCGTGGGCGCGGGCAGTTCCACGTCCATGCGCAGCGCAGCCACGGCCGGGGCCAGCGCGGGCCGGCGCGGCCCGCCGCCCTGCCCCAGGCTGCGGCGCAGGCGCGGCAGCATGCGCGCCACGCGCTGGTGTTCTTCTTCACTTTCAGGAGCAGCCAGCGCTTGATGGGCAAGGGCTAGAGCCTGATCGGAGCATTGCATGCGCTCCAGCACGCGGATATGGCGGTGGCGCGCACCGGGGGCGCGGCTGGCGGCGTAGGCCTGGGCGGCCAGCGGCCAGTCGCGCGCGCGCTCGCAGGCCTGGCCCACGCGCAGCAGGACCCGCGCGCGGCGCTGCTCCAGCCACGGCGTGGCGCTGTGCGCGGCGGCCAGGGCCTGCAGCAGCGCAGCGGCGTCGAAGCCCTCCGCGTCCAGCGCCTGGCGGCAGGCGCTGAGGGCGAGGTAGGTGTCCACATCGGCCTGATGCTGGAAGGCGCGCGAGGCAGCGTCCAGCGGCACGGCCTCGTAGCGGAACACGCCCAGGTCGGCCAGCACGAACTCCGCCCAGCTCTGGTGCAGGTTGCCGAAGAACATGAGCCGCAGGCGCTCGCAGCGCGCGCCCACCGTCACGTGCCAAACGGGCTCGTCGGCGTGCGGGTGCCAGGCGGCGTAGGGCTGCCGAAGGTCAGCGCGGTCGGCCAGGGCCTGCAGCATTTCGGCCTTGCGCATGGTGGGGTGCAGCGCAGTGCCCTGCAAAATCTGTAGCAGCTCGCGCTTGGTGTGCAAGGCAAACAGCTCCAAAAGACCCAGGGGCGCATCGGCGCACAGCCAGCCCCGCGACAGCAACGGCGCGGCAGCGTCGCGCGTGTCGGGAATCTCGTCATAGGCCAGCTTGCTCGCGCGAAACCACGGCCTGCGCCGCATCACCATGCGCACCAGCAGGGCCTGTGCGGCCTGGGGCAGTTGCCGAAAGTCGGTGAGGAACTGCAGGTCGTCCACACCGAGCAGGTCGCCATAGCGCGTGTGCAGCCAGTCCAGCGCACGCTGGAAGTTGTGCAGGTAGTAAAAGCGGTGCGGTGCGGGCGCAGGGCCGGGCTGCGGCATACAAAAGACTGTGCGTTTATACAGTCAATGATACCGGCGCAGCGGGTGCGCCGTTAATGTGGGGATAACGCGCCGTTCCTAGAATGCGGGCTTTTGCCAAGCGGGCCGCATGCACATCCTGATCGTCGAAGACAACGCACTGGTGGCCAGCGGCATCCAGGCCGGGCTGGAGTTGCACGGCTTCACCAGCGACACCGCGGGCAGCGTGGCGCAGGCGCAGGCCCACATGACCAGCCGCCAGTTCGATGCCTGCGTGCTGGACTTAGGCCTGCCCGATGGCGACGGCATCAGCCTGCTGCGCCAGTGGCGCGGCAAGGGGTTGGCGCTGCCGGTGCTGATCCTTACCGCGCGCAGCACCATCGAGGACAAGGTGGCCGGCTTTCAGACCGGCACCGACGACTACCTGACCAAACCCTTCGACCTGCAGGAGCTGGTGCTGCGCCTGCGCGCCCTGCTGCGCCGCGCGGGCGGGCGCACCAGCGACCTGCTGGCGCTGGGCGACTGCCAGGTCAACATGGCCACCGGCGAAGTCACGCGCAACGGCGTGGCGATAGACATCTCGCGCCGCGAATGGGCGCTGCTGCAGGCCCTGCTGCAGGCGCATGGGCGCGTGCTGAGCGCGGCACAGCTGCATGACAGCCTGTACGGCCTGGACCAGGACGTGGGCAGCAACACCGTGAACGTGCACGTGCACCATCTGCGCAAGAAGCTGGGCGCCGATGTGATCGACACCGTGCGCGGCCTGGGCTTTCGGCTGGGCGCGCGCTACTGCGGCGGTGCGGCATGACGCCACGACCGGTGCAAAGCCTGCGGGTTCGGCTGGTGCTGGGCCTGAGCCTGACCATTTGCCTGGTCTGGAGCGGCGTGGCGATCTGGCAGTTCACCAACATGCAGCGCGAGCTGCGCACGCTGCTGGACGACCGTCTCATCGCATCGGCCCGGATGGTGGTGGGCATCGTGCAGCAGTTCCAGCAGGCCGAGCTGGCGGTAGCGCCGCGCGCCAGCAACGATGCGCTCCTGTCGGTCATTGGCCGCGATGGTGTGGCCTGCGAGGTGAGCCTGGTGCGCAGCGAAGTGGACATCCTGCCCATCGCGCGCACCAACAACATCCCGGACATGGCCTCTGCCGGCAACGCGGGCTTTGGCCAGATCACCAAGGGCGGCAAGCAGTGGCGCACCTATGTGCTGGAGGACAAGGGGGTGCGCGTGGCCACCGCCGACCGGCTGGATGTGCGTGACCAATTGGTGCAGACCTTCGTGCGCACGCTGGTGCTGCCCTTCGTGCTGGCGCTTGCCGTCATCCTGCTGCTGACCTGGTGGATGGGCACGCGCAGCCTGCGCCCGCTGCAGCGCCTGCGCGAGGAGCTGGTGCAGCGCCCACCCCACGACCCCACGCCCGTGCAGTCGGGCCGCGACGTCAAGGAACTGGCCCCGCTGGTGGACAGCCTGAACCAGTTGCTGGCGCGCATGGATGCCAGCATGGAACACGAGCGCCGCTGGACCGCCGACGCGGCGCATGAGCTGCGCACGCCGCTCACCGCCATCAAGACCCATGTGCAGGTGGCGCAGCTGACACTTGCCGCGGGCAACAACAACGCCAGCCCCGACAAGGCCGCCAACGCACTGCGCCAAGCGGGCGAAGGCATCGACCACATGCACGCCACGCTGGAGCAACTGCTGCAGCTTGCACGCGTGGAAAGCGCCAGCGCGGGAGAGGCGCGCGCCACCGTGGGCACCGGCATCGCGCAGGCCTTCCGCCTGGCCTGCAGCCAGTCCCTGCAGCGTGCCGAGAACGAGGGCATTCAGTTGCCCTCCCCACCGCTGGACGCGGCAGAAATACCCGCCGACCCGGCAGCCTGGCAGGCAATACAGCTACCGCTGCCCCCCGCGCTGCTGGCCTGCGCCATCACCAACCTGATCGACAACGCGCTGCGCCATCACCAGGGCCCCGCCCCTGTGAGTGCCACGCTGCGCTGGCAAGCCGATGATGCCGGCCCGGGCACGGTGGAAGTCTGTGTGCGCGACGAAGGCCCCGGCCTGACCCCTGCGGAGTGCGAGCAAGCGCTGCGGCGTTTCTGGCGCAAGTCCAGCACCTCGCCCGGCAGCGGCCTGGGCCTGACGATCGTGCGCCGCATCGCCGAAAGCGCCCATGGCACGCTGACGCTGGAGCCGGCCGAGCCCGGCCTGCGGGCGCGGCTGTGCCTTCCGGCGCTGGTGGTGACCTCTTCGGCGGCAAAGGACTGACGCCGCCGTGGACCGCGTACTGCACCTGGGCCCACTGGTCCTGCCGTGGATGTTGCTGGTGCTCCTGGGCGCCTGGCAGTTGGGCACGATGGTGCATGAGCGACTGGCCGCACGGCGTGGCCTGACGGGCGGCCCGCATGGCTGGCGGCTGCCCCTGGTCGCACTGATCGCGGCGCGGCTGGGCTTCGTGCTGCGCTATGCGGATCTGTATGCCAGCGCGCCGGTGGCTGTGCTCGACATCCGCGACGGCGGATGGTCGCCCTGGGTGGGCCTGGGCGCCGCGCTGCTCTATGTCGCGCTGCTGTGGCTGCGGCGCAGCCCATGGCGGCAGAGCGCCACGGCAGGGCTGGCCACATTCGCCGGCGTATGGCTGCTGGGTTGGGGCGTGCTGCAGGCTACGGCACCGCGCGAGCAGGCCGCCCTGCCCTCATGGCAAGGCGTGGCGCTGGATGCGCGCACGGTCGCCCTGCCAGAGCTGAAGGGGCAGCCCGTGGTGGTGAACCTGTGGGCCAGTTGGTGCCCACCCTGCCGGCGCGAGATGCCCGTCATGCTGGAGGCGCGCGAGGCGCAGTCGCCCCTATCGCCCCAGTCGCAGGTGCGTTTTCTGTGGGTGAACCAGGGGGAGCCTCCCGAGACAGTCGCCCGGTTTGCGGCGCAGCAGCGCCTGCCGGCCGCCGATGTGCTGCTGGACTCAGCGGGCCAGCTGGGTAGCGCGCTGGGCCACAAAGCCCTGCCCACCACCCTGTTCTATGACCGCCTCGGCCGTCTGGCCGCGGTGCGCGTGGGCGAGCTGTCGGCTGCCACGCTGGCCCAACACCTCGCGCTCATCAGCGGCCACTCCGCCCCTTAGCCACGCGGCCGCTGGCGCAAAGAGGTGCGCCGCCGGCATCACGACATGCCCTGCGGCGCGCCAGCCCCTTTCAGGAACGCATTGATGGGCAGCTGGATATAGGTACGCCCGTCGTCCTGCGCGGGCGGCAGCTTGCCGGCGCGCACATTGACCTGCACCGAAGGCAGGATGAGCGTGGGCATGGCCAGTGTGGCGTCCCGCGCGGTGCGCATCTGCACGAACGCGGCCTCGGTCACGCCCTCGTGCACATGGATGTTGCCGCTGCGTTGCTCTGCCACGGTGCTGACCCAGGCGGGTGCGCGGTTCTCGGGCGGATAGTCGTGGCACATGTGCAGTCGGGTGTGCGCGGGCAGCGCCAGCAGGCGCTGGATGGAGCGGTACAGCGTGGCGGCGTCACCGCCCGGGAAGTCCGCACGGGCCGTACCCACGTCGGGCATGAACAGCGTGTCGCCAACGAACACGTCGTCGCCCACGCGGTAGGCCATGTCGGCAGGCGTGTGGCCGGGTACATGCAGCGCCGTCAGCTCCAGCCCGCCGACATGGAAGGTCTCGCCGTCCTCGAACAGGTGGTCGAACTGGCTGCCGTCGGGCAGGAAGCTGCGCTCGAAATGGAACACGCTGCGAAAGAGCTGCTGCACCGCGCGGATGTGCGCGCCGATGGCGACCTTGCCGCCGAGGTGGTGGCGTATGTGCTGCGCGCCCGAGAGATGGTCGGCGTGTGCGTGGGTTTCCAGAATCCACTGCACCTGCCAGCCCTGGCGGCGCACGTATTCAATGATGCGATCCGATGAGGCGCTGGTCAGCGTGCCGGACTTCGGCTCGAAATCCAGCACGGGGTCGATCACGGCCGCTTGGCCGGCGTCGGTGTCTGCGAGCACATAGCTCACGGTGCCCGTCACGGGGTCGAAGAAGGGCTCGATATGCATGGAGGCGTGGGGCATGAAGGTCCTTTCGCAATGAAGACGGAAGTGCCGAAGCAGCACCACCAGCCAACAACAATTTATTTTCTGATATATTATATGAAAACATATTGTTTTGCACCTCCATCATGATTGACGACGCCACGACCCTGGAGCTGGACCTGCCCGCCATGCGCGCCCATGCGGGCGAAGCCGTGACCATGCTCAAGCTGCTGGGCAACGAAGACCGGCTCATGCTGCTGTGCCAGCTGACCGAAGGCGAGCGCACCGTGGGTGAGCTGGAGCAGCTCACCGGCATCGGCCAGCCCACGCTGTCGCAGCAGTTGGGCGTATTGCGCCGCGACGGGCTGGTGCAAACCCGCCGTGAAGGCAAATTCATCTGGTACCAACTGGCGGACGACCGCGCACTGCAGCTGATGCAGGCCATCCATCGCCTTTTCTGCAAGCAAGGAGCTTGATCCCATGACCATCCTCTGGAATTCGTTCACCCCCTGGTCATCGCTGGCCGGCGGCATGCTGATCGGCCTGGCCGCGGCGCTGCTGATCGTGCTGCTGGGGCGCATCGCCGGCATCAGCGGCATCGTGGGCGCGCTGCTGCAGCGCAGCAGCTGGGCCAGCGTTGCCAACTGGGGCTGGCGTGCGGCCTTCGTGATCGGCATGGTGGCGGCGCCATTGGTCTGGCAGCTCATCGCCCCCCTGCCCCCCATGGAGATGCCCAGCAACCCGCTGGTCATCGTGCTGGCTGGCCTGCTGGTCGGTTTTGGCACCCGGCTGGGATCGGGCTGTACCAGTGGGCACGGCGTGTGCGGACTCTCGCGCCTGTCGCTGCGCTCCCTGGCCGCCACCCTGACCTTCATCGGTGCCGGCGCCGCCACGGTGTTCGTGGTGCGTCACGTGCTGGCCTGACCCCATCTCAAGGAGAAACACCATGGCTTCTGCCATCGCATCACTGATTGCCGGCCTCATCTTCGGGGTGGGCCTGATCCTGTCGGGCATGGGCAATCCCGCAAAAGTACAGAACTTCCTGGACTTCTTCGGCGCCTGGGACCCTTCGCTCGCCTTCGTCATGGGGGGCGCCATTCTTGTGGGCCTGGTGGCGTTCACCTGGGCCCGCAAGCGCAAGACCTCGCTGCTGGGAGACCCCATGCAGCTGCCCTCCTCCACCGCGGTGGACAAACGCCTGCTGACCGGCGCGGCGCTGTTCGGCATCGGCTGGGGATTGGCGGGGTTCTGCCCCGGCCCAGCCGTGATGAACCTGGGGACGCTGCGCGGCGAGGTCTGGCTGTTCGTGGCCGCCATGCTGGCGGGGATGCAGCTGCAACACTTCTGGGATCGCCGCACGCGCTCCTGAAAAAATAGCTGGCAGCGCTTGTCATTGGCTGAATTCATTGCAATAACGCACTGAAAACCAATACCAACAAGCGCTATAAGCTCCTTAATTCATAGCGATGCACATGGACTCCCTGCTGTTTCTCCTCACCGCCGCGCTGCCGTTGCTGTACCTTGTGCAGCACTGGGCGTGGGCACCTTCCGCCACACGCGCCCATACACGGTTGCGGCAGGAATGGTTTGCGGCCATTGCGCAGCACAAGGGCACCGAAGTGCTGGGGGTCCAGACGCTACGCAACTCGCTCATGTCCTGCACCATGACGGCGACCACGGCCACGCTGGCGTTCATGGGCGGGCTCACGCTCACCCAGGGCCACTGGCCGTCGCAGTGGTGGCATCACGGTTTTCCACCGTTGGGCACCGACCAGGGGCTGGCCTTCTGGAACGCGTTCGCCGTGCTGGTGCTGCTGGCGCTGGCATTCCTGACCTCGATGCTGGCGGCGCGCAACTACCACCACGCCGGCTTCGTGGCGGGCATGCCCGTGGAGTCCGCTGCGCGCCGGTCATGGCAGACCCTGGGCGAGCGCAGTCTGATGCGCGCGGGCCTGTACTACAGCCAGTCGCTGCGCCTCATGATCTGGGCGGTGCCGCTGGCGCTGTTCTACATCCACAGCCTGCTGGGCGCCGCCACTGCGGTGGCGCTGTTCCTGTCGATGTGGGGCTGGCTGGACGTGGACCGCTGATGCCCTATTTGCCGCCGCCCAGGCGGTCCATCAAGCCGCCGCGAGAGCTGTCGGGGTTGGCCACCTGGCCGCTGGCGGACTCCACGGCAGTGACAAAGTAGCTCATCGCCTCGACGGCCTTGCTGCGCTCTTCACCGCTGTTGAGCGTCTCATCCACGCTGCGCCCATCGGCGGTGTGAACCCGCACCCAGCTGCGCGGCGTATAGGCGATCTGGTCCACCAGCCGCAAGGGCACATCGAACGCCGTGGCGGGGTAGCCCAGCGCAGCGGCCTCGGCGCGCGAACGCGAACGCACGCGCACCGCCTGCCCGCCCCCCAAATGGAAGTCCGCGCCCGTGACCTCCGCCGCCTGATGGGGCAGGCCCACGGTGAGCACCGCCTGCGCCGGCTTCGCCGCGCTCCACGCCGCCGCCAGCACGGGGCACTGGGGCCGGGAGCACGCGGCACTCGCGGGCGCCACCGTCACGGTCTTTTTCCCTTCGGATTCGCCTTGCTGAATCTGCGGCACCAGCGTTTGCTGGCTGGCACAGCCCGCCAACACCAACGCTCCAAACGCACCCGCCCGCCAGAATTTCATGGATTCACTCCCACATAGAAAACCGCATGGTGCCATGCCCGCGGGCGAGATGCGGCAACCCTCGGAATCCTTCATGGGCCCGCTCCCGGAATAAGGCATCCGCGCCGACCGGCTCCGGCGTCGCCATTGCACGCTCTGCGCCAACGCGACGGCACGCGATGCGGCGCGCGGCTTTCACCGAGGCGCGCAGGAGGCGATCCGCCACCGCACTGCCGGGCATTACCGCCCCAGCAGGTCCGCCGACGGATTGCATGGCAGCCACCATGGCCGGGCTTACCACCAGTGCCCACCTTGCTAGGTCAGGGCCTGGATCGTTTGCTGGATAGCGCATCACCTGGCACGCAACGCACTGAGGCCCGCCACCCCGCTCCGCGCATGGCCGCAAGCCGGCCGGCCAAGGAGTTGCGGGTCACGATGTGGGGGACGTCGCCTCCCTCATGGCTTTGGCGAGCCCATGGTTGCCGCGGGACTCCAGTCCTTGAATCGCGCCCTCGCGGTCTTGCTCGCCGTGGTGCTGGTTCAGCTTGCGCTTTCCTTCCAGTCGCCCGAGACGGATCTCGATGCCCACGATATGCCGCAGTTGCTCATCCAGGTAGTCTGGCGGCGCATCGCCCATCTTCCACGGCTGTGCCTGCCCCGCCTCATGCTGGCGCGTTAGCAAGGCGACCACCCTGCGAACGAATTTCACATCGTCGCGGACATGAATCGTTCCGTGGGCATGGACAACCTCGTAGTTCCAGGTAGGCACGCGCCGATGCGTCTCCTGTTTACCGGGATACCAGTTGGGAGAGATATAACCTTCGACGCCGCGGAAGACGACAAGCACTTGATCGCCGTCGCGTACCTCGCGCCAGATGGGATTGCCACGCGCCACATGCGCCAGCAGCATGTCGCCATCCAGAAAAAATGGAAGGTGGCTGGCCTCCAAACCGGCGGAAGTGTGTGTCACCAGCATGCCCAGCGCGTTCTCGCGGACGATGCGGTGAAGCTCCCCGATCCGGGACTCGGCGAATTGTGCAGGTAGGTACATAAAGCGCGTGGTGGAAAAAGTTGCCGGAAGCCTTTCAGCCAGGCGCCCGTTTGGCGCCTATCCAAACCCGCTGCGCAAAGGATGGACAGGCCCCCTAAGGCTAGCAGCCTCATCGTCAGCACTAACGTGATGGGCGCTTCAAATGTGCGAGCGCCTGTCCAAATCCAGCGACTACGGGGCTAGCTGCTCCCGCAAGGTTGCCAATATTTCTTCAGACAGCGCCGGGTCGCCTGCCGCCGTGGCGCGGGCGAGAACCAATGCCCCAACCATGCTGCTGAGGGTCGCGATAGTCCGGGCACGCTTGGCCCCGTCATTACCCGGGAGCACGCTCATAAAGCGGTGGATGTTGCGCTCCACCCCCGGCACGTAAGGCTGGTCCTTCATCAGCTCGTAGGCTGCCTGGTCGATCAGGCCAGACTCCTTGGCCACCTTCAGCGCGGCCTCGTTGAAGGCGTTGAGTTCACGCAGCGCGGCTGCATAGGCCGGCATGCGAGGTGAGCCATCCGCCATGTTCCCTGCGTTGAGCGTCTTGAGGTCGGAGATGTCCTGGTCCGTCAGCAGGTTCTCCTTGCCCTCGGCCTTCAGGCGCTCCGCTCGCTGCGCGGCCACCCACTGGAAGAAGCGATCGTGCTCCCCCTGGAGGCTGGCCAAGACCTGGGCAAAGCCGCCATTCTTCATGTCTACGTCGTACACGCCGTCGCGCAGGTAGGGCTTGCCGTACAGCAACGCCGCCTCGACCGCACCGTCCGATCCCTTGGACAGGCGCGCCGGCATGTAGGCCTTCGGACTCACTTCCTTGATCGGGGCGAATTGGTCCACCAGACCCTGGCGCAGCTTGGTGCCCAGGTTGGCGCGCATGGACTGGGCTCTTTCAGCCCAGGTCTGTTTCGTGATGATGCCGAACGCGCGCTCGGCGGCGCGCTGCTGGGCTGGGGTGTAGTCGCCCGTGGCGGGCGATGCCGCTACGCCGCGGCTGTAGAACAGTCCTTCAGTCGCCGCAGGATGGCGATGCGCGAGCCCCAGCAGGTTCGCCAGTAGTGCATCAGATCGCCCGTTTCCGCCTCGGCCCGCTTCGCCCGTTCCGCGTAGAAGGGAATCGAGGACAGCCCTTCGCGCCAAAGTTGTGCGGCCTGCTCCCGCATTTCGGCCGTAACCACCGTCCGCGAGGAGGGAAATCCCGTCGCGGTCAATGGGGTTGCGGTCGGAGTCGAGGTAAGTGCCACTTTGAGGATCGAAGGTGATGCCGGTTTCGCCCGCATTCTCCATGGCCTGCAGGTTCAGGTCAATCAAGCGGCGGATGTTGCCCAGGTCATCCCCATAGACCCAGTTGAGCGGCGGCACACCCACGCGACTGTCCCCGCGCACCTGTCGCGGGTGTGGCGCCAGGTGGCGCGTGGTGCCGAACTTGAGCGCACTCGACAGCATCTGCTCCGAGCGCCGGCGCAGCGCCTGGTCGCTCAAGCCCGCCGGATCACCGATGAAGATGCGGCTCGTGTTGTGGGCATAGTTCGCCGCGATGGCGTAGATCAGCAGGCCTTCGCCCTGCCCTGCCAGCCGGGAGGCATCGATCCACACGTCCTCCGTGCCGGGCGGAACGTCCTACGGGTTGTCGCCCGGGCGCCCCAGATCCATGTTCGCCATCTCGCCGTCTTCGAGATCGAAGCCATAGACGGTGTCACCGTAGGGATTCGGCGGCCGCACACTCAGCGTAGCCGTGTCGCCGCTGGGCATCGTGAGTTCGTATTCCTGGCGGCCAGGAATGCCCTGCACACGCTTGACCTTGATCGCCTTGTTGACGTCTGCAGCAATGCCTTCGACGGAATCTGCCGCTGACCGGTTCACTTGGAACAGATCATCCATGCGGCTGAGTTCGGCCAGGACGTTCCCTGCCTCTGCGCCAGCGCCGTCCAGCTCGCCGCGGTGCGCGGGGTTCTCCCGCTGGGCGATCCCGAACGCCAGATTCACCAGGTCCTGCGAGTTGAAGCTGTCGGGCTTGCCAGTGATCTTGCCCCACACCTGGCGCAGCGCCACGCGCACATGGCCCAGCCAGCGCGCCACGGTGCCAGGCGGTGCCAACAGGTTGGGTTTCACGCCCATCTCCAGCGCCACCTGTACGGCATACGGGAACAGTTCCTGGGTGGACAGCTCGGGGCCCGACGCCTGCACCCGTGCTGCGGCTTCGTCATACAAGCGCGCCAGCGCGCACGACAGCCGCGTCTTGCGCGGATTGCACAGCGGCTGCGCGCCGCTCATCCTGCGCCTGCCGGGTCAGGGCTTCGGCACTGTCGATGGCCGCCTGCGTGCGCTGGCGCGCCTGGGTGTCGGCGCGCAGCTGGGCGCGCGCCTGCGCGCCATCTGCCACCCCAAACCCGCCGCCCACGGGTGCGGCAGCCAAGCCCTCCAAGGCCGCCTGCCCAGCCACACCCTGCCACGTCGGCACATCAAAGCCCTCGCCCTGCAGCGCCAGGTTGCCAGCCAGCCACTCCTGGCCGCCCTGCACGGCCTCCATGGGGGCTTCCTTGGCAGCACCAGAGACCGCCGAGCGCACAATGCCAGGAGCTGCGCGCTCTGCGGCCTCACTTGCCACACCGCGCCCCAGCAGCCGGCGCATCGCAGACTCCGCGCCGGTGTCACCCGCTACTCCCCCGAGCGCGCCACCGAGCGCGATGGAGCCCAGGTTGTCGCCGCCGTAGGCCTGCGCGGCATCCGCGCGCTGCATCGCTTCGGACTCGCTGGCGCCCGCTTCCAGGTACTTTTGCTTGGTCGCCTCGTGAATCGATCCCTTGATGTTGCCGACGCCCTGTGCCACGCCAACACCGATCTGCGCCGCGCGCGAGGCCAGCGCCGCCTGACCCAGGCCGGGGATGGCGGCAGCGGCCAGTGTGGGCGCCGCCGTGCCCAAGGCATTCAACGTGGTGTCGATGGGAGCGTCCGCAAACGCCCCTGCGTGCGCCTTCATTTCCTCCCAGGTGCTGCCGGAGGCTTCAGCCGTCTTGATCTTGGCGGCGCGCTCTTGCTTCTGCGCCTTGCGGTAGGGGGACTCCAGATAGGTCAGCGCGTCGGCGGCCTTGCCCAGCCCGCGCGAGACCGCGTTGTCCGCGCCCGCCACGTCGGACAGCATCTTGACGCCCTGGACCACGCCAGTGCCGGCGCCGATGGCGGAGTCGCCCAGGCTGTGGACTATGGAGCGGGTAGGTTTCTTCCCAAGGTCTGGATCAAGGAAGGGGTTAGGTGCTTCCCGCGCCCCCACCAAGTCGCTACCTAGATTCGGATCGGAGAACGGGTTCTGTGCCATGCCCCGCACTGTCGCGGGCGCGGGCTAGTGCGTCGAACCCTATGGGGGTCAGCCCGCCTCGCGCGCCATCTCCCACATCTGCTGGAGCAGCGCCTTGGGTCGCCCCTCAAGGTGTGTCTCGCTTAGAATTTTGTGCGCCCGGTTGAAACGTCGTCGTGCTTGGGGAATTGGACCCCTCCACTTCGGCTGATCAACTGGGCGTTCTGCTTGTGCAGGTACAGCAGCTGCCCCCGGCGCGCCGGCAAGCCTCCACCAAGGCAGTGCTCGCCTTGGTGCGTGGCGGCGAACCATATGGGGTGGCCAAAGAAAAAGCCCGCCGAAGCGGGCTTTTATCTCAGAAACGGTGGTCAATCCCCGCTTGCTTCATGATGGCGTTCGCCGTATGGCGCGAATCGCAGTTGGTCGACACGGTTACGCAGAGATTCTTGCGGCACCAGGACTGGTGTGACCCCTTTTGACGCCTCATCTCAAAACCGTGCTGCCTCAGGACCTCGATCACACAGCTGTAAAAGCCGTTCATGCGCAGCGCAGTTCGCCATCCCACGCCGCAAGCGGCTTGTGCTTGAGCGGCTGATGCACCTGATCCTCAAGCAAGAGATCCACACAGTCATAGACGGACGAGATCAACTCGTCCTTAGTTTTGGCTTCGGCAACAAGGCCGCGCAGATCTGGGCTGGTAGCCACATAGACGTCCGCCTCACTGTCGAACACTACGTCCACACGGACAACCAGCGGGATACCTAGCCTGGCGAGGAAGCGCCAGAATGGGTTTCCGACTCTGTACATGTTTATTCCTTGAGTTCGCTCCACGAACGCGAAAAAGACTGAAAGCTCTGTTGTCACAAGTTCCGACAAATGCCAACAGTCTGGCTATTCTGCCACCACCACAAAAATATCGCTGGAACAGCAACGTTTTTTGCAGCTATTCGGCGGAAATCGGCATTCATGCCACGCCTGCTACATTCCCGCCAAGAGGGCGCTCATGACATCGAAATACACCAAGGAGCAGAAAGAAGGCCTGGCCCGCTTCATCGACACCATTGCGGCCTCGGCGTTCATTGGCGGTGTGGTTGGACTGACGGGGCACAGCCCATTGAGCATCTGGGAGGTAATTACCCTGTTTGCAATCTGTCCTATACTTCTCTCACTGTCGTGGAAATTGAGGAAGCCGACATGATCATCACCGCACTCATCATCTTCGTGATTGCCGCTGCTGGCGTGACCTGGTACGTCACAACCCACTGAGCAGCAGAGATACATCGATCTGCACCACTTGGGCGCCTTGGCGCCCTTTGTCGTTTCTGGGCCTACTACATTCCGCCCATGCGCCATGCCCTCGCCTGCCTCCTGTTGATCTCGGCTCCAGCCTGGGCGGCTAACTACGCCGAGTGCGTGTTGGGCAAAGCCCCAGGAGCGGCGAACGATGTGGCTGCGGAGGCCATCCACCAGCTCTGCCTGTCCGAGAACCCGGGCGGCCTGCAGGCGGTGAAGCAGGGTTCTGGGCGCGGCTTCTTCGGGTTCAAGAGCGGCGCCGAGTGCACGGCAAAGAAGGCCAGCGACACCCGGAGTCATCAGGCGGCGGCCATGGTGGGGGTGGCTTGTCGGCGGCTTTATGACGAGCCAAATCCATTTCTTGACCCGAACCTCGGCAAGGTTTTGTTGAAGTAACGTCACCTGCCCCCAAGCGCCCGCTTGGCCGCACCCTGTCCATAGATCTGATCAAAGTTGCCCGCTTGGCCAGGGTTCTGTTTGAGCCAAGCTATATGGTTGTCGGATGGCGCCTGCCCCCCACCCTGCGCAGCACCCACTTCTCGCCCCGTACGGAGATCAATGACGCGTTGTGGCACGTTACGCACGGCGCCGGCCTGCGGGTCCCACTCCTGGCCGCCGCCTGCGGTCATGAAGTTGTTTCGTAGGTTCGCAGATTCCGCCGACCGGCCCTGCAGTGTCAGCAGCGCCCGCTCGGCTGCCCTTACGTGGTCAAGCGCGCTTTCGGCCTTGACCAGCATTCCCCGTCTCGACCGGCTGACGTTTCTGCCTTGGCGCGACGTGATTTCTCAAAACGGTCTGCCCATCGTGAGCAAAGGGCAATTCTGCCCGCAGTGCCTCGCAGAGGACCAGGCTGCTGGCCACGCCCCGTACTTCCGCCTGACCTGGGAGCTCAAGACGGTAAGCGTTTGCCCCAGGCACCGGGTGAGGCTGAGCCAGCACTGCCCGTGCTGCGGCAAGGACAATGTGCGGCATGCTGCGGCATTGGTGGTTCCCGGATGGTGCACGAAATGTGGTGCGTTTCTCGGTGGTCAAACACGCGCCGCCGAACCTGAAATGGCTATCGAGGCGGTTGAGCTTTGGCGGGCCCGCCAGGTCTACGAACTGGTCCGTGTACAACAGTCCGTGGAGCAGGCGCCATCACGGGACATGCTTGTTGCCACTATCGAGCACATTATTGGTGAAATGGACGGGGGTCAGGCCACCCGATTTGCTGGACGGGTCGGCTTATCCAAAGGCACCGTGCACTACTGGCTCAAGTCGGACAAAACACCAACGCTGGACGCCAGTCTGGCTGTTGCTTCTCAGTCAGGCATTGGCTTGTCGCGATTGCTGACAGGGCAATCTCAAGGCTGGACACCTCCCACGCAAGGACAGCAGCTCGCACTTACGCTGTTCAAACCGGAGTGCCGGAGCAAATCGCCCGCTCGAACCATCGACTGGGAAGAAGTCGACCGCCAACTGCAGAAGTTTCTCCATCAGCCCAACCCCGTCTCGGTGCGCGAGGTTTCTCGCCAGCTCGGCATCGAAGTCCGGCAGTTGTACCTACGCGACAACCAGACCACCCGTCAAATCGGCCAGCGCTGGCTTGCCTACCTGCGGCGCCGCAAGGTCGCCAACCTACAAGAGGCAATACCTCACTTGGAGTCGGCTGGCAAAGAGGTGCTCATGGCGGGCAAGTCTCTGAACCTCAGGGAGATGAAAGCCAGACTGCCTCATGAGGTGACACAAAGCATCCAAGGGTTTTACGGCGTACTCAAAGATGTCCGTCTCCGGTTGGTGGGGGAGTCCCCGGAGCACCACAAGATATCTGTATAAACACCCCTCAAATCGCACTGTGGTGAGGATGAGCCTAGCCATCCTGCGAGCCACGAACGCAGGATACCTTCAGACCCATCCCCGCTGTTTCGGCACTGCGGAGCCGGCGTCACCCGCCAGTCGTTCGTCTGAAGGCACTGGCTTCGCCACCTTCCCCGGGGTCTCAAGACTGTCCCACAGTCCCGGGCTATCCCCTGACCGCTGTCGTTATTGAACCCGACCAGCCAGGCGGCCACCCGAAATTCAACGGGTTGCTATGCGTGTAGCAACACGTTGGCCAAACCTGTTCGTTCTCCAGAAATTTTTTTATCAGCCGCGCATGCCCTCACAGGCAGCGACATCCGCGCGCTCGTTGAACGCACCGCTTCTCCAGGCAGGGAGAGGCGCACCCGTCACCCTATCTGCTATCGCAAAGAAAAAGCCCACAGCTGACGCTGCGGGCTTTCTTTTTTGCTAACACAAAAGGCCGATAAAGCAAAATGTGTCCTATCGGTAAGTTAACCATAAAGTGACCAGGTGGCCACTTTATGGTTAACGCCACAGGATTAGTGTGGACGCCCTTGGATGGGGTTATGGTGGAGCTGGCGGGAATTGAACCCGCGTCCGCAAGCCTTCTTCGGGCAGATCTACATGTTTAGTGCTCTGTTTTCATTCTTGCATCTCACGTCGCGCAGGCACACGCTACGCAAGATGCCAGCACCCTTGAATCTCGTGCCACGCCAAGGTGCCCGGCATGCCACCAGCTGATGTAAATTCCCTTGCAGCCGGGAGGCCTTGCGGCCCCCTTGCCCAGCCCATCAGCGTGCTGTTGCAAGGCTCACCGGTATTTAAGCGGCGAGTGCGAAACGTTCGTCGTTTGCAGTTAGTTTAGTGAATGGAGATTTACGAGCGTCACTCAAGCTCGACATGCACCGCTCCGATTCCGAACCCACGTCGAAACCGGGACAGCCCCTTGGATGACTATTTTAGTCCAGGCCCATCAATTTCAAGAGGTCAAGGGGGGAATAAATCTCTGCATCCGCGCCCCAACTCTTCGGGGAGGCGCCCGAGCCAAGATAGCCGTACATGGCCACCACGGTTTTCATGCCTGCAGCTTGCCCTGCCTGAATATCTCTTTCGTCGTCACCGACGTAAATGCACTCGTGCGGCTCCAGCCCAAGACGCCGTGCAGCCTCCCACAAAGGCTCTGGGTGGGGCTTGGAATACGCAGTGGTGTCTCCACTGACGATGGCCCCCGCATTGGCGAAAAGCGCCACGCGCTGGGCGATGAGCGAGGTAAAACGCTCCACTTTATTGGTCACCACACCCCATTTCAACGGACGATGCTCAAGAGTAGCCACCAATTCCTGGATGCCAGGAAACAATGCCGTTTGATCGTGGATGCATTGCTCGTAGTTGGTGAAAAACTCTTCCCTCAAGCCGGGAAAGTCCGGATGGTCCGGCGTGATACCGAATGCCACCGACAACATACCCCTCGCGCCCGCGCCGGCCAGGGGACGATAGGCCTCCAGCGGCAGCGAAGGGAGCCCGCGGACGGACCGCAACTGGTCCGCAGCAAAGCCTAGGTCAGGCGCACTATCGATCAAGGTGCCATCCAGGTCGAACAACACCCCGCGCACCGCCGTGAAAGACACCTCGCTCATGCAGTTGGTCGCCTGGTAGCGAACAGGTAATTCACATCGGTATCCCCGCTCAGCCAATAGCGGCCGGTTACGGGGTTGTACTGCATGCCGCGCGTATGCAACACATCAAGGCCCGCCTGGCGGCATGCGGATGCCAGCTCACTAGGGCGGATGAATTTGGCGTACTCATGCGTTCCCTGGGGCAGCATCTTGAGCAGGTATTCCGCCCCAACGATCGCCAACGCAAAGGCCTTCGCATTCCGGTTGATCGTAGAGAAGAACACCCATCCGCCTGGCTTGACGAGGCGCGCGCATGCGGCCACGACCGACTGGGGATCGGGCACGTGCTCCAGCATCTCCATGCAGGTGACCGTGTCGAACGACCCAGGACACTCGTTTGCCAACTCCTCGACGCTGATCTCCCGGTACTGTACGCGCGGCGTTTCCGCCTCCAGGGCATGGAGCCGCGCCACGCGCAATGCCTTGGACGCCAGGTCGATCCCCGTGACCTCTGCCCCCTTGCGGGCCATGGAGTCCGACAGAATTCCCCCGCCGCACCCCACGTCGAGAACCTTGCGCCCTTCCAGAGGCGAGAGTTGATTGATCCAATCCAGCCGCAACGGATTGATTTGGTGCAGCGGACGGAATTCGCTGTCGGGGTCCCACCAGCGATGGGCCAGTTCCGAAAACTTGGCCAACTCAGCGGGATCGGCGTTTACAGAAACAGTCATGTTTTCATTGTCCCATCTGCAACGAGCAAGGCATAAAAAAAGCCCCGTTGCCGGGGCTTTTTTGTGACCGATGGATCGATCAGTTGGCGCGGGTACCAACCACTTCGATTTCCACGCGGCGGTTCTTGGCGCGACCTTCCTTGGTCTTGTTGTCCGCCACGGGCTGCTTTTCGCCCTTGCCTTCGGTGTAGACGCGGTTCTTTTCGATGCCCTTGGACACCAAGTAAGCCTTCACAGCTTCAGCGCGACGCACAGACAGCTTCTGGTTGTAGGCGTCGGTACCGATGGAGTCGGTGTGACCCACGGCAATGATCACTTCCAGGTTGATGCCCTTGACCTTGGAAACCAGGTCGTCCAACTTGGCCTTGCCTTCGGGCTTGAGGACGGACTTGTCGAAGTCGAAGAAAGCGTCGGCTGCATAGGTCACCTTGCTAGCGATAGCAGGTGCGGGGGCAGGAGCGGCAGGAGCTGCGGCTGCAGGAGCGGGTGCAGCTGCGGGAGCAGGAGCAGCAGCCTTCACCAGAGCGCCGTCGCAACCTTCAGCAGCGGTTGCGGGGGTCCAGTTGGCGTCGCGCCAGCACAGTTCATTCGTGCCGTTCTTCCAGACCAGCTCGCCCGAGCCGTTTTGCCAGTTATCGATGACCTTACCGCCGTCTGCCGCCTTCACTTGAGCAACAGCCGAGGTAGCAAGCACAGCAGAGGCCAACAACATCGCCACTTTGTTCAGTTTCTTCATGGTTCTCCTCTTGGGGAAAAAGCCGCAGCCGCGCTGCGAATCAGGGACGTCGTCAGTGACCATCACCAAAAACGTTGAAATGATTGTGCCATACGTAACAAGGCCGGGGCTGCTTTGACGAGGTGCAAACCGTAGGACAAAAGCGCAATCCCAGGGATGTGTTGCTCAGCTACTACAGGGCGTTGCACCTAAAATGGCCGCTTCCTGCCGCCACCCCTCCGTCGACATGACCCAGTTTGCCAAAGAAACCCTGCCCATCAGTCTCGAAGAGGAGATGCGGCGCAGTTACCTGGATTACGCGATGAGCGTGATCGTCGGGCGCGCCCTGCCCGACGCGCGGGATGGCCTGAAGCCTGTGCACCGGCGCGTGCTGTTTGCCATGCACGAGCTCAACAATGATTGGAACCGGCCTTATAAGAAGTCCGCGCGTATCGTCGGTGACGTGATCGGTAAGTACCACCCCCACGGCGACAGCGCGGTATACGACACGATCGTGCGCATGGCGCAAGACTTCTCTCTGCGCCACATGCTGGTGGACGGCCAGGGCAACTTCGGCTCGGTGGACGGCGACAGCGCCGCGGCAATGCGCTATACCGAAATCCGCCTGTCAAAAATAGCGCACGAGATGCTGGCGGACATCGACAAGGAAACGGTCGATTTCGGTCCGAACTACGACGGCAGCGAGAAGGAACCGCTGGTGCTGCCGAGCAAGCTGCCCAACCTGCTGGTCAACGGATCGGCCGGCATCGCGGTGGGCATGGCAACCAACATCCCGCCGCACAACCTCAATGAGGTGGTGGATGCCTGCTTGCACCTGCTGCGCCAGCCTGACGCGACGGTGGACGAACTCATGGAGATCATCCCCGCGCCCGACTTCCCCACGGCCGGCATCATCTACGGCATCAACGGGGTCAAGGAAGGCTACCGCACGGGCCGCGGCAAGGTGGTGATGCGCGCCAAGTGCCACTTCGAGGACATCGACAAGGGCCAGCGCCAGGCCATCATCGTTGACGAGCTGCCCTACCAGGTCAACAAGAAGACGCTACAGGAGCGCATGGCCGAGCTGGTGCACGAGAAGAAGCTCGAAGGCATCAGCCACATCCAGGACGAGTCGGACAAATCCGGCATGCGCCTGGTGATCGAGCTCAAGCGCGGCGAAGTACCCGAGGTGGTGCTCAACAACCTGTACAAGCAGACCCAGCTGCAAGACACCTTTGGCATGAACATGGTGGCGCTGGTGGACGGCCAGCCCAAGCTGTGCAACCTGAAGGACCTGATCGAGGTCTTCCTGCAGCACCGCCGTGAAGTGGTCACGCGCCGCACGGTGTTCGAGCTGCGCAAGGCCCGCGAGCGCGGCCACGTGCTGGAAGGCCTGGCCGTGGCGCTGGCCAACATCGACGAGTTCATCCGCATCATCCGTGAGTCGCCCACGCCGCCCGTGGCCAAGGCCGAACTGATGGCGCGTTCCTGGGACAGCCAGCTGGTGCGCGAGATGCTCACGCGCACGCGCGCCGATGGCGGCATGGTCAACGCGGACGACTACCGCCCCGAAGGGCTGGAACGCGAGTTCGGCATGCAGGAAGGCGGCCTGTACCGCCTGTCGGACACGCAGGCCCAGGAAATCCTGCAGATGCGCCTGCAGCGCCTGACGGGCCTGGAGCAGGACAAGATCGTGGCCGAGTACAAGGACGTCATGTCGGTCATCGAGGACCTGCTGGACATTCTGGCCAAGCCCGCGCGCGTGTCCACGATCATCGGCGAAGAGCTTTCCACGCTGCGCCAGGAGTTCGGCCAGTCCAAGGTGGGTGCGCGCCGCAGCACCATCGAGCACAGCGCCCAGGACCTGTCCACCGAGGACCTGATCACGCCCACCGACATGGTGGTCACGCTGTCGCACACCGGCTATATCAAGAGCCAGCCACTGTCCGAGTACCGCGCGCAAAAGCGCGGCGGGCGCGGCAAGCAGGCGGCGGCGACCAAGGAAGACGACTGGATCGACCAGCTCTTCATTGCCAATACGCACGACTACATCTTGTGCTTTTCCAACCGCGGCCGGCTGTATTGGCTCAAGGTGTGGGAAGTGCCCTCCGGCTCGCGCAACTCGCGCGGGCGCCCCATCGTCAACATGTTCCCGCTGGCCGAGGGCGAAAAAATCAACGTCGTGCTGCCCCTGACGGGCGGCATGCGTACCTTCCCCGCCGACCACTATGTGTTCATGGCGACCAGCATGGGCACGGTGAAGAAGACCGCACTGGACGAGTTCAGCAACCCCCGCAAGGGCGGCATCATCGCGGTGAATCTGGATGATGGCGACTACCTGATCGGCGCGGCGCTGACCGACGGTCAGCACGACGTGATGCTGTTCTCCGACGGCGGCAAGGCCGTGCGCTTTGACGAGAACGACGTGCGGCCGCTGGGCCGCCAGGCGCGCGGCGTGCGCGGCATGATGCTGGAGGACGGCCAGAGCGTGATCGCCATGCTGGTGGCTGAGGATGAGAACCAGAGCGTGCTCACCGCCACCGAGAACGGCTACGGCAAGCGCACGAGCATCGTCGAGTACACCCGCCATGGGCGCGGCACCAAGGGCATGATCGCCATCCAGCAAAGCGAGCGCAACGGCAAGGTCGTGGCCGCCACGCTGGTGCATGCCGACGACGAGATCATGCTGATCACCGATACCGGCGTGCTGGTGCGCACCCGCGTGTCCGAGATCCGCGAACTGGGCCGCGCCACGCAGGGCGTGACGCTGATCTCGCTGGACGAAGGCGCCAAGCTCAGCGGACTGCAGCGCATCGTGGAGAACGACGCGAACGCCGCTGATCTCGATGCAGCCGACGCCCCGCCGCCTGCTGACGCCTGAAACCGCTTCCAAAACGATAGCTGCCAGCGCTTGAATGACAAGCGCTGGCAGCACATTTGACCCATGACCATGAATCGCCCTTACAACTTCTCGGCCGGTCCGGCCGCCATCCCTGAGGAAGTGCTGCAGCAGGCCGCCGCCGAGATGCTGGACTGGCACGGCAGCGGCATGGGCGTGATGGAGATGAGTCACCGCGGCAAGGAGTTCATCGCGATCTACGAGCAGGCCGAAGCCGACCTGCGCGAGCTGCTGGCGGTGCCGCCGGAGTTCAAGATCCTGTTCATGCAGGGCGGTGGCCTGGCGGAGAACGCCATCGTGCCGCTGAACCTCTCGCGCGCAGCCACCGTGGACTTCGTGGTCACCGGCAGCTGGAGCCAGAAGTCGCGCAAGGAGGCAGCCAAATACGCCGCCGAGGTGCGCACCGCGGCCTCCGGCGAAGAGAGCCAGTTCACCACCCTGCCCGACCCGGCCGGCTGGCAGCTGAGCCGCGGCGCCAGCTACGTGCACATCTGCAGCAACGAGACCATCCACGGCGTGGAATTCCAGGAGCTGCCCGACCTGCGCGCCCTGGGCAGCGATGCGCCACTGGTGATCGATTTCTCCTCTCACGTGGCGTCGCGCCCCGTCGACTGGAGCCGCGTGGGCCTGGCCTTCGGCGGCGCGCAGAAGAATCTGGGCCCGGCAGGCCTGACGCTGGTGGTGGTGCGCGAGGATCTGCTGGGCCACGCCCTGCCCGCCTGCCCTAGCGCCTTCGATTACAAGATCGTGGCCGAGAACCACTCCATGTTCAACACGCCCCCCACCTGGGGCATCTACATGGCCGGCCTCACCTTCCAGTGGCTCAAGCGTCAGCGCGAGGGCGCGGCCAGCGGCGTGGCCGCGATGGAGCAGCGCAACATCGCCAAGGCGCGGCTGCTGTACGACTTCATCGACCAGTCGCAGTTCTACGTGAACAAGGTGGCGGCCAACTGCCGCTCGCGCATGAACATCCCCTTCTTCCTGCGCGATGAGTCGCGCAACGACGCCTTCCTGGCCGGCGCCAAGGAGCGCGGCCTGCTGCAGCTCAAGGGCCACAAGTCCGTGGGCGGCATGCGCGCCAGCATCTACAACGCCATGCCTCTGGCGGGCGTGCAGGCGCTGGTGGACTATCTGCAGGACTTCGAACGCACCGCTGCCTGAAGCCACGGCACGGCCCTTTCATAAAAATGTGAGCTGTTCGCGCTTGACGTATCTGGGTTTGAGATAGTTTCTCCACTCAAACACAGAACAGACAAGCGCGGGCAGCTATCAAATCCATGGCAGACAACGCTTCAAGCCCCACACCCCAGGCCAGCCCCGCGCTGGCCGATCTGCGCGTGCAGATCGATTCGCTGGACCACCAGCTGCTGCAGCTTCTCAACCAGCGCGCCCGCGTGGCCGAGCAGGTGGGCGAGCTGAAGAAGCGCGAGGGCACGCCCTACTTCCGCCCCGACCGCGTCGCCCAGGTGATCGAGAAGATCACCAACGCCAACCCCGGCCCGCTCAAGGGCGCACACGTGTCCGCCATCTGGCGCGAGATCATGTCGGCCTGCCTGGCGCTGGAATCGCCCCAGCGCGTGGCCGTGCTGGGCCCCGAGGGCACGTTCTGCGAGCAGGCAGCCATCGAGTACTTCGGCGGCGCGGCCGACCTGATGTACTGCAACAGCTTCGACGAGGTGTTTCACGCCACGGCCGCGGGCAGCGCGCAGTACGGCGTGGTGGGCGTGGAGAATTCCAACGAGGGCGTGGTCACGCGCTCGCTGGACATGTTCCTGCACACCCCCTGCCATGTGGTCGGCGAGGTCAGCCTGCTGGTGCGCCACAACCTGCTGCGCTCCACCAACAGCGCCGAGCACATCGAGGCCGTGTTGGCCCATCCCCAGGCGCTGGCACAGTGCCAGGGCTGGCTGTCCAAGCACCTGCCCCACGCCGAGCGCCGGCCCGTGTCCAGCAATGCCGAAGGCGCACGCCTGGCCGCCACCAACCCGGCGTGGGCCGGCATCTCCAGCGAGCGCGCCGCGCAGCAGTTCGGCCTGCATGTGGTGGCCCACGCCATCCAGGACGACGCCTACAACCGCACGCGCTTTGCCGTGATCTGCCTGCCGCACACGCTGGCCACGCCCGCGCCCACGGGGCGGGACTGCACCAGCCTCATCATCTCGGTGCCCAACCGTCCCGGCGCCGTACACGACCTGCTGGTGCCCTTGAAGAAGCACGGCGTGTCCATGACGCGCTTTGAATCCCGCCCCGCGCGCACCGGACAGTGGGAGTACTACTTCTACATCGACATCGAAGGCCACCCCGCCCAGCCCAACGTGGCCGCCGCGCTGGCCGAGCTGCAGCAGCTGTGCGCCTTCTACAAGGTGCTGGGCACCTACCCCGTTCCGGCGTGAGGGGGCAGCATGTTTGAACAACTGGGACTGATCGGCTGCGGACTCATGGGCGGCTCCTTCGCCCTGGCATTGAAGAAGGCGGGGCTGGTCAAGCGCGTCGTGGGCTACAGCAAGTCGCCCTCCACCACCGATCGGGCGCGCCAGCTCGGCGTGATCGACGTTGAGGCGCCCTCCGCGCTGCTGGCCGCCGCGGGTGCCGACATCGTGCTGCTGGCCGTTCCCGTGGCCGCGACCGAATCCACCCTGAAGGCCATCAAGCACCTGGTCACGCCGCAGATGCTGCTCATGGACGTGGGCTCCACCAAGGCCGACGTGGTGCAGGCCGCGCGCCGCGCGCTGCGTGACCAGATCGGCTCGTTCGTGCCGGCGCACCCCATCACGGGGCGCGAGGTATCGGGCGTGGAACATGCCGACGTCGACCTGTACACCGGCCGCCAGGTGATCCTGACCCCCACCGAACGCACCCTCACCGCCCAGCTGCACCGCGCGGAGGACGTGTGGCGCGCCCTGGGCTGCCACGTGAGCAGCATGTCGCCTGAGGCGCACGACGCCAGCTTCGCGGCCGTGAGCCATCTGCCGCACATGCTCGCGTTCGCCATGATCTCGGGCATCACCGCGCAGCCCAACGCGGACGAACTGCTCGCGCTGGCCGGACCCGGCTTTCGCGACTTCACCCGCATCGCGGCCAGCGATCCCAAGATGTGGCGTGACATCCTGCGCGCCAACCGCGACGAGGTGCTGGCCCAGTCGCGCGTGTTCAAGCAGGCACTGCAGACGCTAGAGGAGGCCATGCAGGCCGACAACGACCAGGCGCTGGAAGACCTCATCACGCTCGCCAGTCACACCCGCGCGCACTGGCGCATGGGCGCGCCCCGCAAGCACAAGGACCACTGATGTTCTCCACCGCGTTCCTCGACCTGCCGCCCCTGGCCAGCGTGCAGGGCAGCGTGCAGCTGCCGGGCTCCAAGAGCATCTCCAACCGCGTGCTGCTGCTGGCCGCGTTGAGCCAGGGCACGACCGAGGTGCGCGACCTGCTGGCCTCCGACGACACGCGCGTGATGCTGGATGCGCTGCGCCAGCTCGGCTGCACGGTCGACGAAGCCGGAGGCGGCACCGTGCGCATCACGGGTTTGGGATCGTCCACGCCGCCCTCGCCCACGCAGCTCTTCATGGGCAACGCCGGCACGGCCATGCGCCCGCTCACTGCGGCACTCGCGCTGCTGGGCGGCGAGTACGAACTGTCGGGCGTGCCGCGCATGCACGAGCGTCCCATTGGCGACCTGGTGGACGCCCTGCGCCAGCTCGGCTGCCGCATCGACCACCTGGGCAACGAAGGCTTTCCGCCGCTGCGCATCGCCCACGCGGGCGGCCTGCCGCCGCTGCAGCTGCAGGCGCCGATCCGCGTGCGCGGCGACGTGTCCAGCCAGTTCCTCACCGCGCTGCTGATGGCGCTGCCGCTGGTGGCCCGGCAGCAGGACGTGGTGATCGAAGTCGTGGGCGAGCTGATCTCCAAGCCCTACATCCACATCACGCTGGAGCTGCTGGCGCGCTTTGGCATCGCCGTGCGGCACAAGCAGTGGCAGCGCTTCACCATTCCCGCGGGCAGCCGCTACCAGTCGCCGGGGCTGATCCATGTGGAGGCGGATGCATCATCTGCTAGCTATTTCATAGCTGCTGGCGCAATCGCTGGGGGCGCTAGCGGCCAAAAAGGCATCAAGATCCTGGGCGTCGGACTGGACTCGATCCAGGGCGACATCCGCTTCGTCGAGGCGGCGCAGGCCATGGGCGCACGCGTCACCGGCGGCCCCAACTGGCTGGAGGTGGCCCGCGACACCTGGCCGCTCAAGGCGATCGACCTGGACTGCAACCACATCCCCGATGCAGCGATGACCCTCGCCGTCATGGCGCTGTATGCGCGGGGCACGACCGTGCTGCGCAACATCGCAAGCTGGCGCGTCAAGGAAACCGACCGCATTGCCGCCATGACCTGCGAGCTGCGCAAGCTGGGCGCCACGGTGGAGGAAGGCGCGGACTACCTGCGCGTCACGCCACCCGCCCAGTCCGGCGACTGGCGCGCCGCCAACATCCACACCTACGACGACCACCGCGTGGCCATGTGCTTTTCGCTGGCGGCCTTCAACCCGGCCGGACTGCCCGTGCGCATCGAAGACCCCAAGTGCGTCGCCAAGACCTTCCCGGATTACTTCGAGGCCCTGTTCCAGGTGGCGCAGACGGACACGGACCGCATCCCCGTGATCTGCATCGACGGCCCCACGGCATCGGGCAAGGGCACGGTGGCCGCTGCCGTGGCGCGTGCGCTGGGCTACCACTTCCTGGATTCGGGGGCGCTGTACCGCATCACCGCCCTCGCGGCGACCCGTGCGGGCCTGGAGATCAGCCCCGACAACGAGCCGCGCATCGCCGAACTGGCGCGGCAACTGCCCGTGCGCTTCGCGGGCAACCGCATCTGGCTGGGCGAGGAAGACGTCACCGACGCCATCCGCACCGAGCAGGCCGGCATGAACGCCTCGCGCGTGTCGGCGCTGCCGGCCGTGCGCGGCGCCCTGGTCGCGCTGCAGCATGGCTTTCGCCGCCTGCCGGGCCTGGTGGCCGACGGGCGCGACATGGGCACGGTGATCTTCCCGCAGGCACCGCTCAAGGTCTTCCTCACGGCCAGCGCCGCCTGCCGGGCCGAGCGCCGCTATAAGCAGTTGATTTCCAAGGGAATTTCGGCTAATATCGCCGACCTTCGCGCAGACTTGGAAGCGCGGGACGCGCGGGACGCAAACCGCAGTGCCTCGCCCCTGAAGCCCGCGCAGGACGCCCTGGTACTGGACAACTCCGAGCACACGATCGACGAGGCCGTGATGCAGGTGATTGACTGGTGGCAGGCTCGCCAGCCGTTCGGCGCGTAAGCGCTGACGGCCGGTACATGGCCCACACGGCTCCCGCCGCGCCCTGACTGCGCACTGGCCGTGTGGTTCTTACAACCTCAACCCCGCGGTGTGATGCCGCACAACCTCCGCAAGCAGTCTTAGAAACGAAGGCAATGGTGCCGTCGGAAACCTGCATGCGGGCAAGGAACTACATGTCTGAATCTTTTGCCGCCCTTTTTGAAGAGTCGTTGACACGCACCGAAATGCGTCCCGGCGAAGTCATCACCGCTGAAGTCGTGCGCGTGGAGCACAACTTCGTCGTGGTGAACGCTGGCCTGAAGTCGGAAGCCTATGTGCCGATCGACGAATTCAAGAACGACCAGGGCGAGATCGAAGTCCAGGTGGGCGACTTCGTGTCCGTGGCCATCGGCTCCATCGAAAACGGCTACGGCGACACCATCCTGTCGCGCGACACCGCCAAGCGTCTGGCCTCCTGGCTGTCGCTGGAGAAGGCGCTGGAGTCCGGCGAATTCGTGACCGGCACGACCTCCGGCAAGGTCAAGGGCGGCCTGACGGTGCTGGTCAACGGCATCCGCGCCTTCCTGCCCGGTTCGCTGATCGACACCCGTCCCGTCAAGGACCTGACTCCGTACGAAAACAAGACGATGGAGTTCAAGGTCATCAAGCTGGACCGCAAGCGCAACAACGTGGTGCTGAGCCGCCGCGCCGTGGTGGAAGCCTCCATGGGCGAAGAGCGCGCCAAGCTGATGGAAACCCTGAAGGAAGGCGCTATTGTTCAGGGCGTGGTGAAGAACATCACCGAATACGGTGCGTTCGTGGACCTGGGCGGCATCGACGGCCTGCTGCACATCACCGACATGGCATGGCGCCGCGTGCGTCACCCCTCCGAGGTGGTGCAAGCTGGCCAGGAAATCACGGCCAAGATCCTCAAGTTCGACACCGAGAAGAACCGCGTCTCGCTGGGCCTGAAGCAAATGGGCGACGACCCGTGGCTGGGCGTATCGCGCCGCTACCCCTCGGGCACGCGCCTGTTCGGCAAGGTCACGAACATCGCCGACTACGGCGCGTTCGTCGAACTGGAGCCCGGCATCGAAGGCCTGGTGCACGTCTCCGAAATGGACTGGACCAACAAGAACGTGGCTCCTTCCAAGCTCGTGTCGCTGGGTGACGAAGTCGAAGTCATGGTCCTGGAGATCGACGAAGACAAGCGCCGCATCAGCCTGGGCATGAAGCAGTGCAAGGCCAACCCCTGGCAAGAGTTTGCCCAGAACACCAAGCGCGGCGACCGCGTGAAGGGCCCGATCAAGTCCATCACCGACTTCGGCGTGTTCGTGGGCCTGGCTGCCGGCATTGACGGCCTGGTGCACCTGTCTGACCTGTCTTGGAACGAGCCCGGCGAATCCGCCGTGCGCAACTACAAGAAGGGCCAGGAAGTCGAGGCCATCGTGCTGGCCGTGGACGTGGACCGCGAACGCATCAGCCTGGGCATCAAGCAGCTCGACGGCGATCCGTTCACCACCTTCGTGACGGTGAACGACAAGGGCCAGACGGTGACCGGCAAGGTCAAGACCGTGGACGCCCGTGGCGCCGAGATCGATCTGGGAGACGACATCGTCGGCTACCTGCGCGCTTCGGAAATCTCCCGCGACCGCGTGGAAGATGCCCGCAACGTGCTGAAGGAAGGCGACGAGGTCACGGCCGTGGTGGTGAACGTGGATCGCAAGACCCGCAACATCCAGCTGTCCATCAAGCAAAAGGACATGGTTGACCAGCAGGAAGCCATGGCGCACCTGTCGGCCCAGTCCGCGAAGGAAAACGCCGGTACCACCAGCCTGGGCGCCCTGCTGCGCGCCAAGCTGGACAACTCCGACAAGTAATCCGTCGCGGCCTGCCCTGCAGGCGCCGGTGTGCCTCCACCTGCGGGTGGCGGCACACCACACACAGCGGGCGCTCTGGTAGCGCCCGCTGTCACATCAACCTCTGCCCGAATGCCGTCCCATGACCCGATCTGACCTCGTCGAAGAACTGGCTGCCCGCTTTGCGCAGCTCACCCAGCGCGACGCCGAATACGCCGTCAAGACCATTCTGGACGCCATGAGCGATGCACTGGTGCGCGGGCACCGCATCGAGATCCGCGGCTTTGGCAGCTTCTCGGTCAACCGCCGCCCCCCGCGCATGGGCCGCAATCCGCGCAGCGGCGAGGCGGTGCATATCCCCGAAAAGCGCGTTCCCCACTTCAAGCCCGGCAAGGCACTGCGCGAAACCGTGGACCAGCGCACCGCTGAACTGCAGGGCGTACAGGCGCAATAAAACCATAGCTGTTCACGCTTGCTGGGCAGGCGCTAGAGCCGTTTTTGGCTTGAGGCCAACGGATGGCCTGCCGCCCACCGCTCAGGCCGCTATGCTGCCCGTAGAATCTCGCCACCACTGGGGAGATGCATGAAATACCTCCTGTGGCTGCTCAAGGCAGCCATTTTTTTTACCCTCTTCGCATTTGCACTGAACAACCAGCAGGACGCCACGGTGCATTTCTTCTTTGGCACCTACTGGCGCGCTCCCCTCGTGCTGGTCGTGCTGGCCGCGTTCACCTTGGGCGTGGCGGTGGGCGTGCTCGGCATGGTGCCACGCTGGTGGCAGCACCGCAGCGCGGCGCGCCGCGCGCACCAGGCCTTGCCGCACCCCGCCGCGCCCGCCCCCGCGTCCTCTGCCGCATCTCCGGCGGCGGTCGACCCCGCCCTGCCGCAGCCACCCGTCCATGGAATTTGACCTGAGCTGGATCTTCCTGGGGCTGCCGCTGGCCTTCGGGCTGGGGTGGTTCGCCTCGCGTTTCGACCTGCGGCAGATGCGCGAGGAAAACCGCCGCGCACCCAAGGCTTACTTCAAGGGCCTGAACTACCTTCTCAACGAGCAGCAAGACCAGGCCATCGATGCCTTCATCGAGGCGGTGCAGAACGACCCTGACACCACCGAACTGCACTTCGCCCTGGGCAACCTGTTTCGCCGCCGCGGCGAGTACAACCGCGCCGTGCGGGTGCACGAGCACCTGCTGTCGCGCGGCGACCTGAGCCGCGCCGACCGCGAGCGCGCACAGCATGCGCTGGCGCTGGACTTCCTCAAGGCAGGCCTGCTCGACCGCGCGGAAGACGCACTGCGCCGCCTGGAGGGCAGCGCCTTCGAGGGCCAGGCACGCATGGCCCTGCTGGCCATCTACGAGCGTTCGCGCGACTGGCCACAGGCGTCGGACATTGCACGGCGCATGCACGATGCGCAGCAGGGCGACTTCAGCACCCGGCTGGCGCACTACCTGTGCGAGCAGGCGCTGGCGCTGGCAGCCCATGGCGAACTGCCCGCCGCCCAGGCGCTGCTGGAGCAGGCCCTGGCCACGGCGCCCCAGGCGCCGCGCGCGCGCATCGAGCTGGCGCGGCTGCAGCAGCGCCAGGGCCAGCCCGAAGCGGCCTTCGACACCCTGCAAGCGCTCGCCCAGGCTGCACCCGCCGCGCTGCCGCTGGCCGCACCGCTGCTGGTGGAAACCGCCACCGCCACGGGACAAGCGCCGCAGGCCCAGGTGCTGCTGCAGCACCACTACGGGGACATGCCATCCCTGGATCTGCTGGAAGCCGTGGTGGCGCTGGAGGCTGCCAACGCGAACACTGCGGCCGTCGGGCGCGAGTGGTACGTGCGCCACCTGGAGCGCGAGCCCTCCCTGGTCGCCGCGACGAAGTGGCTGGCAGGCGAGACGCTGACCCATGAGCAGTTCCACCCGCAGATCCAGCGCGCGCTGGAACAAGCGGCAAAGCCGCTCACGCGCTACCGCTGCGCAGCCTGCGGGTTCGAGGCACGCCAGCACTTCTGGCAATGCCCGGGCTGCCAGACCTGGGACAGTTATCCAGCGCGTCGCGTCGAGGAGCTGTAGCCGTGCGCATGCCCCCGGCCCTGCGGCTTGCGAGCGTAGCGCTCGTGCTGCTGCATGCTGCCGTCGCGCTGGCCGGCGTGGACGTGAACCACGCACGCGAAGCGGACCTGGATGGCGTCAGGGGCATCGGGCCGGCGATGTCGTCGCGCATCCTGGCAGAGCGGGCACGCGGGCCCTTCCAGGACTGGAGCGACCTGATCGCACGCGTGAAGGGCATCGGCCCCGCGGCCGCCGCCCGGCTGTCGGCGCAGGGGCTCACCGTCAATGGCGCCGCCTATCCAACCGTAGCAACGCCCGCGGGCGCGCCTGCAGCCTCCGACGCGGGGGTCGGCGACAGCCCCTCCTCACGCTGACACACACTGGTAGCCGCGCGCCATAACGCGCTGGACGGCAGCGTATTCGCCGCCACTTGCTCGGGTTTTCATAGCACGCGGGAAGGGGCGACGCCCTAGAATCAGACGCTGATGCCTCTGACCCTCCTCATTCTTCTTCCCTTTGTGGGCAGCTTGCTGGCGGCCGTGCTGCCCGCGAATGCGCGCAATACCGAGTCCACGCTCGCGGGCCTGGTCGCGCTGTTTTGCACGGTGCAAACGGCGCTGTACTTCCCCCAGATCGCCGAAGCGGGCGTGTTGCGCGAGGAGATCACCTGGTTGCCTGCCCTGGGCCTGAACCTGGTCATCCGCATGGACGGGTTCGCCTGGATGTTCAGCATGCTGGTGTTCGGCATCGGCACGCTGGTGGTGCTGTATGCGCGCTACTACATGTCGCCGGCGGACCCGGTGCCGCGCTTTTTCTCGTTCTTTCTGGCTTTCATGGGCGCCATGGCCGGCGTGGTGCTGTCGGGCAACATCATCCAGCTGGTGTTCTTCTGGGAACTCACCAGCCTGTTCTCGTTCCTGCTCATCGGCTACTGGCACCACCGTGAAGACGCCCGCCGGGGCGCGCGCATGGCCCTCACCGTGACGGGCGCGGGCGGACTGTGCCTGCTGGCCGGCGTGCTGGTGCTGGGCCACATCGTGGGCAGCTATGACCTGGACCGCGTGCTGGGCGCAGCCGAGCTGGTGCGCGACCACCCCATGTACCTCACGGCGCTGGTACTGGTGCTGCTGGGGGCGTTCACCAAGAGTGCGCAGTTTCCGTTCCACTTCTGGCTGCCCAACGCCATGGCTGCGCCCACGCCCGTGTCGTCGTACCTGCACTCGGCCACCATGGTGAAGGCGGGCGTCTTCCTGCTGGCACGGCTGTGGCCCGTAATGGGCGGCACCGAGCCGTGGTTCTGGCTGGTGGGCGGCGCGGGCCTGGCCACGCTGCTCATCGGCGGCTACGCGGCCATGTTTCAGAACGACCTCAAGGGCCTGCTGGCGTATTCCACGATCTCGCACCTGGGCCTGATCACGCTGCTGCTGGGCCTCAACAGCCCGCTGGCCGCCGTGGCCGCCGTGTTCCACATCATGAACCACGCCACGTTCAAGGCATCGCTGTTCATGGCCGCGGGCATCATCGACCACGAAAGCGGCACGCGGGACATACGGCGCCTCTCGGGCCTGCGGCGCATGATGCCCGTCACCGCCACGCTGGCCACGGTCGCCAGCGCCGCCATGGCGGGCGTGCCGCTGCTCAACGGCTTCCTGTCCAAGGAGATGTTCTTCGCGGAGACGGTGTTCTTCGACGCTGCGCCGGCCGTGGCCCAGATACTGCCGATCGCGGCCACCGTCGCGGGCATGTTCAGCGTGGCCTATTCGCTGCGCTTCATCGTCGATGTGTTCTGGGGCCCCCCCGCCACCGATCTGCCGCACGAGCCCCATGAGCCGCCGCACTGGATGCGCGTGCCGGTGGAGTTGCTGGTCTGCGCCTGCCTGGTGGTGGGCGTGCTGCCCGCGTGGTCGATCGGCCAGTACCTGAATGCCGCGGCGCTGCCGGTGGTGGGGGGCGAACTGCCGGCCTTCAGCCTGGCGGTCTGGCACGGCTTCAACACGCCCTTCATGATGAGCCTGGTGGCGCTGGTCGGCGGCACCGCCCTGTACATGGTGTTGCGCTGGGAGCGCAAGCGAGGCCGCATCAACGCCGCCCCACTGATGCACCGCGTCAGCGGACGCGGCGTGTTCGAGGCAGTGCTGGTGCAGATCACGCGCTGGGGGCACAGCGGGCGGCGCCTGCTGTCCACGCGCCGCCTGCAGTGGCAGATGCTGTGGCTGGTGCTCGTCACGCTCGTGGGCGCCGCCATGCCGCTGTACACACGCGGCTTGCAGCTGGGAGACCGGGGCACGCTGCCGCTGTCGCCCGCTTTCGTGCTGATCTGGGCGTTGGGCATGGTCTGCGCCGTGGCCTCGGCCTGGCAGGCCAAGTACCACCGTCTGGCGGCGCTGACCCTCATGGGTGGTGCAGGGCTGTGCGTCTGCATCACCTTCCTGTGGTTCTCTGCGCCGGACCTCGCACTCACCCAACTGGCCGTGGAACTGGTCACCACCATCCTGATCCTGCTGGGCCTGCGCTGGCTGCCCAAGCGCGACGAAAGCCTGCCCGCCTCGCCCGCCAGCGCCGCGCTGGCGCGCACGCGGCGCGTGCGCGACCTGCTGCTGGCCGTGGCCGCGGGCGGCGGCATGGCGTGGCTGGCATTTGCCATGATGAGCCGGCCCTTCGCGCAGAGCACCTCCACGTTCTTCCTGGAGCGCGCCCTCACCGAGGGCGGCGGCACCAACGTGGTCAACGTCATGCTGGTGGACTTCCGCGGGTTCGACACGTTCGGCGAGATCGTGGTGCTGGGCATCGTGGCGCTCACGGTGTATGCGCTGTTGCGGCGCTTTCGCCCCGCGGTGGAGACCATGGACCTGCCCGAGCAGCAGCGCTACCTGCCGGCCGATCTACAGACCGACCTGCTGAACCCGCGCAACGCCACCGACACGGCCATCGGTTACCTGATGGTGCCCGCGGTGCTGGTGCGGCTGCTGCTGCCGTTCTCGGCCCTGGTGGCCTTCTACCTCTTCATGCGCGGGCACAACCAGCCGGGCGGCGGCTTCGTGGCGGGGCTGGTGTTCTCGGTGGGGCTGGTGCTGCAGTACATCATTTCGGGCACATCGTGGGTCGAGGCGCACCTGCCCCTGTATCCGCGGCGCTGGATTGCTTCCGGCCTGCTGCTGGCGCTGGGCACCGGACTGGGCGCCGTGGCGCTGGGCTATCCGTTCCTTACCAGCCACACCGCGCACCTGCACCTGCCGCTGATCGGGGACCTCCACGTGGCCAGCGCCATGTTCTTCGACATGGGCGTGTTCGCGCTCGTCGTCGGCTCCACGCTGCTCATCCTTACGGCCATCGCCCACCAGTCGGTGCGCAGCCACCGTTACCACGCCCGTCTCATGGAAGAAGAACAACAAGCGGCCAGCGAGCAAGCAGCCGTCCCGGCCACACAAGGAGCCGTCTGATGGAAATCGTGCTGGCTCTGTCCATCGGCGTGCTCACGGGCTCGGGCGTCTGGCTGCTGCTGCGCCCCCGCACCTTCCAGGTCATCATGGGCCTGTCGCTGCTGTCGTATGCCGTGAACCTGTTCATCTTCAGCATGGGTCGCCTGGGCCTGGCCGTGGGCAAGGAGCCCGTGCTCGTGCCCGGCGTGCCGCAGGATCTGCAGCATTACGCGGACCCCATGCCCCAGGCGCTGGTGCTCACCGCCATCGTGATCGGCTTTGCCATGACCGCACTGTTCCTCGTCGTGCTGCTGGCTTCGCGGGGCATGTCGGGCACCGACCACGTGGACGGCTCGCACTCGCGTGAAACGCAGGAGATGCCATGAGCCGCATCGCGGAGCTGACCTCCCTGCTCATGCCGCACCTGATGCTGGCGCCCATCGGGCTGCCGATGCTCACGGCCGCTTTGCTGCTCACCATGAAGGAAGAGCAGCAGCGCCTGAAGCTGGGCCTGAACATCCTGTCCACCCTGCTCGGGCTGCTGGTGGCCGTGGCGCTGCTGCTGTGGTCGCACGAATCCGGAGCGCCCGCGACCATGGGTGTGTACCTGCCGGGCAACTGGCCGGCGCCGTTCGGCATCGTGCTGGTGCTGGACCGGCTCTCGGCCATGATGCTGCTGCTGACGGGCTTCGTGGCGCTGTGCTCCATTGTGTTCGCCGGTGCGCGCTGGCACCGCGCCGGCGTGCACTACCACACGCTGTTCCAGTTGCAGCTCATGGGACTGGGGGGCGCCTTCCTCACGGGCGACCTGTTCAACCTGTTCGTCTTCTTCGAGATCCTGCTGGCAGCCTCGTACGGCCTGCTGCTGCACGGCGCCGGCCGCACGCGCGTGCAGGCCGGCCTGCACTACATCGCCATCAACCTGGCGGCGTCCTCGCTGTTCCTGATCGGTGCGTCCATGCTGTACGGCATCACGGGAACGCTCAACATGGCCGACCTGGCGCAGGCCATCCCGCAGGTGTCGGCCGCCGACCGGGGGTTGCTGCACTCGGCGGCCGCCATCCTGGCCACGGCGTTTCTCATCAAGGCGGCTGTTTGGCCCCTGAACTTCTGGCTGGTGCCGGCCTACAGCGCGGCCACGGCGCCCGTGGGTGCGCTGTTCGCCCTGATGACCAAGGTGGGCATCTACACGCTGCTGCGCCTGTGGACGCTGATGTTCAGCAGCGAGGCCGGTCCCTCCTCCCTGTTCGGCAGCCTGTGGCTGATCGGCGGCGGCATGGTCACCATGGCCTTCGGCGCCATCGGCATGATGGCCTCGCAGCGCCTCACCCACCTGGCCGGTCATGCGGCCGTGCTGTCGTCGGGCACGCTGCTGGCGGCAGCAGGCTTCGGGCAGAACGCGCTCACTGCCGGGCTGCTGTACTACCTGCCCAGCTCCACGCTGGCCGTGAGCGCGCTGTTCCTGCTGGCCGACCTCATCGACCGCTGGCGCAACGATGGCGCGTCGCTGGCGCCTTACGAACTGGACGACGTGGCGCCCTTCCTCACCCCCGAGTTGATGCCCACCACCGGCCTGAACCTGGACGAGGACGAGGAAGTGCTGGTCGGCCGCGTCATCCCCGCCGCGGCCGCGTTTCTGGGTCTGTCCTACATGGCCTGCACGCTGGTGATTGCGGGCCTACCGCCGCTGTCCGGCTTCATCGGCAAGTTCGCGATGCTGACGGCGCTGGTAAACCCGCTGGGGCTCGGCTCTTCGGCCGGCACACAGCCCGGCCTGCCGGGCTGGACGTTGATCGCGCTGATGATCGCCACGGGTCTGCTGGCGCTGCTGGCGCTCACGCGCTCGGGCATACGCCACTTCTGGGCCGCGCACGACCGCCCCACGCCCCAGTTGCGCGTGATGGAGGGGCTACCCATCGCCATACTGCTGGGGGCCTGCGTGGCGCTCACCCTGCAGGCCAACGGCGTGATGCGTTTCACCGAGGCAACGGCCAACGGGCTGCATGCGCCGGGCACGTATGTACGCGCCGTGATGACGGCCGCGCCCATTCCCGGCCCCACCACGACGCCGACGCCTGAGCGCGCGGAAAGCTCTGCCACCACGAAGGCCGCGCCATGATGAAGAAGCTGCTGCCCGCCCCGCTGGTCTCCCTGGGTTTGTTCGTGATGTGGCTGCTGCTCAACCACACCACCAGCATCGGCCACGTCCTGCTGGCACTGGTACTCGCATGGGGCCTGCCGGTGCTGTTCAGCGAATTGCGCCCGCAGAAGGTGCGCGTGCGCCACCTCGGCACGATCATCCGGCTGTGCTTCACGGTGATGGTGGACACCACGCGGTCCAACCTTGCCGTGCTGCGCTTTCTGCTGCTGCCGTCACAGCGCCGCCACCCGCCGGACTTCGTCAAGATTCCGCTGGAACTGCGCGACCCCAACGCCCTCGCCGTACTGGCCATGATCGTGTGCATAACCCCTGGCACCTCCTGGGCCGAGCTGTCGCTGGACCGCAGTCTGCTGATGCTGCATGTGCTGGAGGTGGACGATGCGCAGGCCATCATCGACCACGTCAAGGCGAGCTACGAGCGCCCGCTGATGGAGATTTTCGAATGACCGGTTCCGTACTGTCCTGGGCGCTGCCCATCGCCATGTTCCTGCTGGCCGCGGCCATGGTGCTGTGCCTGGTGCGCCTGCTCAAGGGCCCCGCCGCGCAGGACCGCGTGCTGGCGCTGGACTGCATGTACCTCAACGGCATGCTGCTCATGCTGGTACTGGGCATCTACTACGGCAGCACCAATTACTTCGAGGCCGCGATGTTGATCGCACTGCTGGGCTTCGTCAGCTCCACGGCCATGGCCAAGTTCCTCTTGCGCGGCGAGGTGATCGAATGAGCGACGCACTGCCGCTGTGGCTGGACATCGTGCTGTCCGCGCTGGTGCTGTGCGGCGCGGCCATCGCGTTCATGGGGTCACTGGGGCTGCTGCGCCTGGCCACCTACTTCGAGCGCGTGCACGCACCCTCCATCATCGCCACGATGGGCTGCTGGTGCATCATGCATGCCACGCTGGTGTACTTCTCCGTGACGGGCAACGGCCTGGCGCTGCATGCGCTGCTGATTGCCCTGTTCATCGCCATCACCGTGCCCGTGACCAACATCTTCCTGATGCGCGCCGCGCTGTTTCGCGCGCGCCGCGCGGGCGAGAAGGTGCCGCCCAGCCTCAGCCGCGTGGCGGACAGCAGCACGCTCGACTCGTGATTTGCTATTGAAAATATAGCTACTAGCGCTTGACCAGCAAGCGCTAGAGCCTTATTTCACTCAAACCCACTCAGCGGCCACCAAAGCCACCACCGCCCGGCGTGTGGATCTCGAACACATCCCCCGCTTCCATTTGCGCCTGCCCGATGTGCTGCAGCGGCTCCGCCCGGCCGTCCGCACGCACGACGCGGTTGACGCCGGGCATGCCCGGCTGCCCACCCGCCATGCCGAAGGCGCCGTGCACCCGGCCGTTGGACAGAATGCTCGCGGTCATGGGCTCCAGGAAGCGGATGCGGCGCACGCCGCCGTCGCCGCCCTTCCAGCGGCCGCCGCCGCCCGAACCGGCGCGGATGGCGTAACTCTCCAGCCGCACGGGGAAGCGGAACTCCAGCACCTCCGGATCGGTCAGGCGTGAATTGGTCATGTGCGTCTGCACCACGCTCGTGCCATCAAAGCCCCCCACCAGCGCGCCCGCGTCGTCGAACTGGCCGCCCGCCCCGCTGCCGCCCGAGATGGTCTCGTAATACTGGTAGCGCGCGTTGCCGAAGGTGAAGTTGTTCATCGTGCATTGGCTGGCCGCCGACACGCCCAAGGCGCCCAGCAGCGCGTTGGTGATGCAGCTGGAGGTCTCCACGTTGCCCGCCACCACCGATGCCGGTGGGTTGGGATTGAGCATGGAGCCCGGCGGAATGATGACCTGCAGGGGCTTGAGGCACCCGGCGTTGAGCGGAATGTCGTCCTCCACCAGCGAGCGGAAGACGTAGAGCACCGCGGCCATGCACACCGCCGTGGGCGCATTGAAGTTGTTGGACTGCTGCGCGCTGGTGCCGGTGAAGTCGATCACCGCACTGCGCGTGGCAGCGTCAATGCGCACGGCCACGGTGATCTGCGCGCCGTTGTCCAGCGGCAGGGTGAAATGCCCGTCCTGCACGCGCGCGGCCAACCGCGTGATGGCGCGGCGCACGGACTCCTCGGCGTTGTCCTGCACATGCTGCATATAGGCCTGCACCACGCTCAGGCCGAAGTGCTCCACCATGCGGCGCAGCTCCTGCACGCCCTTCTCGTTGGCGGCGATCTGCGCCTTCAGGTCGGCCAGGTTCTGCTGCGGGTTGCGGCTGGGGTACTCGCCACTCTCCAGCAGCGCAATCATCTCGGCCTCGCGCAGCACGCCGGCATCCACCAGCTTCACGTTGTCGATCTGCACGCCCTCTTCCTCGATGCGCGTGGAAAACGGCGGCATCGATCCCGGCGTGGTGCCCCCCACGTCCGCATGGTGGCCGCGGCTGCCCACGTAGAAGGTGGGCTCGGCCGCTTCACCGTGGTCGTCGCCGATGTAGACCGGCGTGATCACGGTGATGTCCGGCAGGTGCGTGCCGCCGTGGTATGGGTCGTTCAGCACAAACACGTCGCCGCGCCGCATGCGGCCGCGGTTGCGTGCGATCACGGTGCGGATGCTCTCGCCCATGGACCCCAGGTGCACCGGCATGTGGGGCGCGTTGGCAATCAGCTGGCCCTCGGCGTCGAACAGCGCGCAGCTGAAGTCCAGCCGCTCCTTGATGTTCACCGAGTACGCGGTGTTCTGCAGTTGCAGCCCCATCTGCTCGGCAATGTTCATGAACAGGTTGTTGAACACCTCCAGCAGCACCGGGTCCACCTGCGTGCCCGCGGCATGGCGCTGGGCGCGCGGCAGGTGGCGGTGCAGCACCAGATGGTCCAGGGACGTGAGCCGTGCCTGCCAGCCCGGCTCTACCACCGTGGTAGCGTTCTTCTCGGCAATGATGGCCGGGCCCTGCAGCAGGTCGCCGGGGCGCATGTCTTCGCGCACCACCAGCGCGGCGTCGTGCCAGGCCGGCGTGCCGTCCGTGCCCACGGTGAACATGCGCACGGTGTCGCGCCGCGGCACTTCGCGCTCGGGCTGCAGATCCTGCGCATGCTCGACCGGCGCATCGCCCGCCACCACGGCTTCCACCGACACCGCCTCCACCATCAGTGCCTTGCCCTGCATGAGGAAGGCAAAACGCTGGCGGTACGCGGCCTCGAAGCCCCGCGTGATCGCCTGCAGGTCGCCAAAGGGCACGGCCAGCGCCGAATCGGTACCCTCGTAGCGCACATGCACGCGCCGTCGCACGACGATGTCGCCGCCCGAGAGGCGCTCTTGCGCCATCTCGGCCTCGGCGGCCTCGGCCAGTGCATCCAGCGTGGCGGTGATGCCGGGCAGCGCCTCGGGTGTGAGGCGTGCCTCCACCGCCTTCTCACGCATCACGTTCTGGTCGGCCAGCCCCATGCCGTAGGCCGACAGCACGCCCGCCAGCGGATGCACCAGCACCTGCTGCATGCCCAGCGCATCGGCCACCAGGCAGGCGTGCTGGCCGCCCGCGCCGCCAAAGCACTGCAGCGTGTAGCGCGTGACGTCGTAACCGCGCGCCACGGAGATCTTCTTGATGGCGTTGGCCATCTGCTGCACCGCGATCTGGATGAAGCCATGCGCGCAGGCCTCGGGCGTCAGCGCGGCTGCGCCATCCGCCGCGCCTGCGGTCTGGCCCGCCAGCGCCGCAAAACGCTCGCGCACCACGGCCGCGTCCAGCGGCTCGTCGGCACCATGGCCGAACACACGCGGGAAGTACGCGGGCTGGATCTTGCCCACCATCACGTTGGCATCGGTCACGGCCAGCGGGCCGCCGCGGCGGTAACTGGCGGGACCGGGGTTGGCGCCGGCGCTTTGGGGGCCTACGCGGAAACGGGCGCCGTCGAACTCCAGGATGGAACCGCCGCCCGCGGCCACCGTGTGAATGCTCATCATGGGCGCACGCATGCGCACGCCCGCCACCTGGGTCTCGAACTCGCGCTCGAACTCACCCGCAAAATGGCTCACGTCGGTGGACGTGCCGCCCATGTCGAAACCGATCACGCGCACCGGCGGCTGCGTTCCGGCCGCACCGGCCCCTGGCGCTGCCTCGGCCTGCGCCGCAATCTGCGCCGTGCGCGCCATGCCCACGATGCCGCCGGCCGGCCCGGAGAGGATGGCGTCCTTGCCCTGGAAGCGGTGCGCATCCGTGAGCCCCCCCGAGGACTGCATGAAATACAGCGGCACGCCCGGCATCTCGGCCTCCACCTGCTGCACGTAGCGCCGCAGGATGGGCGACAGATACGCGTCCACCACGGTGGTGTCGCCCCGGCTCACGAACTTCATCAGCGGGCTGGTGCCGTGCGAAGTGCTGACCTGCGTGAACCCGGCAGCCAGCGCCAGGCGGGCGGCTGCTTCCTCATGCGCGGGATAGCGGTAGCCGTGCATGAACACAATGGCCACGCTGCGCAGGCCCGCGTCATAAGCGGCCCACAAACGCTCCTTCAGGTGGTCTTCCTCCAGCGGCTGTACCACCTCGCCGTGCGCGCCCACGCGCTCCTGCGCCTCGATGACGCGGCTGTACAGCAGTTGCGGCAGCACGATGTGCCGATCGAAGATGCGCGGACGGTTCTGGTAGGCGATGCGCAGCGCGTCCTTGAAGCCACGCGTAGTAACCAGCAGCGTGGGCTCCCCCTTGCGCTCCAACAGCGCGTTGGTGGCCACGGTGGTGCCCATCTTCACGCACTCCACCAATTCAGGCGTCACGGCCTCGCCCGGCGCCAGCCCCAGCAGGTGGCGGATGCCCGCCACCGCCGCATCGCGGTACTGCTCGGGGTTCTCGGAGAGCAGCTTGTGCGTCACCAGGCTGCCGTCGGGGCGCCGGCCCACGATATCGGTGAACGTACCCCCCCGATCCACCCAGAACTGCCAGAGTTTCTTTGCCATACCCGTTTCCTTTGTGTGCCGCGTGTGAAACATTGCGGAGAAAGAACCCACAATTTACCGATAATTTATCTGCAAGCCTGCATGATCCATACCGGATATTCACCACCCCGCCCACGCATATGACCCAACCGCCCGCCGCCACAGGTTCCCGGCTGCTTGACCTGCCACTGGAGCGCACGCTGCACGCCTGGGTACAGCGCTTTGGCGAGCCGCGCTGGCGCGGCTGCCACGTGGAAGGCTGGGTGTTCGAAAGCCAGGCCGCGCGCCTTGCTGCGGCGCAGCAGCTGGCAGCCGCAGGCGTGCATGCCCGCTTTCACAGTGCCTACAAGCCGCTGGTACAGCATTTCATGGACCACGTGGATTGCACCCAGGTGGTGCAGGCCCGCGTGCGCTATCCGCTGGCGGCGCACGGGCCTGCACAGCGCTTTCGGTTGGAGGCCTATCCGCTCGCCGCCCTGCTGGGGGGCGGCATCTTGCACATGGAGCCCCACGACGACGCCGGTGGCGGCTACCACGTGGAACTGAAGCTGCGCGACGGCACCCGCACCGTGCAGCACGTGCACGCACCCAACCGCGTACACACCGACATGACGGGCGCCACGGTGCTCTCGCCCACCGGCTGGCTGCGCGTGGGCACACAGGAAGGCGCTGCCGACCTGATCGACACCGCCGTATGCACCGACTACGAGCAGGCCTTCGCCGCGGCGGTGCAGGCGGTGCGCAGTCACGCGTGGCCGGACCATGAGCCGTACTTCGACCGCCTGCTGCTGCGCGTGGACCTGCCGGGCTACGAGCAGCCCGTGGGCGCCGCCGGCGAGACCATAAGCACCCTGGAGGCGCTGCACGAGGACCTGTACTTCACGCTGCTGGAGTTCTTCCAACAGCACAGCGGCCGCCCCGTGGGCGACCGCCGGTTGCAGCCCGGGCAGATCGTGCCCGACGTGCGCGCGGGCGACGGCGCTCCGCACGTACAGGTGGACCTGCTGCCCTTCGCGGCGTGCGCCGACGACCTGCCAGCCCACCCAACGGCCCACGCCCCGGACAGTTTGGCGACGCTGGCCAAGTCCCCTGCCCCTGATCGCATCACCCAGACCCTGCACGCCTGGCCCGCGCAACGTTTCAGTGCCCGGTCACGCCAGGGACGCACCGTATGGGGGCAGTACCACGCGGGCACGCAGGCACCGGTGTTCATCAGTGCGGGCCAGCATGCCAACGAGACATCGGGCATCGTGGGCGCGCTGCGCGCCGCCGAAGTGCTGCAGGCGCAACCCGGCGCGCACTTCGCGCTGATCGCGCTGGAAAACCCCGACGGCTACGCTCTGCACCGCGCGCTGAGCGCCCGCCACCCGGGCCACATGCACCATGCCGCGCGCTACACCGCGCTGGGCGACGATGTGGAATACCGCGACCACGCGCCGCTCTACGAGCGCGAGGCCCGCCAGTCCGCGCTGGCGCTGTCGGGCGCGCAACTGCATGTGAACCTGCATGGCTACCCCGCGCATGAGTGGACGCGACCGCTGTCGGGCTATGTGCCGCGTGGATTCGAGCAGTGGATGCTGCCCAAGGGGTTCTTCCTCATCCTGCGCTACCACGCCGGCTGGCAGTTGCCCGCGCGTGCGCTGCTGGAGGCCGTGTGCGCGCGCCTGCGGCAGGTGCCGGGGCTGGCAGATTTCAACGCACGCCAGCGGGCCCTCTACGAGCACCACGCGGGCCCGCTGCCCTTCGAGGTGCTGGATGGCATCGCCTGCATGCAGTCGCAGACGTCGCACGATGCGCCGGTGACGCTGATCACCGAGTTCCCCGACGAGACGGTGCACGGCGACGCCTTCCGCTTTGCGCACACGGTGCAGATGCATACCGCCCTGGCCGCCGTGCAGGCCTGGCAAGACATTGCCACGCATCTGCCATCACCCGTCGGCACTTCAAGCCAAACAGGCCTCTAGCGCTTTACCGACAAGCGCCAACAGCTATCAAATAAATAGCATTTTTCACATGGACGCCGCGGCACGGGCCGCCTGGTCGTACATGCCGGACAGCACGCGCAGCAGGCGCGCCAGCTCGCCAATGTCGCGGTTCAGGCCGTCGTCGGCATTCAGCGCATCGATCAGGCAGCTCTCGCGGATCTCACGGTAGCGCTGCACATGGGCGCGGCCCGCCTCGGTGGCGGCGTAGGTCACTTCCTTGCCGTTCTTGCTGGAGGCCACCACGCCCAGCGCCAGCAGCTTCTTGAGCGAGTAGTTCACCACGTGCGTGTCTTCCACGTTCATGATGAAGCAGATGTCGGCCAGCCGCTTGTCGCGTGCGCGGTGCGTCACGTGGTGCAGCACCACCACGTCCAGCGGCGTGAGGTCGCGCAGACCGGCCGCGGCCATGCAGTGCACCACCCAGCGGTGGAACGCATTGCCCGCGACGATGAGGCCGAACTCGAACTCGCTCATCTCCGCACTGCGGTCCGACACCAGATGCGCGGACGACACGATGGGCCCGCGCGCCTTGGCGGCCTTGCCCACCTTGGCAGTGGCAGCGGGGGCCGGGGACTTGGGTCTGGCGGCTGCGGTCATGGTTTCACTCCGAGGACTGCGCAAAAAGCGACAGATGGCATTGGCATGGGATGTGCATGTCGATTGATTGTAGGGAGCAGCCCGATGATTTGCCGGCAATTTATCGACATTCAGGTGAATCACCTAGGCCGTTTCCCTGTGGCCCCCGCTACAGTGAACGCGCTGAGCCCCCTCTCTTCTCAACCCTTGCGGAGACCCCCGAGATGAAGCGTCGAAACCTTGTCGCCGTTGCACTGGCTGCCCTCACCGGCCTGTGCGCCCCCGCCCTGCATGCCCAGACCAAGTGGGACCTGGCCGCCGCCTACCCGGCCACCAATTTCCACACGGAGAACCTGGCGCAGTTCATCAGCGACGTGGACAAGGCGTCGGGAGGCAAGCTCAAGATCACGCTGCATGCCAACGCCGCACTGTTCAAGGCGCCCGAGATCAAGCGCGCCGTGCAGGGCGCGCAGGCGCAGCTCGGCGAGATCCTGCTCGCCAACTTCCAGAACGAATGGCAGATCTTCGGCGTGGACGGCCTGCCCTTCCTGGCCGACAGCTACGACGCGTCGATGAAGCTGTACAAGGCGCAAAAGCCGTTCCTGGAGAAGAAGCTGGCCGAGCAAGGCATGGTGCTGCTGTACGCCGTGGCCTGGCCGCCACAGGGCATCTACACCAAGAAGCCCGTGAACAACGCCGCCGATCTGAAGGGCATCAAGTGGCGCGCCTACAGCCCCGCCACCGCGCGCATCGCCGAGCTGGTGGGCGCGCAGCCGGTGACGGTGCAGGCCGCCGAGTTCTCGCAAGCGCTCGCCACCGGCGTGGTGGAGTCCACCATGACCTCGGGCGCGACGGGCGTGGACAGCAAGCTCTACGAGCACCTCAAGTATTACTACGACACCCAGGCCTGGCTGCCCAAGAACGCGCTCATCATGAACAAGAAGGCGTTCGATGCGCTGGACAAGCCCGTGCAGGAAGCCGTGCTCAAGGCCGCCGCCGACGCGGAGACCCGCGGCTGGGCCGCCAGCCGCCGCGTGAACGAGGACACGTTGGCCAAGCTCAAGGCCGAGGGCATGCAGGTAGTGCCGCCCAGCAGCCAGCTGAAGGCCGACATGGCCAAGGTGGGCGACACCATGCTCAAGGAATGGCTAGACAAGGCCGGGCCCGACGGCAAGGCGCTGATCGACGCCTACCGCAAGTAACACCTCCCCGCCCAGAGCCTCCACGCGCCAGACCACGATGCGACGCCTGTTGAACTTCCTCTATGACGGCGCCGCCGCGCTGGCGGCGCTGTGCATGGTGGCGCTTCTGTGCGCCGTGCTGCTGTCCATCGTGAGCCGGCAGCTCAGCTTCCATGTACCGGGCATCGACGCCTATGCGGGCTACCTCATGGCAGCTGCGGGCTTTCTGGCGCTGGCGCATACCCTCAAGCGCGGCGAGCACATCCGCGTGACGCTGGTGCTGAGCGCCCTCAAGGGGCGCGCGCACCAGGCGCTGGAGCTGTTCGCGCTGGCCCTGGGCACGCTGCTGGCCGTGCTGTTCGCGTACTACAGCGTGCGGCTGGCCTGGCAGTCGCATGCGTTCAACGACATCTCCACCAGCAGCGACGCCACGCCGCTGTGGCTACCGCAGCTGTCCATGGGCGTAGGCGCGATGGTGATGGCGATTGCCTTCGTGGACGAACTGGTGCTGCAGCTCCTGGGCCGGCGCGCGGGCGCCAGGCCGGGCGAAGCCCTGCGCAACGAATGACCGGAAGACGCCTTCATGAGTGACCTTGCCATCACCGGCCTGTTGATCCTGTCGCTGTTCCTGATCCTGGGCAGCGGCGTGTGGATCGGGCTCACGCTCTCGGGCGTGGCCTGGATCGGCATGCAATTGTTTTCCTCGCGCCCCGCGGGCGACGCCATGGCGGTGACCATCTGGGGCTCCTCGTCGAGCTGGACGCTCACCGCCCTGCCCCTCTTCATCTGGATGGGCGAGATCCTGTTTCGCACGCGGCTGTCGCAAGACATGTTCAAGGGCCTGGCCCCGTGGGTGCAGGGCCTGCCCGGGCGGCTGCTGCACACCAACGTGGTGGGCTGCACCATCTTTGCCGCCGTGTCGGGGTCCAGCGCCGCCACCTGCGCCACCATCGGCAAGATGACGCTGCCCGAGCTCACGCGCCGCGGCTACCCCGAGAAGATGGTCATCGGCACGCTGGCCGGCGCCAGCACGCTGGGCCTGCTGATCCCGCCCTCGATCATCATGATCGTCTACGGCGTGACGGCCGAGGTATCGATCTCCAAGCTGTTCATTGCCGGCGTGCTGCCCGGGGTGCTGCTGGCCGCGCTGTTCTCTGGCTACATCATGTTCTGGGCATTGCGCCACCCCGACCAGGTCCCAGCGGCAGACCGGCAGATGGGCCTGCTGGACAAGCTGCGCGAATCGCGCGCGCTGATTCCCGTGGTGCTGCTCATCGCCGCGGTGCTGGGCTCCATCTACACGGGCATCGCCACCGCCACCGAAGCCGCGGCCGTGGGCGTGGTGGGCTCGCTGGTGCTGTCCTCGGCGCAGGGGTCGCTGAACTGGGCGAGCTTTCGCGACGCGCTCATGGGCGCCACGCGGCTGTACTGCATGATCGCGCTGATCCTCGCGGGCGCGGCCTTCCTCACGCTGGCCATGGGCTACATCGGCCTGCCACGGCACCTGGCGGAATGGATCTCTTCGCTGGGGCTGAGCCAGGCGCAACTGGTGGTGGCGCTGGCCGTGTTCTACATCGTGCTGGGCTGCTTCCTGGACGGCATCTCCATGGTGGTGCTGACCATGGGCGTGCTGATGCCCACGGTGAGCGCAGCGGGCATCGACCCGATCTGGTTCGGCGTCTTCGTCGTGCTGGTGGTGGAGATGGCGCAGATCACCCCGCCCGTGGGCTTCAACCTGTTCGTGCTGCAGGGCATGACGGGCAAGCAGCTGCCGTGGATCGCCCGCGTGGCCGCTCCCATGTTCCTGCTGATGTGCGCGGCCGTCACGCTGATCTATGTGTTTCCGGGCATCGTGACCTGGCTCCCGCAGCAAATGACGGCGCGTTGACGAGGCCGCCGCCGCTCGGCAGCGCCTCCCTACAATGCGCCGATGTTCCACGTTCTTGCCATCTGCGCCGGTGCCTGCGCCGGCGCGCTCGCGCGCTGGCGGCTGGGCCTGTGGCTCAACACGCAGGGCGCGCTACTGCCCTGGGGCACGCTCGCGGCCAACCTCATCGGCGGCTACCTCATCGGCCTGTGCCTGGCGCTGTTCCAGGCGCTGCCGCAGTTGGACCCGGTATGGCGCGCGCTGCTCATCACGGGCTTTTTGGGGGCGCTGACCACCTTCTCCACCTTCTCGGCCGAAGTGGTCGGGCTGCTGCAGCAGCAGCGCCTGTCCCAGGCCCTGGGCCTGTGTGCACTGCATGTGGCCGGCTCGCTGTGCATGACCTGGGCCGGGCTGCACAGCCTGCCCTGGCTATGGGCGGGCGCGCGGCAAGACGTTTGATCACTATTAATTTAATAGCTGCTAGCGCTTGATACATAAGCGCTACAGGCCATTTTCATTAAAATCCCCTCGCTACACTGCGCACCCCGGCGACTGCCCCACAGACGGCCGCCTCCACTGAAAAATCATCCATGCAAGCCAATACCGACCTTCAAGACAGCCGCCTGGCCCATGCCTGGGCCGAGCTGCACAACTACGCCGTTGCCGGCAATCCGCTGCACGCCGATGCCTACCGCCTCGCCTTCGCCGACCCCGAGTTCATGCTGCGCCGCGAGACGCGCGGCATCCGCTTCCAACTGGAGCTGCTGAAGCCCGACCTGGGCCTGACGGCGCAGGGCATCGAGCACACCGTCGTGGTGTACGGCAGCGCACGCTTCATCTCGCCCGAAGCGGCCGAGCAGCAACTGGCCGATGCACGCGCCAGCGGCGATACCGAGCGCATTGCGCGCGCCGAGCGTGCGGTGAAGAACGCCTATTACTACGACCAGGCCCGCCAGTTCGCGCGCCTGGTGGCCGAGTACAGCGAGAGCCGCCCGCCCGCCGAGCGCCTGTACATCTGCACCGGCGGCGGCCCGGGCATCATGGAGGCGGCCAACCGCGGCGCACACGACGCAGGGGCGCTCAACGTGGGCCTCAACATCTCGTTGCCGCACGAGCAAAGCGGCAACCGTTTCATCTCGCCCTCGCTGTCGTTCAAGTTCCACTATTTCGCGCTGCGCAAAATGCACTTCATGATGCGCGCCAAGGCCCTGGTGCTGTTCCCTGGCGGCTTCGGCACGCTGGACGAGCTGTTCGAAGTGCTCACGCTGGTGCAGACGGGCAAGGCCAAGCCCGTGCCCATCGTGCTGTTCGGCGTGGCCTTCTGGAAGAAGCTGATCAACTTCGAGGCGCTCGTGGAGCAAGGCACGATCTCGCCCGAGGACCTCCAGCTGTTCCACTACACCGACGACCCAGCCGAGGCCTGGAGCATCATCCGCACGTTCTACGAACTCTGACCGCGCACCAGCGGCGCGGCACACCCTGCGGACCGCCTTGCCAATCCAGGCCTGTCAGGGATGCGGCGGAGGGGCCGGCGCCTCGCCGCGCAACCGCCAGGCCACGCGCGCACCCAGCCCCACGGTGGCGCCCACGGCCCAGAACAGGCCACTCAGCCCCACCAGCGCGCTCGCGGTGCCAAACAGCAGCGGCATCACCACGCTGGAGCCGTTGATCGCCATCAGCCGCAGACCCAGTGCCTCGCCATGGCGGTGCGCGGGCGTGAGTTGGGAAGCAGCATGCTCATGATCATGGGCTGCACCGAGCCCAGCGCGAACCCCAGCAGCACCGAGCACGCTCCCAGCGTCACGGCCGTCGGCAGCAGCGGATAGACCGCGAACAGCAGTGCCGTCGCCACCATGGCGCCGGTGACCACGGTGGATTCGCGCAGCCGGTCGGCCACCAGCGGCATGAGCACGCGGATCACCGCGGCGGCCATCGCGAACGCGCCGAGGATGGAGCCGATCACCGAGGCCGACAGCCCCCGCTCATGCCCCAGCAGCGGCACCACGAAGGTGTGCACGTCCCAGCACGACGACAGCAGCCAGTTCACGATGAGCAGCCGCCGAAAGCCGGGCTCGGCCAGCAGGTCCCAGGCCCGCGCGCGCGTGCCGTCCTCCGCGGCCACCACTGGCGGCATCTCCTGCGTGCCGCGCACCCAGAACCAGGTGGCCAACGGCAATACCGCCATGAGCGCGAAGGCCGCGCGAAAGCCCATGGTCGCGCCCGCCTGCGCACCCGCGTGATCGATCAGCAGCCCCGCGCAGAACGGGCCCAGGAAGTTGGACACCGCCGGCCCGATGGCCAGCCAGCTGAAGACCTGGCGCAGCTGCGTGCCGCCGTGCGCGGCGCGGCCCACGTGGCGTTGCAAGGCAATCGTGGCAGCCCCCGTGGCGCCACCGGTGAGCAGTGCCGCAACGCACAGCACCGCAAACGTCGGCCACACCAGCGCCGCGCCGGCACCCAGGACGGCCGCGACGACCGCGTGGCGCACCGGGCGCTTGAGCCCATGGCGGTCGGCATAGCGCCCCGCGGGCAGCGCCAGGAACACCTGCGTGAGCGCGAACAGCGCCAGCAACACGCCCACGGCCGCCGCGCTGTAGCCCTCGCGCAGCGCCAGCAGCGGCGCGGCCATGCGCATGCCCGCCATGCTGGCGTGGATGCAGATCTGGCCGGCGATCAGCCGCGCGAGCGCCAGGTTCAAGTCACTCGCCTTCGTCTTCGATCAGCAGGTCCGGCAAGGGTGCACCCTCTGCATCGCCCTGCCCCGCCGCCGGCTCCGGCGCGGGCAGCTCCTGCACGCCGCGCAGCTTGCGCTGGATGGCACGTGTGCGCACATCCACCTGCTCGAATTTCTTGGCCGCCGCGTCGATGGACTTGCGCGTGGCCTCCACCACGTCGCCGAACTTGGCGAACTCGGTCTTCACCTGGCCCAGCACGCTCCACACCTCGGACGAGCGCTTCTCGATGGCCAGCGTCTTGAAGCCCATCTGCAAGCTGCTGAGCATGGCCGCCAGATTGGCAGGCCCGGTGATCATCACGCGGCAGTCGTTCTGCACCGCCTCGACCAGCCCGGGGCGGCGCATGACTTCGGCAAACAGCCCTTCGGTGGGCAGGTAGAGCACCGCGAAGTCGGTGGTGTACGGAGGCGCCACGTATTTGCTGAAGATCTTCTTGGCTTCCAGGCGGATGGAGGATTCGAAGGCGTTGCCCGCCGCCGTGATCGCGAGCTTGTCCGCCGTGTCCTGCGCGTCCAGCAGGCGCTGGTAGTGCTCCACGGGGTACTTGGAGTCGATGGGCAGCCACACGGGCTGCTCGTCGCTCTTGCCCGGCAGGCGGATGGCAAACTCCACCAGATCGTCGCTGCCCGGCATGGTCTTGACGTTGCGGGCGAACTGCTCGGGCGTGAGCACGTTGTCGATGATCGCGCCCAGCTGCATTTCGCCCCAGGTGCCGCGCGTCTTCACGTTGGTCATCACGCGCTTCAGGTCTCCCACGCTGCCGGCCAGCGTCTGCATCTCGCCCAGGCCCTTGTGCACCTGCTCCAGCCGGTCGCTCACCAGCTTGAAGGACTCGCCCAGGCGCTGCTCCAGCGTGGCGTGCAGCTTTTCGTCCACGGTGCGGCGCATCTCCTCCAGCTTGGCGGCGTTATCGCCCTGGATGGCGGCCAGGCGCTCGTTGAGCGCGCCGCGCAGCGCCTCGGCATTGTTCTGGCTGCTGGCGACCAGGCCGGACAGCTGCTGCCCCATGGACTCCTGCAGGGCGGAGAACTGGCTGCGCAACTGGTGTGTGGTGCCTTCCAGCTGGTCGCGCAGCGCGCCCGACATGGTGCCCAGCTGGCCCTGGATGTCGCCCTTGAGCGAGTCCAGCGTGCCGCGCGTGGTGCCGCTCAGCGCCTCGAAGCGCTCCTGGATGCGCTGGCCGAAGAGCTGCGTGCTCTCGGCCATGGCGTCGCGCGACTTCAGGCTGTCGGCCGCCAGCGCCTGCGCCGTCTGGCTCAGCTCGGCACGAAAGGCGGCCAGCGCATCCGCCTGCTCCTTGCGGGCCACGGCGGCATCGGCGCGCGCCTGCGCCAGGTGCTGCTCCAGACGCGACTGCAGCGCGGCAAAGGACGCCTGCAGCTCGCCGCGGCTGGTGCGCGACTCCTGCGCCGCCAGCGCCAGTCGCTCGTCCAGCAGGGCCTGCGTGGTCTGGGTGAACCCGCGCAGTTGCTGGGCCATGGCATCCAGCGCTCCGTCATTCTTGGCCACGGCCAGCTGCGTGGCCTGCACCGCAGATTCCAGCGACTGCAGGCGCGCCAGCCATTCGGGCGGCAGGTCCACGCGCGGGCGGCGCAGTAGCAGCACCGCCAGCAACGCCACGGTGAGCACCAGCAACGCCAGTGCGGCGGTCATTTCGAATGTCATTTTTTAACTATCAAAACAATAGCTGTTAGCGCTTGTCCATCAAGCGCCAGAGGCCAATTTCATTCACACCTTGGCGGGCGTGTTCACGGGAGTGAGGGCGCCGCGCCCGTCGAAGAACGCCACCAGGTTGTCCGCCGCCAGTTGCGCCATGGCGAGCCGCGTGGGCACGGTGGCGCTGGCGATGTGCGGGGTGAGCACCACGTTGGGCACCTCCAGCAACGCGGGGTGCACCGCGGGCTCGCCTTCGAATACGTCCAGCCCCGCGGCAGCGATGCGGCGCTCCTTGAGCGCCTGAGCCAGCGCCGCGTCATCCACGATGCCGCCGCGCGCGATGTTGATCAGCGTGGCCGTGGGCTTCATGCGCGCGATCTCGGCCGCGCCGATGGCGTGGTGCGACTCGGGCGTGTAGGGCAGCACCAGCACCAGGTGGTCGGCCTGGGCCAGCAGCTCGTCCTTGCCCACGTAACGCGCCTTGCATTCGGCCTCCAGCGCGGGCGACAGGCGCGAGCGGTTGTGGTAGATCACGTTCATGCCAAAGCCGTGCGCCCCACGCTTGGCAATGCCCTGTCCGATGCGGCCCATGCCCAGGATGCCCAGCGTGCTGCCATGCACCTCGCAGCCGGCGAACATGTCGTAGCTCCAGCGCGTCCACTGGCCGGCGCGCAGGTAATGCTCGCTCTCCGTGATGCGCCGCGCCGTGGCCATGAGCAGCGCAAAGCCGAAATCGGCCGTGGTCTCGGTCAGCACGTCGGGCGTGTTGGTGCCCTGCACGCCGGCGGCGGTCATCGCGGCGATGTCGAAGTTGTTGTAGCCCACCGTCATGTTGGCCGCTATGCGCAGCTGCGGGCAGGCGGCCAGCAGCTCGGCGTTCACCGGCTGGGTGCCGGTGAGCAACGCGCCGTCCTTGCCCTGCAGCCGCTCGATGAGCTCGGCCTGCGTCCACAGGTTGTCGTCCTGGTTGGCATACACCTCGAAATGCTGCGTCAGGCGCTCAATGACCTCGGGGAAGATCTTGCGCGCGACGAGGATGTGGGGCTTGGACATGGGAAGTGCTCCTTTCGGTCAGGTGTCGGCAGCCTGAACGCGGGGCCGTGCCGAGGCACCCCGCGGTTCAGGCCCGGGCTCATTGCAACCAGATGAAGGTCATCACGACGAACAGCGGCACCAGGATGCCGCACGACCACAGCATGTAGCCGAAGAAGCTGGGCATCTTCACGCCCCGGTCCTCCGCAATCGCCTTGACCATGAGGTTGGGCGCGTTGCCGATGTAGGTGTTGGCGCCCATGAACACGGCGCCCGCCGAGATGGCGGCCAGCGTGGCGGCATGCGTGGTCATCAGCGTGGCCGCATCGCCGCCGGCTGTGTTGAAGAACACCAGGTAGGTGGGCGCGTTGTCCAGGAACGAGCTGAGCAGGCCGGTGGCCCAGAAATACATCGCCGGATCGGGCGAGCCGTCGGGCCGCGTGACGGCGGAGACGATGGCTCCGAAAGGCCCGTTCACGCCGGCCTTGAGCATGGCAATCACGGGAATGATGGTCAGGAAGATGCCCGCGAATAGCTTGGCCACCTCTTGCATCGGGCCCCAGCCGAACTGGTTGTCCGCATGCACTTGCCGCGGCGTCAGCGCCAGCGACGCCACGGTCACCGCGATCAGCCCCGCATCGCGCACCAAGCCGGGCAGGCCCAGCGGCGTGCCGGCGATCACCCATTCCACGGGCGACTTCCAAATGCCGCTGAGCAGCACCAGCCCCACCACGGCCACCAGCAGCACGAAATTGATCTTGCCGTCAAAACCCAGCGCGGCCGGTGCCGAGTCGGGGGTGGGATCGGTGCGGCTGACTTCACCCGCCTGGCGGTAGTACCAGCTGTCCAGCGCATAGAACAGCACCAGCAGCACGCCAATCAGGAACAGCGTTTCCGGAAACACGTGCCGCGCCGTCCAGAAGAAATCCACGCCCTTGAGGAAGCCCAGGAACAGCGGCGGATCGCCCAGCGGCGTGAGCGAGCCGCCGGCGTTGGAGACGATGAAAATGAAAAACACCACCACGTGCGCCACATGCTTGCGGTTGTCGTTGGCGCGGATCAGCGGACGGATCAGCAGCATGGACGCGCCCGTGGTGCCCATGAAGCTGGCCAGCACCGCGCCCACGGCGAGAAAGCCGGCATTCAGGGCCGGGCTGCCGTGCAGATTGCCACGGATATAGATACCACCGGCCACGGTGAACAGCGCCGTGAGCAGGATCACGAAGGGCAGGTATTCCGCGACCAGCGCATGCGCGAAGCCCGCCGCCGCCACGCCGGGGCCAAAGACCACGGCAAACGGCACCAGAAACGCCAGCGCCCACGCGGCGGTGACCTTGCCGAAGTGGTGGTGCCAGAACAGCGGCGCCAGCAACGGCAGCAGCGCAATGCTCAACAGCACGCCGGCAAACGGGACACCCCACAGCACCGACAGCTGGCTGCCGTCGATCTCCGCCGCCCCCGCCAGCGCGGGTGCCAGGCACAGCAGCCCAAGGGCCAGGGTGCGGATGGGGTTCATGGACAGGTCTCCTCGGGTCATTCTTGGGAAAGTTGAAATGCCGCCGGCGGCGCCAGGCGCGCGCTCACTGCGGCGAGGGAATCTCGAACACCTGGCGCAGGTAAGCCAGGTATTTCTCGTCGTTGCACATGTTCTTGCCGGGTGCGTCCGACAGCTTGGCCACGGGCTGGCCGTTGCAGCGCGTCATCTTGATCACGATCTGCAGTGGCTCGTAGCCCAGGTCGTTGGTCAGGTTGGTGCCGATGCCGAACGCCAGCTGACAGCGGCCGTTGAAGCGCTGGTACAGCTCGATGATGCGAGGCACGGTCAGCGCGTCGCTGAAGATCAGCGTCTTGGTCAATGGGTCCACGCGGTTGTCGCGGTAGTGCTGCAGCAGCCGCTCGCCCCATGCGAAGGGATCGCCGCTGTCGTGGCGCGCGCCATCGAACAGCTTGCAGAAGTACAGGTCGAAGTCGCGCAGGAAGGCGCTCATGCCATAGACGTCGGACAGCGCAATCCCTAAGTCGCCGCGGTACTCCTTGGCCCACATCTCGAAGCCGAACACCTGGCTGTCGCGCAGCCGCGGCCCCAGCGACTGGCAAGCCTGCAGGTACTCGTGCGCCATGGTGCCCAGCGGCGTGACGCCCAGCTGCATCGCATACAGCACGTTGCTGGTGCCCGCGAACTGCCCCTGCATGCCCTGGCGCCAGTCATCGACGCCCAGCCGCGTGCACAGCACGCGCAGCATCTCCTCGTGCCAGGCGCGGGAAAAGCGCCGGCGCGTGCCGTAGTCGGCAATCTTGAGACTGTCCAACCCCGGCTGCTGCAGCTGGCCGATCTTGGCTTCGAGCCGGCGGCGCCCCTCGGGAAAGTCGGGCACCTTCTGCGTGTTGCGGAAGTACACCTCGTTCACGATCGCCAGCACCGGGATCTCGAACAGGATGGTGTGCAGCCAGGGCCCGGTGATGGTGATGTCGATCTCGCCCGAGGGCAGCGCGCTCACGCGGATGTACTTCTCGTTGAGGCGAAACAGCCCCAGGAAGTCGACGAAGTCGCTCTTGATGAAGCGCAGCGAGCGCAGGTAGGCCAGCTCCGCGTCCTGGAACTGCAGGCTGCACAAAGCGCGGATCTCGTCGCGGATCTCGCTGACGAAGGGCGCCAGCTCCACACCCGGGTTGCGGCACTTGAAGCGGTACTCCACCTGCGCGCCCGGAAACTGGTGCAGCACCACCTGCATCATGGTGAACTTGTACAGGTCGGTGTCGAGCAGGCTGGTGATGATCATGGATGCGCGCGGGGCAGACTGTCCCGCTACTGGACATGGCGATGGGGATCCGCCGCGCCGCCACACACGCGTGGCAGGGCCGGCGAGCCCCTGATTCTAGCATCAACCCACCCGGGCCGCCGCGAACCGGCGCGCAGCCCCGGCAGCCCTCAGGGAAAGCCGGCGCGCCGCGCCCGCGATCAACGCGCCGCGCACAAGGGCTGCAGTGCCTGGCGCAGCCGATCGGGCAGCGCACGCGGACGGCGGTCGTCCCGTCCCACGTACACATGCACGAAGTGGCCGCAAGCCGCACTCATGGCCTCGCCCTGGGCGAACAGGCCGACCTCGTAGCGCACGCTCGTCTCACCCAGCCGCGCCACACGGATGCCGGCGTCGATGGTTTGCGGGAACGCCAGCGACGCGAAATAGTTGCACTGCGTCTCGATGACCAGCCCGATGGTGTCGCCGTGATGGATGTCCAGCACGCCCTGCTCGATCAGGTAGGCGTTCACCGCGGTGTCGAACCAGCTGTAGTACACGACGTTGTTCACATGGCCATAGACGTCGTTGTCCATCCAGCGTGTACCGATGGAGCGAAACACCGCGTAGGCCTCGCGCGGCTGCGGCCGGGGCCGCTGGGCCGTGCCTGCAGCGCCTGCCGCACCTGAGGGAGAGAGGGACGTGTTCATGAGGCGCTGATTCTGCCAGCGGCCAGCGGCGGCCTCCCCTTGTCCCCTGTCTTCGTTCGTAATAGGCAGCGCGCAGTCCACCGCCGGTCCAGATGTAACCAACAGAACTTTGGGAGTTGCCCCTAAAAATGCTGCATTGCAACAAAAATGCTTGCGCCTATCGACAGGATCCCTAAAATTCGGCTCATGCTGCACTGCAACATGACGCACAGGTCAGTCAGGGCAGATGTCTCAACCCGCCCATCCCGGGCATTCAATGGAGATATGACATGTCGCTGACCCCTGAGCAAATCCTCGCTTCCCACAAGGCCAACCTGGAGACCCTGTTCGGCCTGACGAACAAGGCCTTCGAGGGCGTGGAGAAGCTCGTCGAACTGAACGTGACCGCCTCGCGCGCCGCCCTGGCCGAAGCCGCCAGCCACACCCAGGCCGTGCTGTCCGCCAAGGACGCACAAGAGCTGCTCGCACTGCAAGCCAGCCTGTTCCAGCCCCTGGCGGAAAAGGCCGTGGCTTACAGCCGCCACCTGTACGACATCGCTTCCGGCACGGGCGCCGAGTTCGGCAAGACCTTCGAAGCCCAGGCCGCAGAAGTGCAGCGCAACTTCACCAACCTGGTGGACAGCGCCGCCAAGAACGCCCCCGCTGGTTCCGAGACCACCGTCGCCGTCTTCAAGAGCGCTGTGTCTGCCGCCAACAACGCCTTCGAGTCGGTGCAAAAGGCCGTGAAGCAGGCCAGCGATGTGGCCGAAGCCAACTTCAACGCCGTGGCCAGCTCTGCCGCCACCGCCGCCAAGACGGCGACCGCCGCAACCGCGGCTCCCCGCAAGCGTTGAGTGGATCGCTGCCACGTCGCTGGCAGATTTCAGGGTTTACCCCTATAATTCACTCACTGGCCCGGCGATGGGAATGAACGTCGCAGGGCCCTCCAGTTGTCTCCTTGGATCCTCTCGAAACTCTGGTTTCCTGGATCCCTTCAAGCCCAGTCCCTGACTGGGCTTTTTTTTGGGCGGATGACCGCCGCGGCCTACCGGCGCCTTCGGCAGCAGCCGAGGCCCCGGCAGCGCCCGTCAATCAGCGGCCTGGATGGCGCCCGCCTGCGTGAGGCGCTCGGCCACCAGCAGCTTGTGCATCTCGGCCTGGGTCATGATGCCCAGGTCCTCGGCCACCACGGCAATCGGCTTGCCCGTGGCGATGGCCGACTTGGCGATGGCGGCCGCCTTCTCGTAACCGATCAGCGGGTTGAGCGCGGTCACCAGCGTCACCGACGCGGCGATGCGTTCCGTCAGCAGCCCCTGGTTGGCCACGATGCCCTCCACGCAGTTCACCTGCAGGGTGTGGCAGGCCCTGGCCAGGTGGTGCAGGCTCTTGTGCAGCGCCCAGCCCATCAGCGGCTCGAAGGCGTTGAGCTGCAGTTGGCCCGCTTCAGCGGCCATGGTGATGGCGGCGTCGTTGCCGATCACTTCGAAGCACACCTGGTTCATCACCTCGGGGATCACGGGGTTGACCTTGCCGGGCATGATGGACGAGCCCGCCTGGCGCGCGGGCAGCTGGATGTCGCCCACGCCGGCCTGCGGACCCGAGGACAGCAGGCGCAGGTCGTTGCTGATCTTGGAGAGCTTGGCGGCGATGCGCTTGAGCACGCCCGAGATGTCAACGAAGGCCCCCGTGTCCGACGTGGCGGCGATCAGGTTGGCCGCGGCCTTGACCGGCACGCCCGACAGCCGCGCCAGCTCAGGGATGACCACGTCCACGTAGCCGACGGGCGCGTTGATGCCGGTGCCGATGGCGGTGCCGCCCATGTTCACCTCGGTCATCAGGTAGGCGGACTCGCGCAGGCGGCGCTCATCGTCGGCAATCATGGCGGCGAAGGCGGCGAACTCCTGGCCCAGCGTCATGGGCACGGCATCTTGCAACTGGGTGCGGCCGATCTTCAGGATGCCCTTGAATTCCTCGGCCTTGGCCTCGAACGCGCCGCGCAGGGCCGACAGGGCCTTGAGCAGCGTCTCGATACCGAAATAGGTGGCGATCTTCAGCGCCGTGGGGTAGGCATCGTTAGTGCTTTGCGATGCGTTGACGTGATCGTTCGGGTGGATCGTGTCATAGCGGCCCTTGGGCAATCCCAGGTGCTCCAGGGCACGGTTGGCGATCACCTCATTGGCATTCATGTTCGTGGAGGTGCCGGCACCGCCCTGGATCACGTCCACGACGAACTGGTCGTGCAACTGTCCGGCGATCAGGTCGTCGCAGGCTTGGGCAATGGCGCGGGCTTGGGTTGCGTTGATCGCGCCCAGCTGCAGATTGGCGTGGGCGGCGGCCTTCTTGACGAAGGCAAAGGCCCGGATCAACTCGGGCATGTGGGCCACGGTGTGGCCGGTGATGGGAAAGTTTTCTACGGCACGAGCGGTGTGGACGCCCCAATACGCGTCCGGGGGAATGGTCTTGATACCGATGAAGTCATGTTCTTGACGCATGGTCGATCTGCTTTCTAGCGAAATGGAATAAACAAAAGGGGAACAAAGCCAGGCCCCAAGTGAAAACACCGCCTGAGGTGCAGGCGGTGCTTGGTGGGTGCAGCCGTGGAGCGCCCTGGGGCCGGGCGCGCACCTTGTGGGCGCAAGTGCCGGGCCAGACGTGGCAATGCCCCGGGCACCATGGCGCCCAGGGCATTGGGTAGGGATTATGACCCACTGCCTCGCACGCGCATGAGAACCTTAGCTTTGCGCATAACCATGCCCACGCGGCGGGCAGGCGGCGGCCAGGAGCGCTCTACACTGCGGCCGTGCCATTTCTTTGCGACCCCACTTTTCCGCCCCTTTCCCCCTCAGGCGCACGGCGCCGCACGCTGCTGCAGGCGCTGGGCCTCGCCCTGGCGCCCGGCATGCCCGCGCTGGTCCTGGCGGGCACCGCCCAGCAATGGCCGCAGGCCCTGGCCGTGCCCGGGGGCGTGGCCCGGCTGTCGCTGGGCCCCGCGGCCGATCGGCCGGTGGTGCACGCGGGCGACATCCCGGTGCTGGTGCTGGGCGATGCGATCGAGTGGACGGCCATCGTCGGCATCCCGCTGGCCGCGCCTACGGGCGAGGCCGAGGTGACGGTACAGGCCACGCCGACCGCACCGGCGCGGCGCGTGCCTTACCGCGTGGCAGCCAAGCAGTACCGCGAGCAGCGCCTGACCGTGGCACCGCGCACGGTGGATCTGGCACCCGAAGACCTGGCCCGCCACGAGCGTGAGCGCGCCCACCAGCAGCACGTCATGGCCACCTTTTCAACGCCCCTGCCAGAGGGACTGCAGATGCGTCAGCCCGTGCCGGGACGGCGCTCCAGCAGCTTCGGTCTGCGGCGCGTGTTCAACGGCCAGGCGCGCAATCCGCACAGCGGCATGGACATTGCCGCCGCCACGGGCACCCCTGTCGCCGCGCCGCTGGCGGGCCGGGTGATCGATGTGGGCGACTATTTCTTCAACGGCGGCACCGTGTGGCTGGACCATGGCGGCGGCCTGCTCAGCATGTACTGCCACCTCAGCCGCATGGAGTGCCAGGTGGGTGACGTACTGCGCACGGGCGATGCGTTCTGCAGGGTAGGGGCCACCGGCCGCGTGACCGGCCCGCACCTGCACTGGGGCGTGATGCTCAACCGCACCATGGTGGACCCGGCCCTGTTCCTGCCCGCATGAGCACGCCCCCTGCCCCACGCCCGCGCCTGGCGCTGCGCCGCCCCGCGGCCGCGGCCGCGCTGGCGCCCGCCCCCCAGCGCGCGGCGCGGCTGCTGCGCTTCAACAAGCCCTATGGCGTGCTGAGCCAATTCACGCCCGAGGGGCGCTGGCGCGGGCTCCAGGACTTCATCGACGTGCCCGGCGTCTATGTGGCGGGGCGGCTCGATGCCGACAGCGAGGGGCTGCTGCTGCTCACCGACGACGGGGCGCTGCAGGCACGCATCAGCGATCCGCGCCACAAGATGGAGAAGACCTACTGGGTGCAGGTGGAGGGCATTCCTGACGAGGCCGCGCTGCAGGCCCTGCGCCATGGCGTGCAGCTCGGCGACGGCCCCACCCTGCCCGCACGCGTGCGCCGGCTGGAGCCGCCCCCCGCCCTCTGGGAGCGCGATCCGCCCATCCGCGTGCGCCAGAACATTCCCGACTGCTGGATCGAACTCATCATCCGCGAAGGCCGCAACCGCCAGGTGCGCCGCATGACCGCCGCCGTGGGCCACCCCACGCTGCGGTTGGTGCGCGCGGCCATCGGCCCCTACGCCCTGGACGGGCTGGAGCCGGGCTGCTGGCTGCCCGCCAGCCCGCCCTCGCCAGTGCCGCACCACCGCAAAAAGTAGAGCTGCTGGCGCTTTCCTGCATTGGCTTTGCGCCGGATTCTTCACTTACGCTCAGCACCCTCCACCCAGCAGCGACAATCGCGGCGGGAGGAACTGAACACCATGACCACAAACCCTGGCGACGGCCTGTCCCTCGCCCCGCTCGACCCCGCGCCCACGCAACCCGCGCCTGCTGCGGCCTCATCGCACGTCGCACGCACCTGCCCACGCTGCCACTACACGCGCCAGGCCAGCGACACCGCCCCCGCCTGGCAATGCCCGCGCTGCGCGGTGGTCTACGACAAGGCCACGCCGCGCCCACGCGCACGCGCGGGCCACGATGAAGATGACGATACCCAGCCCGTCCCGCTGGACCCGCGCCGCGCCCGGGCCAGCGCGGGCCTGCCCTGGGCCTGGATCGCCCTGGGCAGCGCCGTGCTGGCCGGGGCCGCGCTGCTGGGCTGGAAGTGGAACGGCGAGCGCCAGCGCAGCGCCCAGCAGGAGCAACGCGCCGCCAGCGACAGCCGCGCCGCCGATGTCAGCCAGGCCCGCGCCGTGCAGGACGGGCGGGCGCGCATCGATGCACTGGAACACCAGTGGCGCATGGGCGAAGGCGCCCAGGCGCTGCCTGCCGTGCGCGCGCTGGCCGATGAGGGCGAGCCGCGGGCCATGGTGCTGCTGGGCTCCATGCTGCTGGGTGGCAGCAGCTACCGCAACGCCATCGGCCAGCCGCTGGACCCGGCCGAGGCGCTGCAATGGCTGGAGCGCGCCGCCCGCGCGGGCGATGCCACCGCCGCCGTGCGCCTGGGGGGTCTGTATGAGCGCGGTGAACATGTGCCGCGCCAGCCCTCACTGGCCGAGAACTGGTACCTGCGTGCGGCGCGCCAGGGCGACGGCGCGGGCCTGTACAGCCTGGGCATGCTCTACGCGCGGGGTGCCGATCCCGTAAGCCAACGCCCCGTCCCCGCGTGGATGCTGCTCACGCTGGCCGAACGCGCCTCGCGCGCCGCGCCGGAGCGCGACGCGCTGCTGACAGAGCAGCACTACCCGTCCAGCGCCCGTGCAGGCCTGGTCCGCCTCAAGGACAAGCTGCATCCCAGCGACATTGCCGAGGCCGAGCGCCTGGCCGACGCCTGGAAGCCCGGCCAGCCGCTGGGCTTCTAGCGCGGCACGCGCCCGCCAGCGCCACGGGCGGCCTGCACGGTGTGCAGTGCGCCGCGCGGCGCTAGCGCTTGCGCCACCAGACGACCAGCGCGAGGAACACCACACCCGTGAGCAGCGGCACGGCGGACATGAGCAGCTCGACGAACGAGCTGCGCCGCATGCCGGACCACACCTCCACGCGCACGCCGTCCAGCCGCAGGTTGCTCGCGCCTGCGAACTCCAGCGCCGGCGCCACCTTGCGGTCCTCCTTGAAGCTCACCGGCCCGGCCGTGCCCGCCAGCTGCAGCACCTGGCCCGCGCGCGTGCCCGTCCCGAACGCAGCGCCCTGCACCATCGACAGGCGCGTGCCGTTGTCCGTGTCCCAGCCGGCCATCCAGCGCGTGAGGCCTTCGCCGTCGGCCTGGGCCACGCCGGCCACGTGCACCACCAGCGTGTAGGGGTTGCCGCTGGCGGGCAGGTCCAGCGCGCGCGGCGCCTTCCAGGCCACCGTTTCGGAGAAAAAGCCCGCGGGCTTGCTGCCGGCCGTCTTGTCCTGGTGTCGCGCCAGCCGCGCCAGGTCTTCGGGCGTCAATTCGAACGACTCCACCAGGCGCTTGCCCCAGGCGGTGGACGCGTCGCGCGCGCCCGCGGGCGTGGCGGGCAGCGCCAGCAGGCCAGCGGTGGCCAGGGCGAAGCACACGCTCGCCGCAGAAAAGGCGCGCAAACGCTGGCGCGGATGGGGCACGGTGGCGTGCATGTGGGGGCTCCCTCGGGTGGCTGTGCGGCGCTGCGAATGGCACCGTTTGCATCGATTTTAATAGCTGCCAGCGCTTGATGGATGGGCGCTAGAGCGGCTTTTTGTCTTGAACCTGCACGGCCGGGCGGCGCAGGCGCAGTGCGCCGTCCAGCACCAGCAGCGCCACGGCGGCGAAGATGGGGCCGTAGGTGGGCCACTGCGCCGCGCCGATGCTCTCGCCCAGCGCCAGCGCCACCAGCGCCAGCAGCACCGGCTCCACATAGCTCAAGAGACCAAACAACCCCAGCGGCAGCAGGCGGCTGGCGGCCATGTACAACGCCAGCGCCACGGCGCTGAGCACGCCCAGGACGGGCACCATCGCCCACAGGTGCGCATGCTCCAGCACCAGCGGCAGGGACGACGGCGCGCGCACCACGAACCACAGCGCCGCGGGCACCAGCAGCAGCATGTCCAGCCAATGGCCGCCCAGGTGGTCGGTGCCCAGGCGCCGGCGCATCACGAAATACGCGGTGTAGCCCAGCGCGACCAGCCAGGTCTCCCACGACATGCCGCCGGCGCGCAGCACCTCGTGCAGCACACCCGCGCCCGCCAGTGCCGTGGCCAGCCACTGCAGGTGCGACAGACGCTCGCGGTACAGCACCCGCCCGGCCAGCACCATCACCAACGGCAGCAGGAAGTAGCCCAGCGACACCGGCAGCGCCCGCCCGTGCAGCGGCGCCCATAAAAACAGCCACAGCTGCACGCCCAGAATGGCGGCGCTGGCCAGCAGCCCCAGCGCCAGCAGCGGCTGCCGCCACGCGCGCGCAGCCAGCAGGCGCACACGCGGCCACTGCCCGCGCGCCAGCAGCAGCGCCGTGGTGAACGGCAGCGTGCACAGCACGCGCCAGCCGAAGATCTGCTCGCCGTCCAGCGGCGCCAGCGCCGGTGCCAGGTAATACATGGCGCCGAACAGAACGGACGCGACGATGGACGCAACAAGACCTTGGATCACAACGGCAGCAGGTGGACAAGAAACGATGCGGGAAACCCGGCGACAACGCAGCGTCGCCGCCTCGGGCAAGACACGACAGGCACGCATCCGGACGAGGACAGCAGGCAGGCGCCCGAACGAGGAAAGGGCAGGCCTTCGCCCGCGTGCGACCCGCGATTGTCGGCCATTGGCGCGCGCCCCGCCGCCGCACCACTTATGCCCACCGCCTGTGGGCGGCCCTGTGGACAACCGCCGGGACAACCCTGCGCAAGCCGCGCCGGCATTGGGCTGCAGTGCATCGCTCATTTTTTAGGCAACCGGTACGGGCAAGGCCGCGACGCCGCGCGGACCTGCAAGCGCGCATCCGACACGGTTATAGTGCGCGCCCTTGCGGCGTCACCGTGCGACACCTGCGCGGTCGCATGCCGGCCCACGCCCACGCCTCGCCGCACTTTTATCCGCTCTTCACCTCTGCCCCACCTGTGTCCGCTGCCGCCCTCCTCTGCCTTGTGATTGCCATCAGCGATGGCGACACGCTCACCGTGCGTTGCGGCACGCCGGGGGCCTGGCGCCCGCAGCGCGTGCGCGTGGTGGCGATCGACGCGCCCGAGAGCCGCCAGGCCTTCGGCCAGCGCGCGCGCCAGAACCTGGCGCGCCTGTGCTTTCGCCAGCAGGCCGCCCTGCGCACGCTGGGCCACGACGACTACGGCCGCACGCTGGCGCATGTGCGCTGCCAGGGGCAGGACGTGGGCACGGCCCAGGTGCGCGCCGGCCTGGCCTGGGTTTATGCACCGCAGGCCCAGCGCTACCCCCACCTGGTGGCGCTGCAGCGCCAGGCACGCGCCAGCCAGACTGGGCTGTGGTCGCAGCCGCGCCCGCAGGCGCCCTGGGACTACCGGCGCCGGCACCGGTAGGCGACTATCATTTCAATAGCTGTTCGCGCTTTTCCATCAAGCGCTACGGGCCATTTTGGCTAGGAACTCGCACCCGTTTCGTCGGCCTGGAACACACCTGACAGCAACTGCGCCAGCCGCTCGCCAGGCAGGCGAAAGCCGCAGGCCTGGGCATGGCCGCCACCGCCCATGCTCACGGCCAGGGGCGAGCAGTCGTAGCCGCGCTGCGAGCGCAGGCCCACCTTGACCTGCCCGTCCTTGCCCACCACCCACATCAGCGCGAAGGTGCCGCTCTGGCGCGACAGCAACTCGCCCACCAGGCTGTGGAAGGCGCCGGGCGCATTCACCATCAGTCCGGCCTCGCCGTTGAACACCAGCGGCTGTGCGCCGCCCGCCACGTCCTGCGCCAAATGGCGGAACTTCTCGTCCATGGCTTGCCCGCGTGCGACGAAGGCCGCCGTCTCGGCGGGCGTGAAGTCGGCGATCTGCTGCCAACGGGCGAAGTCGAATGGCTCCATGTCCAGCGCCGCCACGTAGCCCGCGGTGTCGGGGTACTGCCAGGCCCACAGGTCGCGGTCTTCCACGTGGCGCACCAGGGCGGGTAGTGGTGCGTCACGGTGGAAGAACTCCCACGCCAGGCGCGCGCCAGACTTGCCCATGTCGAAGTGCAGGCCCCCGCAGCGGCAGGCAAAGCCCTCCAACTGCTCGGCCGCGCTCTTGTGGTGGTCCAGCAGCACCAGCCGGGCGGCACGCGCGTCGATGGCGGCGAGCAGGTCGGGCGCAAACGCAAAGTCCAGCACATAGACGGCCCGCCCCTGCAGCGGCGGCAGGTCGTCCACGGTGGCCACCTGCCCGTGGGTCAGCCCCAGGCATTCGACCTGGCCGCCATAAAAGCGCCAGGCGGCCAACGCGGCGGCAAAACCGTCGGCGCAGCGGCCGTGGTACAGCACCAGCGGGTGCGGGTCGTCCCGCTGCGGCGCGGCCAGCAGCGACAGGGGCAGGAAGGTGGAGCGCGAAGACACAGTCATGGCGGGATTGTCGGTCAGCGCACGGCGCCGAACTGCCCACTTGAGAACGGGGCCTTTGTTGTACCGGCCTCGCCCCAGGGGCCACAATAACCCCCTCCGCCGCACCGTTTGCGCGGCGCAGCACCGGGAGCCAGTCACATGCCCATGGAACTTCTCCGTCAACTTGCGCAGCGGGACCAGTTTCCCGCCCCCGTCGTCGGTGAGGCAGAGGTGGACAAGTTGCGTGTCCTGCGCGCCGCGGGCATGGTGCAGGCTGAACTGCCCGGCGAAGGCGAATCCGTACGCTCGGCACGCGTCATCACCATCACCGGGCTGGGCCGGGCCACCCTGCGCGCCCAGGCGGCCCGCGAATTCATCGCCCGGCGCGACCGGCTCCCCGGCACGCCCCTCCCCACCGCCAAGGCGTAGCGCGCCCGCGTCGCCTGCGGGAGCTCCTGGCCGCTGCAGCCCCCGCCACTGCTATCATGGCTGTACAAACATCCAGTTAACACCCTACCACCACGCAACGGCCACATCACCATGGGACTTGACCAGATCGCCATCGCCCTGCTGGGTGCCACCGCCGCCTGGCTGTCGCAGGCGCGCAGAACGGCGCTGCGCCGCTGGGCCTGCATCTTCGGGCTGCTGGGGCAGCCGTTCTGGTTCTACGCCTCGTGGAAGGCCGAGCAGTGGGGCATCTTTGCCGTGTCCATCATCTACATGGGCGCGTGGCTGCGCGGCCTGTGGGTGTACTGGCTCACCTCGCAGCAGGACCCGCCCCATTCGGGCCTGAGTACCATCCAGCTCACCCCGGGGCGCAACCCCTGACGCCCGCGCACCCTCCGCTGCGCCTGCTGTGGCAGGACGCGCACATGGTGGCCGTTTTCAAGCCGGCGGGCTGGCTGGTGCACCGCACAGGACTGGATGCGGGCGAAACGCGCTTCGTGATGCAGGCGCTGCGCGACCAGATCGGCCAGCACGTCTACCCCGTGCACCGGCTGGACAAGGGCACCTGCGGCGTGCTCGTCATGGCCCTGCACCCCGCCGCCGCGCGGGCCCTGGCCGATGCCTTCGCCCGGCATGCCGTGCGCAAGCAATACCTGGCGCTGGTACGCGGCTGGGCGCCGGCGCAGGCCGAAGTGAACCACCCGCTGCGCCCCGACGACGCGCCGCCCGACGCCCCCACCCAGCCCGCCCACACGCGCCTCACACGCCTGGCGCGGCTGGAGCTGCCCGAATGCAGCGACCCCCGCTTCGCCACCACGCGCGCATCGCTGGTGCGGGCCGAGCCGACCACGGGGCGCCGCCACCAGATCCGCCGCCACCTCAAGCATCTGGCCCACCCCATCCTGGGCGACGCCACCCACGGCAAGGGGCCGCTCAACCGTTGGTGGGCACAGCGCCTCGGCCTGCACCGCCTGTGGCTGCATGCGTGGCAGCTCAGCCTGCCCCACCCCGCAGACGGCCGCCTGGTCACGCTGCACAGTGGATTGCAGTGGCCCGCTGCCAGAGCATCCACCACCGCCAGCGCACCCACGCCGCCAAACGCGGCCGCAGCGCCCGATTGGCAGCAACGCATCTGGACCCTGCCCTGGCAGCAGGACATCGAAGACGCGCTACCAAAAGAGTAGCTTGTAGCGCTTACCTAGCAAGCGCTACCGGCCAATTTTTATCTAACGCCCTGCAGCTTTTCGGAGCATCCGTCCACCCGGCCGTGTCCTACCCACAGGAGCGGCGGCCGCCGCTGCCCACCCCTGTCTGCGCGCTTCACACTGGCGGCCATGCACCGTGCAGCGCCCCACGCTTTCCTCCCCGCTTTGCCCCTTTCTCGCCTGGTCTTCAGGCGTGGCACGCCATGACCGGCTGGTGGGCTGACGCCCTGGCCGTGGCCGCCCACGAGTTCTCGGACATTGGCGACCCCCAGCAAACCACGCGGGTGGTCTTGCGCATGGGCGTGGCCGCGCTGCTGGGCGGCCTGCTGGGGTGGGAGCGCGAGCAGGCCGGCAAGGCCGCAGGCATGCGCACCCACATGCTGGTGGCCATGGGCGCCGCGTTGTTCGTGCTCGTCGCGCAGCAGGCGGGCATTGCCCCGGCGGACAACAGCCGTGTGCTGCAAGGGGTGATCGCCGGCATCGGCTTCCTGGGCGCGGGCACCATCCTGAAGGGCGACGCGGAAAGTCAGGTCAAGGGCCTGACCACCGCAGCCGGCATCTGGCTTACGGCCGCCATCGGCGTGGCTGCGGGCCTGGGGCGTGAGAGCACGGCCATCCTGGCCACGCTGCTGGCAGTGGTGGTGCTGTGGGTGATTCCGCTGGTACAGCGCGTCGCCCCGACGGACCCGGGCCAGCCCGCGGCTCGACGCAAACGCCTGCGGCGCAAAACGCGCGCTGGTCTGACAGCCGACACGCCGCAGGATGGCCTGTAATGCGGTAGGGGGCACCCGTCCCCCTTTTGACCGCAACGACCCAGGAGCACGCACATGCCCCAGCAAGCCACCATCCAAGGCCACGTCACCTACCGGGAAGGAGACGGCATGCCCATTGCCATTCCGGAAGGACCGGTGGAACTCACCTTCGCCACCGACAGCGTCACGCTGAGCTGGCGCGACGACAACAACACCGCGGGCCTCACCGCCCTGCCGCGCGACCAGTACGAGCTGTATGTCGCCGACGGCAAGATCGTGCTGTAGTCCCTCCCGCGTGCGGGCCCCGGTCGGCAAGGCCCCGCGCTGCCCGCCGCAGCGACAGAACCCAGGCCCAGCCATGGCCGACGCCCCGCTACCCATGGCCCTTGGGGGCCCACGGGCCGCACATTGATGGCGCAGCGGTGTCGGCGCTACCATGCGCCACACAACCGTGCGCCTTTGCCATGTCCAGCCCCTCTTCATTCGTGCCTCCGCCTGCCAGCGCGGTCAAGCCGGCTCTGTCCGAAGAGCCCGGGCTGCCGGTGGACGACGGATTGTGCGCAGGCGATGCAATGGACGCGGCGCAACTGCGGCGGCTGCTCCAGGCCGCCCTGCCCGACAAGAGCCAGCACAAGGCAGCCGGCTGGTTCGGGCAGACGGACTTTCTGCTCACGCGCAGCCACGTGGATGAAGACCAGGACGCCTACCACGACGCCCTGTTCATCACTCTCTGGAAGCGCTGGGACTTCTGGCTCGCCCTGCCCCCGGCCGAGAGCGCACCTACCCACGCGCTGGCGCAGGCCTGGGCGCGGTTGCGCTCTGGCATCCCGCCTCCGCCCCCCGGCGCGGACGGCCTGGTGCGCCAATACCGCGCCTACGACAGCGCCGGCCAGCCCGGCGCATGGCAACCGCTCCCCGCACAGGCCGGGGCGGGCGACGCGGCAGCCGGCGCGCTGGTCGCCTGCGGAGAGGGCTGGCGCGAGGTGCTGGCCTACTGGCGCCTGGCCGAGGGCCAGCGCCGCGCCGGCCGGCCGCTGCGCGAGCGGCTGCATGCCACGCTCACCCCCGCACGCATCGAGGCGCTGACGCTGCTGCCCGCATTCACCACCCGCTACAACACATGGAGCGACCCCGAGCGCAACGGCTGGTGGGAGGGCGACGTGTGGATCGGCGCGCGCCAGCCCGGCCAGCAGGGGGGCCATTCATGGGGGCGGGCGCTCAAGTTCAGCTGGCGCAACGGCAGCGAGCGCGCTGGCGACCCCGAGGACGACGCACATGCCTGCTACCAGATCGACTTGACGCCCGGCGATGCCTTGCCGGAGGGCACGGCCCACCCGAACGGCCTGCGCATCACCTACAGCCAGCGCCAGAGCGATCCGCGCACGCCGCTGCCCAACCACGCCGTGCAGCACATGCAGCACCTGCTGGAGCTGTTCACCACGCTGGAGCAGCGCCTGCACGCCGCCCATGCACAAGAGCAACAGGCGCTGCACTCCAGCGGCTTGTCCGGCGATGCCCCGCCCCTGCCCCGCCTGCCGCCCTTCGCGCCGCACGAGGCCGACGCCGAGGTGTTCGGGCCCGTCCTCATGGCGCTGTCGCACGACTGGCAGGCCCACGGCCGGGCCCACGCCGCCCGCGTGCGGGAGCACTGGCTGCGGCAGGCCGACGACGCTGAGGCCGCGGCGGCCCTGGAGCACGGCACGGAACCCGCGGCGTCATCCGCTGCGGCGGCCGCTGCCGTGGCGGCCGCAGCGGTAGGCGATGCTGTACCCGCCCGTGGTGTGGCGCCCGGTGCCGCGGCAGCCGGCACGCCCCCGGCGACCGTACCGCTGCCCGCCCCTGTGCATTTCATGCCTGCGCAGCCCACCGACCCGCGCGGCCCCCAGGCTGGCGCCGTGCTGCAACTGGCACGCGCTGTACACGCGCTGGCCGACGGCGACCTGTCCGCACGCTTTCACCGGCGCTTTGCCTTCGCGCCCCATGTCTATGCCCACCACGCCGCACGCACCGGCCACGCCGTGGACACCCTGCAGTGGCTGGAAGATGGCCGTCTGCTGGCCCGCACGGAGCCCGTGCATCCCACGCAAGCACCCGCGTGGTGGCGGGTCAGCGCCGATGCGTGGGCGCTGAGCCCCACGGTCGCACCGCCAAACCTGCCTGCGTCGTGCCCCGCCGCCACCGTCCATGGCCTGCGTGTGGAGGGCGACGCACAGGGCGATCTGCACGGCCTGGCCGAGGACGGCACGGCCCTCTGGCGCCACCACATCGGCGGCGCCATCCTGGCGATCGCCGCAGCGCCCGACGGCCACACCCTGGCCGTGGGCAGCGCCAGCGGCTACCTGGTGCTGCTGCGCAAGGGCAGCGGCACCGACCCGGCCCTGCTCAGCACGTCGCGCTATGCGGAGCTGCGGCGCTTCATCTTCTGGGCGGATGCATCCAGCCCGCTGGCCTGGTAGGGGCAGCGCGTGCATTGCTTCAATATCCATAGCTGCTCGCGCTTGACAGGCGGGCGCTAGAGGCATTTTTCATTCAAACACCACGATGGCCATTTACCACGCCGAAATCACCTGGACGCGCGACGCCACGCCGCAGGACTTCCTCAAGAACCGCTACAGCCGCCGCCACCTGCTGCGCTTTGACGGTGGCGCGCAGTTGGCCGGCTCCTCGTCGCCCCACGTCGTGCCGCTGCCCTGGTCCGACGCGGCCGCCGTGGACCCGGAGGAAGCCTTCGTCGCCGCGCTGTCGAGCTGCCACATGCTGTGGTTCCTCTCCATCGCCGCGCGGCAGGGTTTTTGCGTGGACGACTACCGCGACGCAGCCGAGGGCGTGATGGCCCGCAACGCCCAGGGCCGCATGGCCATGACCGTGGTCACGCTGCGCCCGGCGGTGCGCTTTGGCGGCGACCCGCAGCCCACGCACGAACAGTTGCACGCCCTGCACCATGAGGCGCATGAACAGTGCTTCATCGCCAACTCGGTCACCACCGAGGTGCGCTGCGATCCGGTGCTGGCCTAGGGCCTGTTCACACTATTTTTGCCAGTGCGAATGGCGTGAAAACCGCGCCAATCTAGGNCCTAGGGCCTGTGAACTGCGCAGATCCTGCGAGCGAACCTGGCCCTGATCAGTCCTCGTCCCGCGGGGCGTTGCGCGTGCGGCGCTCGTTGCGGCGCAGCTGCTCGGCCTTGCGCGCGGCGCGTTCCTTTTCCTGCACCTCGGCGGCGGCCAGCCAGGCCTCGAACTCGGCCGGCGTCTCCAGCGTCACACGGCCCAGCGCTGCGCTGCGCAGGTCGGTGAGCACGATCTCGGCGGCCTTTTGCAGGTTGAGGCGCCCGCCGCTCATCACCGCGCCGCGCTTCCTGGCAATCAGCTCCAGCAGCTCATCATCGTGCTTGGCGGCGATGGCCGCCGCGTCCAGCCCCAGCTTGTAGCGCGCATCCAGCAGCGGTGCGTAGTGCTGCTTGAGGTAGGCCAACAGTTCCAGCGCCACTTCTTCCTCGTCGTACGCATTGCGGCCCACGGCGCCGCTGGCGGCGAGCTTGTAGCCGCTTTCGGGCACGGTGATGCGCGGCCACAGCATGCCAGGCGTGTCCCACAGGTAAAAGTCATCGTCCAGCACGATGCGTTGCTCCTGCTTGGTCACGCCGGCCTCGTCGCCCGTCTTGGCTTCGCGCTTGGCGGACAGGGTGTTGATCAGCGTGGACTTGCCCACATTGGGAATGCCGCAGATCAGTACCCGCATGGGCTTGGAGAGGCCGCGCCGGTTGGGCGCAAGCTGCCGGCACGCGTCGATGAGCCGACGCGCGGGCGCGGCGTCGGACGCATCCAGCGCAATCGCGCTCGTGCCGGGCCGCGCGTTGTACCAGGCCAGCCACGCCGGCGTGCGCGCCGGGTCGGCCACGTCCTGCTTGTTGAGCACCTTCAGCGCGGGCTTATGGCCCGTCAGCTCGGCCAGTAGCGGATTGCTGCTGGAGCCCGGCAAGCGCGCGTCCAGCAGCTCGATCACCACATCGATGTCCTTGATGCGCTCGCCGATCGCCTTGCGCGTCAGGTGCATGTGACCGGGAAACCACTGGATGGCCATGGACTGTGTACTTTCACGAATGGGGGCTTGCGAAGCCGCCAAGGATAATCGCCGCCATGCCCTCTTTCTCCCAGCGCAAACAAGATTCCGAGCTGCTGCTCAAGGGCGCGGTGTGCGCGCTCATTGGCGTGATCATCCTGCTGGCCCCCTACATTGCCCGCTCGCCCGACGTGCGCGAGATGATGGCCCAGGGCCACGTCGTGGGGTGGTTCGCGCTGGTGCTGGGCTGCGCCTTTCTGGCGCGCTACGGTTTGGTCCGTTGGCGCGGGCGCCGGTAAGGCCCCGTCACCTTCATGCTGCAAGCCACCCGCCAGCGCTTCGCCGCCCTGCAGGCGCAGGCCGCCCACGCCGGTGTAGCGCTGCGCCCACCGCCGCCTGAGCCCACCACCTGCTGCGGCCGCGGGTGCAACGGGTGCGTGTGGGAGGGCTTTTATGCGGCCGCGCAGTGGTGGTGCGAAGATGCGCAGGGCGCGCTGGCGCAGCGCGGCGGGGGCTCCTGCTGACGCTGCACCGGGGCTGAATGTGTGCCGCGGCCCGCGAGGCTCTTGCATGCCAGGAAGGGCAGCCTCTGCAGGTTAAGGCTCCAGCAGATCCCCCAGCGCCTTTGCGCCCACGGGCGGGGTCGCCGCCCAGGGAATCAGATAGAACCGGCCTTGCGCCAATGCTTGAACCCGCTCCATCTGCCGCCTCTCGCTGTTCAACCGGGCCTGAAGAAGGGGATCGCGGGTGTTGCTGGCCAACAGTGACTTGTTGACCACCCAGGCGAAGGTGCCGATCCTGGCCCGCTGCAGGTCCTCCTTCAGCGCGGCGGCCTGCGACACCGGGGTGGCCTCGGGCAGCGTCACCAGAATGATCTTGGTGTAGTCAGGGTCCTGTAGCCGCATCAAGGGGGTGGTGATGCGCCCCGACGCCTTGCCTTCGAACTCCCGCACCATCTGGCGGTGGTAGGCGCCCGTGGCATCCATGAGCAGCAGCGAGTGGCCCGTGGGCGCGGTGTCGAGCACCACGAACGCGCTTCGGGCCTGAGACACCACATGCGAGAACGCATGGAAGACCGCCACTTCCTCCGTGCATGGAGAACGCAGATCTTCCATCAACAGGTCCTTCTCCGCCGGGGTCATGCCGGCCGACTTGGCGGCAACGACCTTGTCCACGTATTTCTGGGTCTCTGCTTTGGGGTCAATGCGCCCGACGGTCAGGCCCGGGACCTCGCCGTCGAGCGTCACCGCCAGGTGGGCGGCGGGGTCCGTGGTGCTCAGGTGTACGGACTTGCCGAGCTTGACCAGTCCCAGGGCGATCGCCGCGGCAATGGTGGTCTTGCCCACGCCACCCTTGCCCATCACCATGATCAATCCACGCTCACCCCGCGCCAGCTCCGCCACCAGCGCGGACAGTTTCTGGTGCGCGAAGTCGGGTGCTTCCAGGGCGGCCGCAGGCACCTCGGTCGGTGATGGCGACAGCAGCGCCCGCAGCGCCTGCAGCCCCACGGAATCGACGGGCCGCATGGGAATCACGTCAGCCGCCAGACGTTTCAGCGCCTGCGGCATCTCCTGCATGGCCTCCTGTCCCAGAGCCTCGATGGCCAGGGCGACGGCATCGCGAGGGTCTTGCGCCTTGAAAACCGCGTTGATCACCAGGCGCTGGTGGGAAAGGCCCAACTCACGCAGTTCGTCGGAAGACCTGGCGGCTTCGTTGAGCGCTCCCGCCTCAGGCCTCGCCACCAGAACAATGGTGGTGAGCGAAGCGTCGTTCAGGGATGCCAGCGCCCGGTTGAAAAGCTGCTCCTGCATCTTCAACCCCGAATGCGGCCCCAGACAGGATGCTCCGCGGTCATTGCCCTTGAGGAACCCGCTCCATGCCTTGGGCAGGCTGAGAAGCCTCAAGGTATGGCCCGTGGGGGCGGTATCGAACACGACATGGTCGAAACCCCGCCCTCCCTCCGACAGAAGTTGAGAGAACTCATCGAAGGTGGCGATCTCGGTGGTGCAGGCACCCGAGAGCTGCTCGCGCACGAGGTCCACCTCCTCAGCCGTAGCCTGCGTGCCCATCTGTTCAATGACACGGGCACGGTAGTTCTGCGACGCGGCTTCCGGATCGATGTTCAGGACCATCAGGCCCGGAACCCCTGGCACAGGAACCGGATGGTTGCGCAGCGCAATGCCGAGCATTTCATCGAGGTTCGATGCCGCATCGGTACTGACCAATAGAACCTTCTTACCCGCGTCCGCCAAGGCGATGGAAACCGCTGTGGATACCGAGGTCTTGCCGACACCACCCTTCCCGGTGAAGAACAGGTACCTGGTGGGCGCGTCCAGAAGGGTGAAGTGAGATGGCATAAGCGTTCGTGGTCAATGCACCGAATGGGCGGGGATAAGGGATTGCCTCAGGCATGCGTAATGTTGCACCGAAGAAATTTACAACACTTCCAATATCGTTGTATAGTCGTTTGATGCAAGAAATCGATGTCATCCGCTCACTCGCTGCGTTGGCTCAAGAAGTGCGCCTGCGGGTGTTTCGCGCACTGGTCGTGGCGGGCGCAGAGGGACTCACACCGGGCTCGTTGTGCGAGCAACTGGCGGTAGCACCCAACACCCTGTCCTTTCACCTCAAGGAGCTCGTGCACTCCGGCCTCGTCAGCCAGGAGCGTCAGGGGCGCAACCTGATCTACCGGGCCTCCTTCGACACGATGGACGATCTGCTCGGCTACCTCACGGAGAACTGCTGCCAGGGCGCGTCCTGCCTGGCGGAGGCAGCAAAGAGCTGCGACTGCTGACCCACTTTTGAAGGAGAACCCCATGAAGCGATTCCATGTCCACCTGCATGTGGAAGACCTGGCCCAGAGCATCCGTTTTTACTCCCAGCTTTTCGCGGCTGAGCCCGCTCGCGTGGAGGCCGATTACGCGAAGTGGATGCTCGACGATCCGCGGGTCAACTTCGCGATCTCCACGCGGGGCACCTCCCCAGGCCTGGATCACCTGGGCTTTCAGGTGGACGACGCGGCCGAACTGTCAGAACTGAAGGCCAGGGCCGCATCGGCCGACATGGCCCTGCTCGACGAAGGCGCCACCACCTGCTGCTATGCGCGCAGCGAGAAGCACTGGGTTACCGACCCGCAGGGCATCGCGTGGGAGCACTTTCACACGCTCGGCGACATTCCCATGTTCAACGAGTCCAGCCCAACGGCTGCCGCCGGCGCATGCTGCGCGCCAAAGGCGCCTGCGGCCACGGCATCCAAGGCGCCCTGCTGCGGGCCCGCCACTTCCTCATCCACCTGCTGCTGATGCGCTGAAGGTCCTTCATGACGACGCCCTTGAACGTTCTTTTTCTCTGCACGCACAACTCCGCGCGCAGCATCCTGGCCGAGGCCTTGCTCAACGCCATGGCGGGCGGGCGCTTCAAGGCCTGGTCTGCCGGCAGCAGCCCGCGCGACAACCAGCAGCCGCATCCCCTGGGTCTGCAGGTCCTGCAAAAAGCAGGCGTCTCCACCGAGGGCTTGCGCAGCAAGAGCTGGGATGAGTTTGCCGCCCCAGGCGCGCCCACGATGGACCTGATCATCACCGTGTGCGACAACGCCGCGGGAGAGGTCTGCCCGATCTGGCCCGGTCACCCCGCAACGGCGCACTGGGGCTTCGCCGACCCTTCCGAAGGCGACGCGCCTGACTCAGAAAAGCTCGAAGCCTTCCGCCAGACGCTGCACCTGATCAAGCGCCGCCTGGACCTGCTGATCAACCTGCCCGCCGACAAGCTGGAGAAAGCGGTATTGCAGACCAGCGCCCGCGAACTCGCAGGGAAATGACATGAGTGCCCAGTGCGAAACCACCGCCCAACGCGCGGCAGGCGCTCCCATGAGCGTGTTCGAGCGCTATCTCACCGTGTGGGTGCTGCTGTGCATCGTGGTGGGCATCGGGCTGGGCCAGGCGTTTCCCGGTGCAGCGCGGACCATTGGGTCGTGGGAAGTGGCCCGCGTGAACCTGCCGGTGGGGCTGCTCATCTGGGTGATGATCATCCCGATGCTGCTCAAGGTGGACTTTTCCGCCCTGGGCGAGGTGCGGCACCACGTGCGCGGCATCGGGGTCACGCTGTTCGTGAACTGGCTGGTCAAGCCGTTTTCCATGGCCTTTCTCGGGTGGCTGTTCATCCGCCAGTGGTTTGCCCCCTACCTGCCAGCGGACCAACTGGACAGCTACATCGCCGGCCTGATCCTGCTGGCCGCCGCCCCCTGCACGGCCATGGTGTTCGTGTGGAGCCGCCTGACCGGCGGCGATCCCCTGTTCACGCTGTCCCAGGTCGCGTTGAACGACAGCATCATGATCGTGGCGTTCGCGCCGCTGGTGGCCTTCCTGCTGGGCCTGTCGGCCATCACGGTGCCATGGGACACCCTGCTCACCTCGGTGGCGCTGTACATCGTCATTCCGGTGGTGCTGGCCCAGTGGTGGCGGCGCGCCTTGCTGGCACGGGGGCAGGCCGCGTTCGACGCGGCACTCCAGCGCATCGGGCCGTGGTCCATTGCGGCGCTGCTGCTCACGCTGGTGCTGCTGTTCGCCTTCCAGGGCGAGGCCATCCTGCGCCAGCCACTGATCATCGCGCTGCTGGCCGTGCCCATCCTGATCCAGGTGTTCTTCAACTCGGCGCTGGCCTACTGGCTCAACCGCGCGGCGGGCGAGAAGCACGCGGTCGCCTGCCCGTCCGCCCTGATTGGCGCATCCAACTTCTTTGAACTGGCCGTGGCCACCGCCATCAGCCTGTTTGGCTTCGAGTCGGGCGCGGCACTGGCCACGGTGGTGGGCGTGCTCATCGAAGTGCCGGTGATGCTGCTGGTCGTCAAAGTCGTGAATTCATCCAAGGGCTGGTACGACGCGGGTGCAAAGCGTGCAGCGTAGAACCACCACCACGCTGATGCTGGGCGTGGCCCAGACACTGGCGTGGGCGTCGTCGTACTACCTGCCGGCCGTGGTGGCCGCGCCGATGGGGCGAGACGTCGGCATGTCTTCGTCGGCGGTGTTTGGGGCGTTCTCGATGGCGCTGCTGGTTGCCGCAGCAACCGGCCCCTGGGCGGGGTGCGCCATTGACCGGGCTGGTGGGCGGCCGGTACTGATCGTCAGCAACCTGGTGTTTGCCGCAGGGCTCGCGGCGCTCAGCCTGGCCTCACAGCCCGCCCATGTCTTTGCTGCCTGGGCCCTGATGGGCCTGGCCATGGGCAGCGGCCTCTACGAGGCCGCGTTCGCCACCGTGGTCCGCCTGCATGGCCAGGACGCCCGGCGGGCGATCACCGGCATCACCTTGCTGGCAGGCTTTGCAAGCACGATCGGCTGGCCATTGACGGCCTCCCTGGAGTCGGCGTTCGGCTGGCGGCAGGCCTGCCTGACATGGGCGGCGCTGCATCTGCTCATCGGCCTGCCGCTGAACGCGATGCTGCCCACGGCCGCGCCGGCCGCTTCGGCCGGTGCGCAGGCCGCTGCGGCAGGGAGTCCTCATCCACAGGCAGCGGCGAGCCCGGCACCGGCCCGGCGGCGTGCGGCCGTGCTCATGGCCTGCGTGTTTGCCATTGCGTGGTTCAACAGCACCGCGATGGCGGCGCATCTGCCGCAGGTCCTGCAGGCTTCGGGCGTGGCCTTGGCTGGCGCGATCGGCATTGCGGCGCTGGTGGGGCCGGCCCAGGTCGCGGGGCGATGGGTCGAATTCACCGTGCTCAAGCGGTCGCATCCGCTGTTGTCGGCGCGGCTGGCCACGCTGGCGCATCCGCTGGGCGTCGTACTGCTGATGCTGCTGGGCAGCCACGCGGCGCCCGCGTTCGCCGTACTGCACGGGCTCGGCAACGGCATCCTGACCATTGCCATCGGCACCCTGCCGCTGCTGATCTTCGGCGCACAAGGCTATGGGCAGCGGCAGGGGTTCCTGATGGTGCCCGCGCGCATCGTGCAGGCCGGGGCGCCATTCCTGTTCGGGTTGGCCGTGGAGCGCTGGGGCGGCGCGGCGCTCTGGCTCTCCGCCACACTGGCGGTCCTGGCATCTTTGGCATTGGCCGCCCTGGCCGCAGGCATGAAACGGTCCGGCGACGCTTGACCGCTATTGCCAGGGAAGGTGTCCGCCCGCGGTGCGCACCATACGCTCATCCACCAACGCGGCCCCGCTCCTGCTGGCCCGCTACCTCCCGCAGCCACGCCCTGATGGCCTTCACCCCCGCCGACTCTGCACGCGCCAGCGGCACCACGAGGTAGTACGCATCGCTGCTGGTCAGCACGCCACCGGGCAGCTCCACCAGCGCACCGCTCGCCAATTCCTCCTCCATCAGAAACCGCGGCAGCAGGGCCACGCCCAGGCCGGAGATGGCGGCCTGGGCGATCATGGCGAACTGCTCGAAGCGCGGGCCGCGCAGGGCCTGGGGCGCGGGCACGCCCTCCTGCTCGAACCAGTCGGCCCACAGCATGGGGCGCGTGGTCTGGTGCAGCAGGGTCAGGCCGGCCACGTCGGCAGGGGTCTCGATGCGGTGACGGGTGCGCAGCGCGGGGCTGCACACCGGCACCACTTCTTCGTGCAGCAGGTAGTCGCACACGGCGCCGGCCCAATGGGGCGCACCGTAGTGGATAGCGGCATCGAACGGTTCCTGGGCGAAGTCAAAAGGCTCGCCACGGGCAGAAAGATTCACCGTCAGCTCCGGGTGCAGCGCGGCAAACGCAGGCAGGCGCGGCACCAGCCAGCGCGCGCCCAACGTGGGCAGCACCGCCAGGTGCAGGAGTCCGCCGCCATCGGCCAGGGCCATGGCCTTCTGCGTGGCGGCACCGAGCTGCTGCAGCACGGCGCGTACGTCGGCGGCGTACAGGCGCCCCGCATCCGTCAACACCACGCGCTGGCGCACCCGGGTGAACAGGGCCTGACCGAGCTGTGCCTCCAGTTGACGCACCTGGCGCGAGACGGCGCTTTGCGTGAGGTGCAGCTCCTCCGCCGCACGTGAGATGCTGGCGTGGCGCGCGGCGGCCTCAAAGGCGAGCAGGTCGGCCAGGGGCGGCAGGAAAAGTTTGCGAAACATGGCGTTAATTCATGCAATCAAAGAATGAACCCGACCAAGGCTTGTGGTAACGCATAAGGCGCCAGCGCTTGATCCATAAGCGCTGGCGGCAGGCAGGGCTGGGACGGGATATTGCCACTTGATGCGATTTAAGCAACAAGTCGTTCCGCTTTTTTGCTATGCAAGCGCGCATGGCTGGGCGATATTTGCAGCTTCGCCTTCTCTTGGACCTCCATGCCGCACACCGCTACCTCCACCGCCGCATCCCGCACGGGCGGGCAGATCCTCGTCCAGCAGCTCATCGTGCACGGCGTGCAGCAGCTCTTTTGCGTGCCGGGCGAGAGCTACCTGGCCGTGCTGGACGCCCTGCACGACGCCAACATCGCCGTCACCGTGTGCCGCCAGGAGGGCGGCGCGGCCATGATGGCCGAGGCGCAGGGCAAGCTGACCGGCCGCCCGGGCATCTGCTTCGTGACGCGCGGGCCGGGGGTCACCAACGCATCGGCGGGCATCCACATCGCGCACCAGGATTCGACGCCGTTGATCGTCTTCGTAGGCCAGGTGGCGCGCGGTGCGCTGGGGCGCGAGGCGTTCCAGGAGCTGGACTACGGCGCCGTGTTCGGCACCATGGCCAAGTGGGTGGTGCAGATCGACGATGCGCGGCGCGTGCCGGAGCTGGTCTCGCGCGCATTCCACGTCGCCACCTCGGGCCGCCCCGGCCCCGTGGTGGTGGCCCTGCCCGAGGACATGCTGACCGATGCCGTGCAGGTGGCCGATGCCCTGCCCTACTCCGTGCCCGAGACCTACCCCGGCGCGCCCGCACTGCAGGCACTGGCGGCGCGGCTGCAGGCGGCCGAGCGGCCGGTGGTCATCGTGGGCGGCAGCCGCTGGTCCGACCAGGCGGTGCGCGACATGCAGGCCTTTGCCAGCGCCTGGCGGCTGCCGGTGTATTGCTCGTTCCGCCGGCAGATGCTATTCCCGGCCAGCCACGCCAGCTACGCGGGCGACCTGGGCCTGGGCGTCAACCCCCAACTGCTGGCGCGCATCCGCGCGAGCGACCTGGTGCTGGTGCTGGGCGGGCGGCTGTCGGAGATCCCCTCGCAGGGCTACGAGCTGTTCGACATTCCCGTGCCGGCGCAGCCGCTGGTGCATGTGCATGCCGACGCCGACGAGCTCGGCCGGCTCTACCGCCCGGTGCAGGCCATCCACGCCACGCCGCAGGCCATGGCCGCCGCCCTGGCCGGCCTGCGCCCCGCGGCCGAGCCGCGCTGGACCGCGCACACCGAGGCTGCGCGCGCCGAGTACCTGGCCTGGAGCGACCCGGCGCCCATCCGCATCCCCGGCAAGCTGCAGATGGGCGAGGTGATGCAGCACCTGCGCGCGGTGCTGCCCGCCAACACCATCTTCTGCAACGGCGCGGGCAACTTCGCCACCTGGGTGCACCGCTTCTGGCCGTTCACCACCTATGCCAGCCAACTGGCCCCCACCAGCGGCTCGATGGGCTACGGCCTGCCGGCCGGCGTGGGCGCCAAGCGCCTGTGGCGCGAGCGCGAGGTGGTGGTGTTTGCGGGCGACGGCGACTTTCTGATGCACGGCCAGGAGTTCGCCACCGCCGTGCAGTACGGCCTGCCGCTGATAGTGGTGCTGTTGGACAACGCCATGTACGGCACCATCCGCATGCACCAGGAGCGCGAGTACCCTGGGCGCATTAGCGCCACACAGCTCAAGAACCCCGATTTCAAGGCCTATGCCCAGGCCTTCGGCGGGCACGGCGAGCGCGTGGAGCGCACCGAAGACTTCGCCCCGGCACTGGCACGCGCACGGGCGAGCGGGCTGCCCAGCGTGCTGCACTGCCTGATCGATCCGCAGGCGATCACACCCACGGGAACGCTGGATGGCATCCGGTCGGCGGCAATGGCGCGCAAGGGGTGATCTGAAGGGCTAAATGGGGCTCTGCGCTTGTGGGGCAAGCGCGGACAGCTATCGTTTTTGAGTTTTTGCTGCCGAATGCTTGGGTGCCGACCGGGTTATGCGCCCCCGCGCAGCAACATCAAAAAGAATAGCTGGCGGCGCTTACGCCATAAGCGCCACCCTCAAAAAACTACCCCAACTGCTCGACCGCCATGAACCGCTCGCGCCACGCCTCGAACGGCAGGTCATCTGCCACTTCAATGGCCCGCTGCTCCTCCAGCGACCGCTCGGCCAGCGCCTGGTAGCGCGCCTGCTGCGACTCGCTCCAGGGCTGCCCCATCAGGATGTCCTGCGCCGACTGGGAATGCGCAAGTGCGAAGGCGATGAAGTCGTTGTCATGCTGCTGTTGCAGCTCGGCCAGCACGCGCGCGGACGGTGTGGAGTGCGGGGCCGCCAGTGTCGCCTGGGCCGCCGTCAGCGCGTGCGCATAAGCCTCGCCGCCGTGGGCGGCATCCAGCGTGGCGGCAATGGGCGCGCATTCGGCCAGCACCTCGGCGGCCCAATCGGTCAGCAGCACACGCTGGCCGCGGCGCATGAGCTGCAGGCCGGCCTCGCGCCCGCGCTCGGCCGCCAGGTGCTGGTTGTTCTTGAGTTCGGCGATCTCGGCCGGCGTGTCGGGCGGGCTGTCCGACAGTAGGCAGTGCAGCAGGAACACGTCCAGCAGGCGCATGGTGTCGGCGGTGATGCCCACGGGCACGAACGGGTCCAGGTCCATCAGGCGCACCTCGACATACTCCACGCCGCGCTCGCGCAGCGCGTGCAGCGGGCGCTCGCCGCTGTGGACGGTGCGCTTGGGCCGGATGGTGCCGTAGAACTCGTTCTCGATCTGCAGCAGGCTGGTGCCCAGCTGGTTGTAGTCGCCGCCGGGGTTGCGCACGCCAATCGCCTCGTAGGCCGGATAAGGCCGCGTGAGCGCCTCGTGCAGCGAATCGGCATAGCCCTGCAAGCCGTTGTAGCTGACGGCCAGCGTGGCCTGGGCGTCGCTCTGGTAGCCCAGGCGCCCCATGCGCAGCGAAGTGGCATGCGGCAGGTACAGCGCGCGCTTGCCGTCGCCCAGCGGCTGCAGGCTGTGTTGTCGCCCTTCGACGAAGCACGGGCACAGCGCAGGCGATGCACCAAACAGGTACAGAAGCACGAACGCGTGCCGGCGGAAGTTGCGGATCAGCGCAAAGTACTCGTCGCTGCCCACGCCGGGCAGCGACCAGTTGTAATGAATGCCCGAGATGGTCTGCATGCGCCGGCCGTAGCGGTGGCCCAGGCCCATGCGGTACACGCTCTTGGCACGCCCCGGGTTGGACGAGCCATAGCGCGCCAGCGGAATGGTCTCGTCCGTAGGCAACATGCAGGGCATACTGGACACCCAGAGCATCTCGCCGCCCGGCTGCTGCTGGAGCACGCGGTGCACGAACTGGTGGATCTCGGTCAGTTCATCCTGGCATTCCTGCACCGTGCGGTGGGCACCGGTGATGAGCTCGATCTGCGATTCGCTGTAGTCCGTGGTGATGCAGGGGTGCGTGAGGGCCGAGCCCAGCGCCACCGGATGGGGTGTGAGCGCCAGGGCGCCCGTGGGCAGCACGCGCAGCCCCTCCTTCTCGATGCCGCGGCGCATGCCTGCCAACCGGTCGGCGGACAGGGCTGCGATTCGCTGTGGGAGTGTGCTCATGGTGGTGGTTGTTCCATCTTTTTTGATGTGGGGCCGAAACTTAGCACGCCGCGCTGCGGCCTGCCCGCGCCCACATCAAGCGCCGGCCTGACACCGGGGAACTGCCGCCGGCCTCTGCCCGGTCGCTCTTGGTACGGTAGCAGCGGGGCAGCACCGCCCCGGACAGGCCGTGTCAGCGGTGCGCAGCCAGGGCCTGCGCCACCTCGTTCGTCCCCTGTGCGGCGCCGCTTTGCGGTACCTGCTCACCCGCTCCGCGGGCCGTCACCTCGGCCAGGCGCGCGGCCAATTGCTCCGGCACATCGGCACCTTGTCCCAGGTGGATGCCCTGGGTGAGCGTAATGTGCGCGGCCTCGAATGTGCCCGCGCCTGCACACAGAATGGTGCGCGTGGGCGCGCTCTCATGCGCCAGCACCAGCATGGCGGGTACCACCGCCTCGGGTTGGAGGGCAGCCAGCACTTCCTCGGGCATCAGGCCCTCGGTCATGCGGGTGGCGGCCGTGGGTGCCAAGGCGTTCACATGGATGCCGTACTTGGCCCCTTCGATCGCCAGCGTCTGCATCAACCCCACCTGGGCCAGCTTGGCCGCGCCGTAGTTGGCCTGGCCGAAGTTGCCGTACAGCCCCGTGGAGGACGTCGTCATCACGATGCGCCCATAGTTCTGCGCCTGCATGTGCGGCCACACCGCCTTGCAGCAATGGGCCGCGCCCATGAGGTGGACCTGGACCACGAGGTTGAAGTCCGCCATGTCCATCTTGGCAAACGACTTGTCGCGCAGGATGCCCGCGTTGTTGACCAGGATGTCCACGCGACCCCACGCGTCCATGGCCTGCTGCACCATGGCCTGCACGGCCGCGAAATCGGTCACCGACGCACCGTTGGCCAGCGCCTCGCCGCCTGCGGCGCGGATCTCATCCACCACGGCCTGCGCGGCGGACACCGAGCCGCCGCTGCCGTCCACGGCACCGCCCAGATCATTGACCAGCACCTTGGCGCCACGCGCTGCCAGCGCCAAAGCATGCTGACGGCCCAGGCCGCCACCCGCACCCGTCACGATGGCCACACGGCCGTGGAAATCAAGGGACATGTTGAAGTCTTTGAACGAAAGATTGCCACCAGACACGCAGGCCCGCGGCCACCGGTGGCCGGACACACGCGCAGCGAAAAGAAATGGCCCCGGCCGATGACCGGGGCGATTCAAAGGATACAGGAAGCAACCAGGTTCAATCAGCGGCCGCCTAGACCGCTTGTATGCCTTCGCCCCACCATGATTGCATGCAGGGCCACCAGGGCTATGGGTGGCGTTTTTCCCCAAGCGCCTTGATCGCCGGCCCGATGGACACGGCAGCCTCGTCATAGCCCGACCAGGGGCCATTGCCCGTCTTCAAGCGCCGGCCCACGGTCTGCACCGTCCAGTGGGCGCCACCCGTGAGCGCGTCCAGTTCCTGCCAGGCGACGGGCACGGACACGCCCATGCCCGGCCGCGCGCGCGCCGTCCATGCACAGGCCGTGGTGGCGCCAAAGCCATTGCGCAGGTAGTCCACGAAGATCTTTCCCACACGGTTGCGGGGTCCGCTCTTGGCCACGAAACGCTGCGGCAGGGTGCGCGCCAGATGCTGCACCACGGCTTGACTGAAGTCTTTCACGGCATCCCAGCCGTGCAGTCGCTTGATGGGCACCACCACATGCAGTCCCTTGCCGCAGCTGGTCTTGAGGAACGATGGCAGGCCCAGCTCGGTGAGCATCAAGCGCACGAGCGCTGCGCCCTCTTGCACGTGCGCCCACGGCACGCCCTCGCCCGGATCCAAGTCGAAGGTGATGCGGTTGGGCCGCTCGATCCGGTCCTTGCGAGCATTCCAGGTGTGAAACTCGACGGTGTTCATCTGCGCGGCCGACAGCAGGCCCTGCGCCGTGGCCACTTCCAGCAGCGGCGGGTGGCCAGGATCCAGGTCGGGTGACAGCGCACTCACCCCGTCCAATGCCCCCGTGTCCAGGTGCTTTTGAAAGAAGAGCTCGCCCTCCAGACCTTGCGGCGCCCGCAGCAGGGATACCGGCCGCCCCTGCAGGTGGGGCAACATGAGGGGCGCTACCGTGGCGTAGTACCGCACCAGATCAAGCTTGGTGAACCCGGTGGAGGGATCCACCACGCGCGCCGGGCTTGTCACCTGCAGCCCCCCCACGCGCGCGGCGCGGCTGGGCGCAGCCCCCTGCAGGTGCGCAGGCTCCTCGTGGACGATGGCGGCGGCGGGCTTGTCGTCGCGCAACCCGCGGAACACGGCGTGGCGCACCTTGCCCTCTTTCGTCCATTCGGCGAAGGAAACCTCCGCCACCAGCGTGGGCCTCACCCAATGCACCTTGCGGGGGATGGAGCGCGGCTGGGCAAACGGGCTGTCCTGGGTGCGCAAAGCGCCCAGCCGCCGGGCCAGGTCCGCGAGAACGCGCTCGCTGAAACCCGTGCCCACATTGCCGGCATAGCGCAGGGCACCGCCCTCGTCATGCACGCCCAGCAGCAGTGAACCGATCCCTGTGCGTGAGCCCTGCGGGTCGGTGTATCCGCCGATGACGAACTCTTGCCGATGGCTGCACTTGAGCTTGATCCAATCCGTGCTGCGGCGGGAGGCATACACGCTGTCCTTGCGCTTGCCGATCACCCCTTCAAATCCCAGCCGGCAGGCCGAGGCCACCAGGTCCGCCGGCCGGGCTTCGAACGCTTCGCTGAACCGCACCCGGTCTGAGGAGGCTGGCTGCAGCACGCTGCGCAGCAGCGCGCGCCGTTCAGTGAGGGGCATCTGCCTCAGATCGCGCCCGTGCGCAAAAGGCAAGTCGAAGGCGTAAAAGACCAGCGCGTCGGTCGATCGCCCGTCAAACGCGTTCTGCAGCGCCTGGAAGTCGGGGACGCCCTGGGCGTCCAGCACCAGCACCTCGCCGTCGATCCATGCAGAGGACAGCGGCAAGGCGGCCAGCGCTTGCGCCAGGGCGGGCATCCTGGCGGTCCAGTCGTTGCCGTTACGGGTGTACAGCCGTGCCTTGCCGCGCTGAACCCGGGCCAGCATGCGATAGCCGTCGAACTTGAGCTCCCACAGCCACTGCGTAAGGTCGGCCGGCGGTCCGTCCACCAGCGTGGCAAGTTGCGGGGATAGCTGGTCAGGCAGCGGTGCCGTGGGCGCGGATGTCCACGGCACCGCCGCTGCCGTGGGCTGAATCTGCGCGGGCCCGGCCCGCTGAGCGAATGCGCGCGCTGGTGGCGCAACCGGCGGCTGGTCTGCCACGCTGTCGGGCATTTCGTCCACCACGTTGAACTCCTCGGCCGCACGCTCTAGCCCGTCGCACTCCTTGATCAGCAGCCAGGGGGGCTGCTTATCGTCGTCCCGGCCATGCATACGCACCAGGGTCCAGTGGCCGTGCAATTTGTGGCCGTGGATCTCGAACTTGAGCTTCCCCTTGCGGTAGTCTTCGCGCGGATTGCCCTGCGGTACCCAATAGCCGCGGTCCCAGATGATGACCCGCCCCGCGCCGTATTGGCGCGGCGGGATCTGCCCTTCGAATTGGTTGTAGGAAATCGGGTGGTCTTCCACCTGCACGGCCATGCGTTTGTCCGCCGGGTCGTAACTGGGGCCCTTGGGTACGGCCCAGCTCTTCATGGTGCCGTCCAGCTCCAGGCGCAGGTCATAGTGCAGGCGGCTGGCCCAGTGCTTCTGGATTACGTACTGCAGCGCCTGCGACTGCGCTCCGCCGTCCGCGGGCTCTGGCGTCACGGCAAAGTTGCGCTTTTGCTTGTACACCGCCAGCGGGTCTTTGCGGGGCATGGTCCGTCGCCTTGTCCGGTGTACGCACGGCTATCCGTGCGCGCGGCGAGGCTTCTTGGCCGCAGTGGGCTTGGCAGGCGCCGCCTTGGCCGCCGTCTTGCGGGCCGGTGACTTTTTGGCGGCGGTCGATTTGGCCGCTGTCTTGCCCGACGGTGCAAGGCGGGTCACGGAGGCGGGTTTGTCCTTGCGCGGCGGGGTGGCCGAGGCGCCCTCCAGGCTGCGCTTGAGCAACGCGGTGAGGTCCAGCACCTCCGCCCCCGCAGCCACCGCCGGTCCTTCATCCGGCTGAGCGACATGGGCAATCTCTCCCGCGGAGGCCTTGGCCTCGACCAGCCTGTGGATCTCCTCAGAGAAGGAATTGCGGAAGCGGTCCGCGTTCCACTCCTGCGTCATGTCCTCGATGAGCTGCATGGCCATGGCCAACTCCGCGTCCTTGATACCCGCGGCTTTCGCATCCAGCGGCGGCAGGGCCAGCTGCTCGAATGAGCGGATCTCCCCTCCCCAGCGCAGCAGGTTGAGGATCAGCGCTCGGCCGCACGGAATGAGCACGGCCAGGTGCTGCTTGGACTGGATCACCACTTTGGCCACGCCCACGCGGTTGCTCTGGCGCAGGGCCTCGCGCAGCAGTGCGTACACCTTTTCGCCACGCTTGAGGGGTGCCGTGTAATAGGGACGCTCCAGGTAGACAAAGGGGATCTCGTCGGCGTCAAGAAACGCCTCGATCTCGATCGTCTGCGTGACCTTGGGAAAGGCGGCCGCGATTTCCTCGGGCGTCAGAATGACGTAGCGGCCTTCTTCATACTCCACACCCTTGACGATATCGACCGTGGCGATTTCCTTGCCCGTGATTTTGTTCACACGCTTGTACCCCACCGGCTCCATCGACCGGCGGTCCAGCCAGTCAAAGTCGATGCCCGAGCTGACGGTCGCCGAGTACAAGCCCACGGGAATATGGACGAGGCCAAAGCTGATCGCCCCCTTCCAGAGGGTGCGTGTCGAGGTGGGGGCCTTGCCCTGCCCCTGCTTCGCGTTAGATGGCAGAGCGTCGCTCGCGGTCGGTTGCTTAGATCGCATGTGCAAACGCTATCCATGGCGCAGGGGCGCAGATGTAGGACAGCGGTTGCTTCTATCGTGGTGGAATCTCCAGTCATCCTGGGGCGTTGGACTATGTGCGGAGGCTTCTTGCCGTCGGCCTGATGTGCGGACGCTGCCGCATCCCCATCGCCGCGCCCCCGGTGCATCGCCCTGCACCGACAACTGCGCTGCCCGCACGCGGACCAGCGGCTCGCGCTGCTTGTTCAGGCAGCCTGGCAGGCACCAGCACTAAGCCACACGTTCATAGGCAGCCCCGTGTGCGCCCCGTTCGGCGCAATCCACCCCCTCTTCCCCAATGCAATCCATATTCACAAAAAAAGGCTTCAACCCCTACCTAGCAAGCGCCAGCAGCTCCTATTTTTAGAGCAAAAAAACAACGCCCGGCGTTCAGACCGGGCGTTGTGCGGAAGTTGACGTGGGTTACAGGAGCAGCACCTACTGCCTCCTAGACGCCGGTAAGCGTCACTCCCACTCCATCATCAACAGGCCCCCAAACACGCATGATTAAAGGGATTGGCGGTGATTGACTTGAGCCTTTACCGTCGCTTTTACCGTCATCCGACAAGAGCTTTGTCTGGTGCGGAAGATGTAGGGATTTGAGGGGCGACGACTCTGGCAACTCCATCGTCAATCACCCTCTAGGATAGCGCAGAAAGCACAGCGGTCTTCCTCCAAGCCTCACTTCGCTGCAACCTTTGGAGCCTCCCGCCCTCCCCTCCTGAACCCACGATCTCCCGCCATGAACGCTTCCAGCATGTGCGGGATCAGAGTCATGGCATCGACCGCCTCGCCATACGTCTGCGCGTACAGCGCGGCGTAGCGGTCGAGGTCGGCTTTCAGGCTGGCCGGGCAAGCGAAGGTCAGCTTGACGCTCTCGGTCTTAGGCAGCGGCCCGAGTCGCAGCGTCTTGGTCGTTCTCATTGCGAAGCTCCCCGATTGAAGAACAGCGGCTGGTAGGGCCGCAGCACCAGATCCCGATTGACGATGATCCGCACCGGCAGGCCCGGCCGCGTGGTCAGCGTCGGCTGGATGTTCATGTTGCGCCGAGTGATCTCCTGGCCGACCTGATTGATGCTGTCCTGCGCGCTGTCGCGCCCCGCGATCACGATGCGATTGCCGTCCTGGCGGCTCTCCGGCGCGGCCAGCTCGGCGCCGACACCCAGCAGCGTCGTCAGCACCGCGCCAGCGACGATGCGATTCCAATGCCAGTCCACATCGTCTTCCAGGCCCGCGTAGCCTGCGGGATCGGTGCCAACAAGGTTGTCGAGCGTCAGCGAGGACGTGTCGGGCAGGATGATCCGGTTCCAGACGACTTGGACACGGCTCTGCCCGTAGCTGACCTGGCTGTTGTAGCGCCCGAGGATGCGCGATCCCTGCGGGATCAGCAGGAATTTTCCCGTGGCCGTGTCATAGACCGGCTCCGTCACTGTGGCGATCACGTCGCCCGGAAGATCGGATTTGATGCCCGTCACCAGCGCCCCGGCAATCACCGTTCCGGCCATGACTTGATACGGCGACGCCGGCAGCGCCAGATTGCCGGAATTGCGAGTTTCCGTAGAGCCGCCTTTCAGGAACGCCTCTTTCTGGTCTTGCCGGTTCTGCACGGCGGTCGGGTCGGCGGGCTGGGCCGCCGTCGAGGCCGGTCCGGCGGCCATCGGGTCGAACGCTGCATTGGCGGCGAAGCCCGGCGCGGCGGCGACCCGCGACTGCGCCACGGGAGCGGCCGCCTGCGCACCTGAACGGAAGAACACGGACGAGGCTGCGGCCGCTTCGGCTTCCTTGCGCAGCGCATCGTTCGGATCGTGGCCGGGGGCCGTGTAGGCGGCCGTAACCGGCTGCTGCGATTTCACGATGGCCGGGCCGAGATCGCCCGGCAGCGGCGGCCCGAGTTCGGGCACCTTCGGCAGCTTGGAATAGTCGGACGGTAGGCCGTCCAGCCCTTCAGACTTCGACACACGATCCACGTTGTAAAGCTCGGTCTGTTCGCCTGCGCCGCGCCGATGCGGCTGCAATGACCAGATCGTGGCCCCGAGCACGGCGACCGACAGGCCGCCGGTGAGCATGGCCAGCGTCCGCCGGTTCAGGCGCGTGACCGGGCGCGGCTGGGCGCGCAGCGCAACCGCCTCGGGCGCGACCTTGCCCGCCTGCGGCGTGGCGAGGTCGGGGGTGTCGTCCTGGCTCATGGTCAGTTCCTCCGTGCCACGCCATCCGTGCGCTCGATCCGCACCACGTCGCCCTTGTCACCACCCAGGCGCAGTTCGGCAGCGCCAAAGAGGCGATCCACAATGTAGTACGGCGCGCGGAAGCGGTAATTGACCAGTTGCCCGTCACCTTGCGGCCCAATCACGAACAGCGGCGGCAATTCACCCTGAGCGATACCGGGAGGGAACTGGATATAGACCTTCGCGCCATCATCGAAGGCACGGAGTGGCTTCCAGGGCGGATTGCTGCCGCTGATCGCGTAGCGGAAGCGCAGGTTCTCCAGCGACAAGCCGGAATCCACCGGCGCGGCGGCGCTGGCAGCCTGCGCCTGGCGCTGCAAGGCCAGCACCCGGTCGCGCGGGTATTCCCACGACACCGATGCCATCCACGTTTTTTCCGTCGAAGCCAGCTCCAGCAGGTACGTCCTACGGCTGGTGGTGATAACCAGATTCGTCTTAAGGCCCGAGCGGATCGGCTTGACCAGCACGTTCACGCGCAGGTCGGCACCGCTGCCGCTGGACGTGTCGCCCACGATCCAGCGCACGGTATCGCCGGCGGCCACCGTCACC
>NZ_MTBE01000049.1:0-17616 GCF_002916785.1 Diaphorobacter sp. LR2014-1 | reverse complement strand
GCCACCGGAGATGCTGCTCAAGGCCTTGCTGCTGCAGATCCTGTTCTCCATCCGCAGCGAGCGCCAGTTGGTCGAAGCGATCAACTACAACCTGCTGTACCGCTGGTTCGTGGGCCTGAACATCGAAGACAAGGTCTGGGACCACTCCACTTTCAGCGCCAACCGCGAACGTCTGTTCAACGAAGACCTCGCCCGCGCCTTCTTCGAGCGCGTCAAGCTCAGTGCCCAGTGGGGCAAGCTCGCCAGCGACGAGCACTTCAGCGTGGACGGCACGCTCATTGACGCCTGGGCCTCGCACAAGAGCTTCAAGCGCAAAGACGACGACAGCGGCACGCCGCCTGGGCGCAACCCCGAGGTGGACTTCAAGGGGCAGGAGCGCTGCAACGACACCCACGAGAGCACCACGGACGCCGATGCCCGGCTGTTCAAGAAGAGCCAGGGCGACAAATCCCGCCTGTGCCACATGGGGCACATCCTCATGGAGAACCGCAACGGGCTGATCGTGGATGTCGAGATCACCCACGCCAGCGGCACGGCCGAGCGCGAGGCGGCGCTGGCCATGTTGGAGCGTCGGGGCAACAGGAACAAACGGGCCACGGTCGGTGCCGACAAGGGCTACGACAGCAAGGCCTTCATCAAAGGCTGCAGAAAGCTCAAAGTCACGCCCCACGTGGCGGCCAAGGACAAACACTCGGCGGTGGATGCGCGAGTGACACGGCACGAGGGCTACAAGACCAGCCTGAAGGTGCGCAAGCGCATCGAAGAGGCCTTTGGCTGGATCAAGACCGTCGGTGGTCTGGCAAAGACCAAGCTGATCGGTCAGGCCAAGCTCACGGGCCAGGCGCTGCTGTGCTTTGCCACCTACAACCTTGTGCGAATGGGCAGCATCGGCGGCTGGTGGGACGCGCATCATGCGTGAGCCCAGGGATACGTGCGCCCGAAATGGGCGGGAGGGCCTGCAAACCGGCCAGATGGGCCGTTGCAATCGCTGCGCAGACGCGTCTGGGCAGCTCGTGTCTTCGCACTCAGCGTCCCTGATGCGTTCGAAAAGCACTTTTTCAACGGCCTGCTAAAGCCACAGCGAACCGCGGGTATACCATCGCCACCCGCTTGGGGCGCCCCTTCCCTTCGGCCCCTCCGGCCTTGAAAGAGCCTAATGACGACGCCCAACCAGCCCTCTTCCGCCGATCCTCGCAAGGACTCGTTGATCGAATATCCGTCCCGCTTTCCCATCAAGGTCATGGGAGCAAACGTGAACGGGTTCGTGCATGCCGTCACCGAGGTTGCGCGCCGCTTCGACCCCGACTTCGACGCTTCCACCATCGAGTTGCGCGACAGCCGCGCGGGCAACTACCTGGGCGTGACCATCACCGTGACTGCCACCAGCCGGGAGCAGCTCGATGATCTGTACCGGGCCCTGACCTCGCACCCGATGGTCAAGGTCGTGCTCTGAACGTCCGCACCATGCAGTTGCGCATGCTGGGCCGGGTGGACTACCCGGCCACGGTGGCCGCCATGCAGCGCTTCACGGAGGAGCGCACTGACGAGACGCCCGACGAGCTGTGGATTTGTGAGCACCCCGCGGTGTACACGCAGGGCCTGGCCGGCAAGAGCGACCACGTCCTCTCGCCCGGCGGCATCCCCGTCGTTGCCACCAACCGCGGCGGGCAGGTGACGCACCATGGCCCCGGCCAGGTCGTGGCCTATCCGCTCATCGATCTGCGCCGTGCGGGCTACTACGTCAAGGAATACGTGTACCGCATAGAGGAAGCCGTGATCCGCACGCTGGGCCACTACGGCGTGACGGGCCACCGCGTGGCCGGCGCGCCCGGCATCTACGTGCGCCTGGACGATCCGCGCGGCCACAGCATGCTGCCGCAGCGCCCGCAAAAACGTGCCCACGCCGATGGCCCGCCCCAGCCGGACTTCACCGGCTTGGGCAAGATCGCCGCGCTGGGCATCAAGGTCGCGCGCCACTGCACCTACCACGGCGTGGCGCTGAACGTCGCCATGGACCTGGAACCCTTCTCGCGCATCAACCCTTGCGGTTACGCAGGTTTGCAAACGGTGGACCTTTCTACAATCGGCATCCACATCCCCTGGGACGATGCCGCGGCCATGCTGGGTCAACAGCTCGCACGCCGCCTCGCGCCCTGACCTCTCCCTCAGCAGCCATGAGCACTCCCGACGTCGTGCGCGAAGCGCAGTCCACCGAAGCCTACAACCCGCTGGCCAAGCAGAAGGCCGCGGCCAAGCTGTCGCGCATCCCGATCAAGGTCGAGCAGGGCGAGGTGCTCAAGAAGCCCGAGTGGATCCGCGTGAAGGCAGGCAGTCCCACCACGCGCTTTTACGAGATCAAGAACATCCTGCGCGAGCACAAGCTGCACACGGTGTGCGAGGAAGCCAGTTGCCCCAACATCGGCGAATGCTTTGGCAGGGGCACGGCCACGTTCATGATCATGGGCGACAAGTGCACGCGCCGCTGCCCGTTCTGCGACGTGGGCCACGGCCGCCCCGACCCGCTGGACAAAGACGAGCCGCTGAACCTCGCCAAGACGATTGCCGCGCTGCGCCTGAAGTACGTGGTCATCACCAGCGTGGACCGCGACGATCTGCGCGACGGCGGCTCGGGCCACTTCGTGGAGTGCATCCAGCGCACCCGCGAACTCTCGCCCAGCACGCAGATCGAGATCCTCACGCCCGACTTCCGCGGCCGCGACGACCGTGCGCTCGAAATCCTCAAGGCCGCGCCCCCGGACGTGATGAACCACAACCTGGAAACCGTGCCGCGCCTGTACAAGGAAGCGCGCCCCGGCTCTGACTACCAGTTCAGCCTCAACCTGCTCAAGAAGTTCAAGCAACTGCACCCCGGCGTGCCCACCAAGAGCGGCCTGATGGTGGGCCTGGGCGAGACGGACGAGGAAATTCTGGAAGTCATGCGCGACATGCGCGCCCATGGCATCGAGATGCTGACCATCGGCCAGTACCTCGCCCCCAGCAACAGCCACCTGCCGGTGCGCCGCTACGTGCACCCCGACACCTTCAAGATGTTCGAGGAAGAAGCCTACAAGATGGGCTTCAGCCATGCCGCCGTGGGTGCCATGGTGCGCTCCAGCTACCACGCCGACCAGCAGGCGCACGCCGCTGGCGTTTGACTCGGAATACAAGTCAAATCGGCCTCTAGGCCAATACTGACAAGCGCAAGCAGCTATTATTTAAATAGCGATCAGGGCGCTTGCAACGACGCAGCCGGATCGTCCGCATCCAACAGTTGCTGCGCCCACTCGCCCAGCTTGCGCGCGTCGGCGCGCAGCACCTCCTGCTTGACGGCCAGGATCTGCGCCGGCTGCATCGAGAAGCTGCGCAGGCCCAGGCCCAGCAGCAGCCGGGTCATGGCGACATCGCCCGCCATCTCGCCGCACACGCTCACGCTCTTGCCCTGGCGCGCGCCCTCCGCGATCACGTCGGCCACCAGCCGCAGCACGGCCGGGTGCAGCGGGTCGTACAGGTGGGCCACGGCCTCGTCCGCGCGGTCGATGGCCAGCGCGTACTGGATCAGGTCGTTGGTGCCGATCGAGAGAAAGTCGAAGTAGCGCAGGAACTGGCGCACCATGAGCGCCGCAGCCGGCACCTCGATCATGGCGCCCAGCTGCACCGCACCGTAGGCAGCGCCGCGTGCGTCCAGCTCGGCGCGCGCCAGGTCCACCTGGGCCAGCGTCTGCCGGATCTCGCTCACATGCGCGAGCATGGGGAACAGCAGCCGCACCGGGCCGTGTGCCGCCGCGCGCAGCACCGCGCGCAGCTGGGTGCGGAACATGGCCGGATCGGCCAGGCTCCAGCGGATGGCGCGCAGGCCCAGCGCCGGGTTGAGCGAACTGTCCTTGTACCCCTTGTCCAGCGGCTTGTCGGCGCCCACATCGACGGTGCGGATGGTCACGGGCAGGCCCTGCATGCCCTCCACCGCCTCGCGGTAGGCGCGGTACTGCTCCTCCTCGTCCGGCAGGCGGCCGCTGCGGCCCATGAACAAAAATTCGCTGCGAAACAACCCCACGCCCGCCGCGCCCGCGCGCAGCGCGGCACCCGCATCACCGGGCTGCTCGATGTTGGCCAGCAGCTCAATGGCCTGCGCATCCAGCGTGACGGCCGGCGTGTGGCGCAGCCGCATGAGGCGCTCGCGCTCCAGCGTGATCTGGCGCTGGCGAAAGCCGTATTCCGCCAGGATGATCGGCGTGGGGTCGACGATGACCACGCCGGCATCGCCGTCGATGATGACCCAGTCGTCCTGTCGCACCAACTGGCTGGCGCTGCGCGCGCCCACCACGGCGGGGATGTCCATGCTGCGCGCCACGATGGCCGTGTGGCTGGTCTTGCCCCCCACGTCGGTCACGAATCCGGCGAACACGCTCTGCTTGAACTGCAGCATGTCGGCCGGCGACAGATCGTGCGCCACCAGCACCAGCGGCGCATCGGCCGCGCCGCCCAGCAGGAACTCCGCCTCCGCACCCGCCTCGGCCTGGCGGCGCGGGGCGGAGGGCGGCGGCGCGACGGGGCTGGCCACGCCGCGCATGTGGCGCAGGATGCGCTCCACCACCTGCTCCAGGTCGGCCTTGCGCTCGCGCAGGTAGTCGTCCTCCATTTCGTCGAACTGGCGGCTGATGATCTCCAACTGCGTGGTCAGCGCCCACTCGGCGTTGTAGAGGCGGTCGGTGATCCAGTGCTTGACGCCGTTGACCAGCATCTCGTCCTGCAGCAGCATCAGGTGCACGTCCAGCAGCGCGGCCAGCTCGGGCGGCGCGTCGTGCGGCATGTCGGCCTGCAGGCGCTGCAGCTCCTCGGCCACCGCGTCCCGTCCGCGGCGCGCACGCAGGATCTCGGCCTCGACCTGGCCGGGCTCGATGAAGTAGTGCACCACCTCCATGCGGCTGGATACCGCGAGCACCGCCCGCCCGATGGCGATGCCGCGCGCGACAGCCAGACCGTGGATGGAGAAGGTCATGCGTGCCTCGCCTGCGGTTTATTCGCCCTCGCCAAACTTGCCATCGATGAGCGCGACAAGCGCATCCATGGCTTCCTGCTCCTGCGCGCCATCGGTCTCGATCTCGACCTCGGACCCCATGCCCGCCGCCAGCATCATCACCCCCATGATGCTCTTGGCATTGATGCGGCGCTCTCCCTTGCGCATCCAGACGTCGCAGGGAAAACTGCCCGCCATCTTGGTGAGTTTGGCGGAGGCGCGGGCATGCAGGCCCAGCTTATTGCTGATGGTGATGTTCTTCTTGATCATGAGACGGACGTCGGTTTTGATTCTGCGGCGCGGCCGCGCCCACCTGCATCACGCCCTGCGTGCCACCCACGAGGGCGCGTGCCACCAGCGCATCCAGCGGCTCGCTACGGTAGCTCACGGCGCGCAGCAGCATGGGCAGGTTCACGCCCGCCACCAGGCGGGACTGCAGGCCGTCCACCAGCCGCTGGGCCACGTTGCAGGGCGTGGCGCCGAACAAGTCGCTCAGCACCAGCACCGAGGCCTCGCCCTGCTGCTCCATCAGCGCGCGGGCGGCCGACAGCGTGGCCTCGGGGGCCTCATGGGGCGGCACGTCCAGCGCCAGCACCTCCTGCCAGCAGTCGGGGAACACGTGCAGCGCGCACTCACGCAGCGCATGGGCCAAAGGGGCGTGGGCGATGATGAGAAGGCGCGTATTCATGGGGTGCTGCAGTGCAGTGCATTATCACCGTGCCCGCGCCGCGCCATGAACCATGCATAGGCCCCCGCCGTGCAGGCCAGGTGCAGCGCCATGGCGGCCCGGTAGGCACGCGCCATGTCCAGCCCGGCGGCCACGAATGCGTCCACCGCCAGGCCAATACCCCATTGCACGGCAAACACCCCCGCAAAGATCACCAGGTTGTACGCCGACAGCGCGCGCCCCGCCAGCGCCTGCGGGAACGCTAATGCCACCGCGGGCTGCGACAGCGCCACGCTGGTGCATGACACGCAATACAGCGCCCAGGCCGCGGCGCCCGCACGTCCACCCGCCAACACAATGCCCGCCAGCACCAGCAGCGACAGCGGCAAACTCGCGGCCATCACCGGGTCGGCCCCGCCCACGCGGCGCAGCAACCACGGGCTGGCCATGCCCCAGGTCCAGAAGGTGATCAGCATGCTCACATTGATCCAGAACAGCCCAGTGGCGGCCTGCAACGGCGTATAGCCGGCCACGTGCTGCATCCAGGGCGCGGCCCACAGCGTCTGCACCGCGACCATGCCGCCATAGCAGAAGAAGCCCAGCGGCGCCGTGCGCAGGAAGTACGGATGGCGCCACACCTGTGCATAGCCCGTTTCTACGCCTGCTCCCGACTCTGCCGGCGCCTGCGGCCAGCGCGGCACGCCCAGCGCCAGCAGCGCCATGGCCAGCACGATGAGCGCCGCCAGCCCCCAGAACAACGGGCGCCACCCTGCCAGTGGCAGCAGCCACTGCACCGGCAGCGTGGACGCCACCATGCCCAGCGAACCGGTCATCAGCATCCAGGAGTTGGCGCGCAGCTGCGCACCAGGCTCCAGCCAGCGCCGGAACCCCGTGAGCGGAGCCATCAGGCAGGCGCTGACGCCCGCGCCGCACAGCATGCGCCCCGCAAGCAGCCCCGAGAAGCCCGTGGCCCAGGAGAACACCAGGCACCCCGCCACCGCCACGCCCAGAAAACCCAGCAGCACCACGCGCGGGCCATGACGATCCAGCCACCGGCCCAGCGGCAGTTGCGTGAGCGAGAAACCCAGGAAGTAGCCACCCGCCAGCAGCCCCAGGTCGCGCGCGTGCAACTGGAACTCGGCCTCCAGTGTGGGCGCCAGAGTGGCGGTGATCGCGCGCAGCAGCGCCGAGATGAAGTAGGTGAACGCAAAGGCCAGGAAGACGACCACGGCCGTGCGCCGCGTGAGCACGCTCATGGCTGCAGCGCCAGGCTGGCGAAGAAGGTGTCAGCCGCCGTGGCCGTCGTGCGGCGCGGCGCATAGACCGCCGCGTGGTACAGACGTGCCTGGCCGCCCTCCAGGCGCGCGAACCACACGGCATCGACGGTGACGGCCGAGCCGCCGGGCGCCTGGCCCTGCGCCTGCAGCCGCACCGACTGCGGCACAGCCAGCGCGCGCGTGGGCACGAAGGCGACGGGTGCAGCCGGCTGCGAAGCGCGCATGCCGGCCTGTACGGCCGCCTGCCAGCGCGCCAGCATCGCCCCGGCCTGCGCCGCTTCGGCCAGCGGCATGTGGGATACGGCGAAGGTGGCGCCATCGGCCTCGCAGCCGACCATGGCGAGCGGCACGGCGCCCGTGCCCAGGTCCACGGGCCGGCTCGCATACTCGGGCTTGCAGGGCAGCGTCAGCGCCAGGCCGGCGTCGGGCAAGATGACGCTGCGCCAATTCAGCGCAGGGCTGCAGGCGGCCAGCGCCAGCATGCTGGCCGCGAAGGCCAGGGTCAGGAGACGGCGCGCGCCGGCAGGAGCAAGGGTCATGTGCCTGATTATTCCCAGCGCCGCCCTGGCTGGCTGCTGGCGGTTGCCCCTCTAGACGGCGCACGGTATGGGCCCCAGGGCTTTGCGCTGGCGCAAACCGCGCTCACGGCCGGCCGTCCGGTGAACTTACCGCCTTGCTGGCAATCCCATGGTGGCGAGTGCTGGAACGCCCCGCGCGGCACAATCCCGTACCTATCGCGTCAAACACACGAACGGCCACCCGAACGGCGGCCCACACGGAGTACCTGGTTATGCAGATCAAGAAATGGCTGGCGGCGGGCGCCCTGGTGGCGGGCGCTGCCGTGGGCGCCGTGGTGGTGCTGGGCTCGGGCACGTCCCAGGCACCGCAGTCCACGTTCGTTCTGCTCGACGGTTCGCAGCAGACCACCGCCGACCTCAAGGGCAAGGTGGCGCTGGTGAACTTCTGGGCCACCAGCTGCACCACCTGCGTGGCGGAGATGCCCGAGATCGTCGCGACCTACGACAAGTACAAAGGCCAGGGCTTCGAGACGCTGGCCGTGGCCATGAGCTACGACCCGCCGAGCTACGTGGTCAACTTCACCGAAACGCGCAAGCTGCCGTTCAAGGTGGCCATCGACAACACCGGCGCCGTGGCCAAGGCCTGGGGCGACGTGAAGCTCACCCCCACCACGTACATCGTCAACAAGCGCGGAGAGATCGTGAAGAGCTACATCGGCGCACCCGATTTCGAGGAGCTGCACAAGCTCATCGAACGCCTGCTGGCCGAAGCCTGAGGCACCTTTCTTCAGAAAAAAGGCCGATTTCCTGAACGAAATCGGCCTTTCGCGCTTATGCAGCATGCGCTGACAGCTACCAATTCAATAGCGCATCAACGTGCGCGGTAGGCGTCGTGGCACGCCTTGCAGGAATTGGCCGCCGGGCCGAACGCGGCCTTCAGGTTGTCCAGGCTGCCCGTCTTGGCGGCGGCGGCCAGCTTGGCGGCCTCGGCCTGGAACTTGTCGGCATGCTCCTGGAACTTGGCCTGTTCGGTCCACACGCCGGGCTTGGCCTTGGTAGGGGCGCCCTTGTCCGTGCCGGGGCCGAAGCCGGCCCACGGCAAAGCGGCCAGGGCGGCGACGGTATCGGCATTCTCTTGCGCAGCCTTCGCGTCGAACGGCACGCGGCCATTGGCCATTGCGCCGATGCGGCCGAAATGCTGTCCCATCACGAACAGCGCACCCTGGCGGTACTTGATGGCATCTTCTGGCTTGGCGAACTGGGCAGCGGCGGGCAGCGACACCAGCGTGGCGGCTGCTGCGGTGGCGGCAAGAGCGAGGGCTTTGATTGGCATGGAATGCACCTTGTCGTGGGGAAGGGAATGGCTGCGGCGACGGCTGGACGCCCTGCGCCGGCGCGCAGTATGGCGCGGCCGCGTGACGCCATGGCCGCAAGCGCCCGAAGGGCAGTCGGATATAGCCCGACGGGGGCACGCTGGGCACAATAGCCGCGTCCTCCGCTCCCCCGCTTCGCCATGCCGCACACCGTACGCATCTGGGATTTGCCGACCCGGCTGTTCCACTGGTCGCTCGCCGTGACCACCGTCGCCCTGGTCGTCACCGCCAAGCTGGGCGGCAACGCCATGCAGTGGCATCTGCGGCTGGGCTACGTGATGCTGGCGCTGCTGGCCTTTCGCCTGGCCTGGGGCCTGGTGGGCGGACGCTGGTCGCGTTTTGCGAGCTTCCTGCCCACACCCGCGCGCCTGCGCAGCCACTTCGCCAACCAGGAAGGCAAGGTGACCAGCCCCGGCCATTCGCCGCTGGGCGCACTGTCGGTCTTTGCCCTGCTGGCGGTGCTGCTGGCCCAGGTAGGCACCGGCCTGCTGAGCGACGACGAGATCGCCTTCGCCGGTCCGCTCACGCGTTTCGTTTCTGGCGAGTGGGTATCGCAGGCCACTTGGTATCACAAGGACGTGGGCCAATTCCTGCTGTTGGGGCTCGTCGCGCTGCACCTGGCGGCGATTGTTTTCTATACCCTGGTGCGCCGTCAGGCCCTGGTGGGCCCCATGGTGCACGGCGATCGTCAACTGCCCGGGGCCACACCCGCGTCGCGCGACGATGCGCTCAGCCGCGCAGGGGCGGCCCTTGTGGCGGCTCTGAGCGCGCTGCTGGCCTGGTGGGTCGCCAGCCTGGGGGCTTTTTGAGTGCCCACAGCGGTGCGGCTACACTGGCCCCTGCCTTTTTCATGCCGGATTCTTTCTGCACAGTGGACCATTCCCCTGACATTACGCTGCTGAGCCCCGCCCTGCCCCACGAGATGCACGTGGTGCGCGACATCTTCCAGGAATATGCCGACACCCTGGACGTGGACCTGTCGTTCCAGAACTTTGCGCAGGAACTCGCCACCCTGCCGGGCGAATACGCGCCGCCGCGCGGCCATATCCTGCTGGCCGAAGTGGAGGGCAGCATTGCCGGGTGCTGCGCCCTGCGGCCGCTGGACACCGCCGACTACCCCAACGCCTGCGAGATGAAGCGCCTGTACGTGCGCAAGGCGTTCCGCGGCTTCGGCCTGGGGCGGCAGTTGGCCGAGGCCATGCTGGACCAGGCACGGCAGGCCGGCTATGCCTGCGTGTTGCTGGACACGCTGGACGGCATGGAATCGGCGCGTGCGCTGTATTCCGAACTGGGCTTCGAGGAAATACCGCCGTATTACCACAACCCCCTGCCGGGTTCGCACTACCTGAAAGCGGAAATTTACTAACCTTTTGGGCCTCTAGCGCTTATCAGGAAAGCGTTAATAGCTATTCAAATAATAGCAAAGCCACCCGCATCTCGCGACGGGGCGGCGTTTCGCCTGCGGCGTGGTGCCAGCACCGGAGCCCTCCGATGCCAGCACCAGCAGCCTCAGCCCTTGGCCTGGCCGAGCAGCGTAGCGGCGTCGCTCACCTCGAACTTGCCCGGCGCCTCGACGTTCAATGCAACCACCTTGCCGTCCTTGACCAGCATGGAATAGCGGTTGCTGCGCAGGCCCAGGCCCTTGCCGTTCAAGTCCAGCGTCAAACCGGTGGCCTTGGCGAACGCGGCGTCGCCGTCCGCCAGCATGCGCACCTTGCCATCGGTCTTCTGGTCGCGCGCCCAGGCGCCCATCACGAAGGCATCGTTCACCGACAGGCACCAGATCTCGTCCACGCCGGCAGCCTTCAGGGCGCCCGCCTGCTCCACGTAGCCGGGAACGTGCTTGGCCGAGCAGGTGGGCGTGAAGGCGCCCGGCACCGCGAACAGCGCAATCGTCTTGCCCGCGGCGGCCTTTTGCACATCCACCGGGTTCGGGCCGAGGCTGCAGCCATTGCCCTCGACTTCCGAGTACTCCATCAGTGTGATGGCGGGCAGCGTGTCGCCGACTTGGATCATGAGAATCTCCTTGCTGGGTTGGAGGGCCCCGGCAGGATCTGCGGGCCCCAAAAAGAAAAACGACCCACATTGTGGGTCGTTTCTCGGAGGCGCGCAGACGGCGTCTGCGAAGGCTTAGAGCAGCCCGGCCTTTTGCACCAGGCGTGTGGCCACCCAGTTCTTGGTCTTGGAGAGCGGACGGCTCTCCGTGATCTCGATGGTGTCGCCCATCTTGTACTCGCCATTCTCATCATGGGCGTGGTACTTGCTCGACTTGATCATGATCTTGTCGTAGATGGGGTGCTTCACACGGCGCTCGACCAGCACGGTCACGGTCTTGGCGCGCTTGTCGCTGACCACCTTGCCAACCAAGGTGCGCTTGAGGGATTTTTTAGCTTCCGTCATGTCGGCTCCTTACTTGGCGGCTTGCTTTTCAGCAAGAATGGTCTTGGCGCGGGCGATGTCGCGGCGCGTGGCCTTCAGCGTGGCGGTGTTGCCCAGCTGTTGCGTGGCCTTTTGCATGCGCAGGCCGAAATGGGCCTTTTGCAGCGATTTGATTTCGGCTTCCAGGCCGGCCACGTCTTTTTGGCGGAGTTCAGCAGATTTCGTCATGTTGATTTCTCCTTAGGCGCCAATCTGACGGGCAACGAACGTGGTGCGCAGCGGCAGCTTGGCGGCAGCCAGGCGGAACGCTTCGCGGGCCAGTTCTTCAGGCACGCCAACGATCTCGAACACCACCTTGCCGGGCTGAATCTCAGCCACGTAGTACTCGGGGTTGCCCTTACCGTTACCCATGCGCACTTCAGCGGGCTTGGTAGAGATCGGCTTGTCGGGGAACACGCGGATCCAGATACGGCCACCACGCTTGACGTGGCGGGAGATCGCACGGCGTGCGGCCTCGATCTGGCGGGCCGTCAGACGGCCACGATCCGTGCACTTCAGACCGAAGTCACCGAAAGCCACCGAATTGCCACGCGTGGCAACGCCGGTGTTGCGGCCTTTTTGCTCCTTACGGAACTTGCGGCGAGCAGGTTGCAGCATGTTTATTCTCCTTTACCGTCCGCCGCTGCGGCAGCGGGCGCGCTCTTGACGCGCTTAACGGAATCGCCACCAGCGCCGGCAGGCTTGTCGCTACCGTCGGCAGGGGCTGCATTGGTGCCCATCGGGCGGCGGCCGCCACGGCCAGCACCGGCGCGGTCGCCTGGGCGGCCATCGCGGCGCGGGCCACGGGGACGGCGCTCTTCTTCAGGACGCGGCGTCTCGGCGGCGGGCAGATCGTTGCGGCCCAGCGTGTCGCCCTTGTAGACCCACACCTTCACGCCGATCACACCATAGGTGGTCTTGGCTTCGGAGGTGCCGTAGTCGATGTCGGCGCGCAGTGTGTGCAGCGGCACACGGCCTTCGCGGTACCACTCGGTACGGGCGATTTCGATGCCGTTCAGACGGCCCGAGGACATGATCTTGATGCCCTGGGCGCCCAGGCGCATCGCGTTCTGCATGGCGCGCTTCATGGCGCGGCGGAACATGATGCGCTTTTCCAGCTGCTGGGTGATCGAGTCGGCGATCAGCTTGGCATCGATTTCGGGCTTGCGCACTTCTTCGATGTTCACGGCGACAGGCACGCCCAGGCGGGTCGCGAGTTCCTTCTTCAGGTTCTCGATGTCCTCGCCCTTCTTGCCGATCACCACGCCGGGACGTGCCGAGAAGATCGTGATACGGGCGTTCTTGGCAGGACGCTCGATCAGGATGCGCGACACGGCGGCGTTCTTCAGCTTGGCCTTCAGGTACTCGCGCACCTTGATGTCTTCGGCCAGCATGCCGGCGAAGTCACGGTTGCTGGCATACCAGCGGCTGGCCCAGTTGCGGCTTACAGCAAGGCGGAAGCCGGTAGGATGGATTTTCTGTCCCATATTCTTCCTTTAGGCCTCAGTTACCCACGGTCACGTAGATGTGGCACGTGGGCTTGCTGATGCGGTTGCCGCGACCCTTGGCGCGCGCGGTGAAGCGCTTGAGCGTGGTGCCTTGCTCGACGAAGATGGTCTTGACCTTCAGGTCGTCGATGTCGGCGCCGTCGTTGTGCTCGGCGTTGGCGATGGCGGACTCCAGCACCTTCTTGACGATCACGGCAGCTTTTTTCTGCGTGAAGGCCAGGATGTTCAGGGCTTGGTCCACTTTCTTGCCGCGGATCAGGTCAGCGACCAGGCGACCCTTGTCCACCGACAGACGGACGCCCCGGAGGACTGCACGTGTTTCAGACATGGTCGTTCCTTACTTCTTCTGGACTTTTTTGTCCGCGGGGTGACCCTTGAAGGTGCGCGTCAGGGCGAATTCGCCCAGCTTGTGGCCCACCATCTGGTCGGTGACATAAACCGGCACGTGTTGCTTGCCGTTGTGCACGGCAATGGTCAGGCCGATGAACTCGGGCAGAACCATGGAGCGACGCGACCAGGTCTTGACTGGCTTCTTGTCCTTGGTAGCAATGGCCTTTTCGACCTTGGCGACCAGGTGATGGTCAACAAACGGACCCTTTTTGAGAGAACGAGTCATTTGCTACCCCTTACTTCTTGCGACGCGACACAATCATCACTTGTGTGCGCTTGTTGTTGCGGGTGCGGTAGCCCTTCGTCAGGTTGCCCCATGGGTCAACAGCATGACGGCCCTCGCCGGTACGGCCCTCACCACCACCGTGCGGGTGGTCGATCGGGTTCATGGCAACGCCACGCACCGTGGGACGGATACCCATCCAACGCTTCACACCGGCCTTGCCCAGTTGGCGCAGGCTGTGCTCTTCGTTGGCGACTTCGCCGATCGTGGCGCGGCACTCGATGTGGATTTTGCGCACTTCGCCGGAACGCATACGCACCTGGGCGTACACGCCTTCGCGGGCCAGCAGCGTGGCCGACGTACCAGCGGAGCGGGCGATCTGCGCACCGGCACCGGGCTTGAGCTCGATGCAGTGGATGGTCGAGCCCACAGGGATGTTGCGGATCGGCAGCGTGTTACCGACGCGGATCGGCGCTTCGGAGCCGCTGACGATCGTGGCGCCCACTTCCAGGTTGCGCGGAGCAATGATGTAGCGGCGCTCGCCGTCGGCGTAGCACACCAGGGCGATGTGGGCCGTGCGGTTCGGGTCGTACTCGATGCGCTCCACCTTGGCAGGGATGGCGTCCTTGTTGCGACGGAAGTCCACCACGCGGTAGTGGTGCTTGTGGCCACCGCCCTTGTGACGGGTGGTGATGTGACCGTTGTTGTTGCGGCCGGCCTTCTGGAACTGGGGTTCCAGCAGACCTGCAAACGCTTCACCCTTGTACAGGTGGTCACGCGAGATCTTCACCGCGCCGCGCTGGCCCGGGGAAGTCGGTTTGATCTTGATAACGGCCATGGTTTACGCAGCCTCCCCGGACAGGTTCAGCTCTTGACCTTCCTTCAGCAGCACATAGGCCTTGCGCACGTTATCGCGGCGGCCCATGGTCTTGCCAAAGCGCTTGGTCTTGCCTTTGGTGTTCACCACAGAAACGCCCTTCACTTCCACCTTGAACATGAGTTCCACGGCGGCCTTGATCTCGGGCTTGGTTGCGTTCTGCAGCACCTTGAACGTCACAGCGTTGGACTTCTCGGCAACCATGGTGGCCTTTTCGGACACGATGGGAGCGACCAACACTTGCATCAGACGACCTTCGTCAAACTTGAGCGTGCTCATGCGAACATCTCCTTGAGTTTGTCGATCGCGCCCTTGGTGACGAGCACTTTCTTGTAGTGCACCAGCGACACGGGATCTGCATAACGCGGCTCGGTCACGAACACGTTCTTCAGATTGCGGGATGCCAGGTACAGGTTTTCGTCCACTTCATCGGCGATCACCATCACCGATTGCAGGTTCATGGCCTTGAACTTGTCGGCCAGGACCTTGGTCTTGGGCGTATCAAGCTTCAGGGAGTCCACCACAGCCAGACGACCTTCACGGGCCAGCTGCGACAGGATGGAAGCCATGCCAGCGCGGTACATCTTCTTGTTGATCTTCTGCGAGAAGTTTTCTTCAGGCAGGTTCGGGAAGATGCGACCGCCCCCACGCCACAGAGGCGAGGAGGTCATACCGGCACGTGCATTGCCAGTACCCTTTTGCTTGAAAGGCTTCTTGGTCGAGTGCTTGACCTGCTCGCGGTCCTTCTGGGCGCGCGTGCCTTGACGGGCGTTGGCCTGGTAAGCGACGACGATCTGATGGATCAGGTCTTCGTTGTACTGACGGTCGAACACGGTCTCGGGCACATCCACCTTGGACGCTGCCTGGCCCTGTTCATTCAGGAGTTCGAGCTGCATTAGTTCGCTCCTTTGGAAGCTTGCGCCTTGACAGCCGGACGCACCGTGACGAACCCACCCTTGGAGCCCGGAACAGCGCCCTTGATCAAGAGCAGTTGGCGTGCTTCGTCGATGCGAACCACGTCGAGGTTTTGCGTTGTGACGGTGACATCACCGAGGTGACCCGTCATCTTCTTGCCAGGGAACACGCGACCCGGATCCTGCGCCATACCGATGGAGCCAGGAACGTTGTGCGAACGGCTGTTACCGTGCGAGGCACGCTGCGAACCGAAGTTGTGGCGCTTGATCGTGCCGGCGAAGCCCTTACCGATCGAGGTGCCCTGCACGTCGACCTTCTGGCCCACGGCGAACACATCAGCCACGGGCACAGCAGCGCCAGCGGCGTACTTGCCTGCGACTTCAGGGGTCACGCGGAATTCACGGATGATTTCACCGGCTTCGACACCCGCCTTGGCGAGGTGGCCAGCTTCAGGCTTGGTCACGCGAGATGCCTTGCGCGAACCGAACGTGACCTGCAGGGACACGTAGCCATCGTTCTCTTGGGTTTTCACCTGGGTCACGCGGTTGTTGGACACATCCACCACCGTGACGGGCACTGCGTCCCCGTCATCGGTGAACAGACGCATCATGCCCACCTTGCGACCCAGCAACCCGAGGGAGTTGCTCAGACTCATTGGTTGTTCTCCAAAACTTCCGCCGCCCCGACTTCAATTGGCCAGAACGTTTGCACGACGGGCGCTGGCCTCGACGGCTTGCACCTATGTGCGCGAAAGAAGGTTGATAAAACTCCGCATCACGCATCCAAAATTGGACGCAAAAACGCGAAGCCGCAAAGTATAACGCGGACTGCTTTTACAAGCAAGTCCGCGTTGGGGGTGCCCGGCCCTCGGCGAGGACCGGGACGAAGCAAGCAACAGGAAGGGGATTACTGGAGCTTGATTTCGACGTCCACGCCAGCCGGCAAGTCCAGCTTCATCAGGGCGTCCACCGTCTTGTCCGTGGGATCGACGATGTCCATCAGGCGCTGGTGCGTGCGGATTTCGAACTGGTCGCGGCTGGTCTTGTTGACGTGCGGCGAACGCAGGATGTCGAAGCGCTTCATGCGCGTCGGCAGGGGCACGGGGCCCTTGACGATGGCGCCGGTACGCTTGGCGGTGTCAACGATCTCGGCTGCAGACTGATCGATCAGCTTGTAGTCGAATGCCTTCAGGCGGATGCGGATCTTTTGCTTGGACATTGTGTATTCCTTCAGTGCTTTGCTGGATTACGCAATGATCTTGGCAACGACGCCGGCGCCCACGGTACGGCCGCCTTCGCGGATAGCGAAGCGCAGGCCTTCTTCCATGGCGATGGGGTTGATCAGCTTCACGGTGATCGACACGTTGTCGCCGGGCATCACCATTTCCTTGTCGGCCGGCAGTTCGATGGAGCCGGTCACGTCGGTGGTGCGGAAGTAGAACTGGGGACGGTAGTTGTTGAAGAAGGGCGTGTGACGGCCGCCTTCGTCCTTGCTCAGCACGTACACCTCAGCCGTGAAGTGGGTGTGGGGCTTGATGGAGCCGGGCTTGCACAGCACTTGGCCGCGCTCGACGTCTTCGCGCTTGGTGCCGCGCAGCAGCAGGCCCACGTTGTCGCCAGCCTGGCCCTGGTCCAGCAGCTTGCGGAACATTTCCACGCCGGTGACGGTGGTCTTTTGCGTGTCGCGGATACCGACGATTTCGATTTCTTCGCCGACCTTGATGATGCCGCGCTCGATGCGGCCGGTCACCACGGTGCCGCGGCCGGAGATGGAGAACACGTCTTCCACGGGCATCAGGAAGGCGCCGTCCACGGCGCGCTCAGGCGTGGGGATGTAGGTGTCCAGGGCTTCGGCCAGGCGCAGGATGGCGGGTTCGCCCTTGTCGGACTGGTCACCTTCCAGGGCCAGCTTGGCGGAGCCGCGGATGATGGGGGTGTCGTCGCCGGGGAAGTCGTACTTGTCCAGCAGCTCGCGCACTTCCATTTCGACCAGCTCAAGCAGTTCCTCGTCGTCGACCATGTCGCACTTGTTCAGGAACACGATGATGTAGGGCACGCCCACCTGACGGGCCAGCAGGATGTGCTCGCGCGTCTGGGGCATCGGGCCGTCAGCGGCCGAGCACACCAGGATGGCGCCGTCCATCTGAGCGGCGCCGGTGATCATGTTCTTGACGTAGTCGGCGTGGCCGGGGCAGTCGACGTGGGCGTAGTGGCGGGTGGCCGTTTCGTATTCCACGTGCGAGGTGTTGATCGTGATGCCGCGCGCCTTTTCTTCAGGGGCGTTGTCGATCTGGTCGTAGCCCTTGGCTTCGCCGCCGAACTTCTTGGACAGCACCGTGGCGATGGCCGCCGTCAGCGTCGTCTTGCCATGGTCCACGTGACCGATCGTGCCCACGTTCACGTGGGGCTTGGTACGTTCAAACTTACCTTTTGCCAT
>NZ_MTBE01000048.1:0-18626 GCF_002916785.1 Diaphorobacter sp. LR2014-1 | reverse complement strand
TCTACCAGTTTCACCAGAACCGCTGGGTTATAGGCATTCTTACCAAACCAAAGTCTTCTGTCGGCGCTCGCGCTGATAACCCCTCGTTCGGCTACCGTGAGCGCCCGTCGAACTTGCATGAAGAATCTATCAACAGCCGTCAATGACGCCTTCAGGTGCAGCCGGGCAAAATGACGAAGCTGGTCACTCCGCTTTTCCGGGTCAGTCTCGGGTTCGTCAATATCAGTGAGCCACGAAACTCCCTTTTGTGGCTCTCGCATGTCCGCGATTGGATGTCGAAACCAAGGGTCGCCCCACTTGCCAATAAGTGTTGGGCTGCTTAACTCTTCCAGGGCCAGGATTAAGCTGGCCTCTTCCTCGTCAACTCCGGCGTCACTCATTACCTTCCGGAGTCGCCGCTTGGCAGCGCCAACAATCCCCTTCTTCTGGTCAACCGTGAATTCCTTGAGGACCTTTACGTAGAATGCGTCTGCGGTCCTATTTAGAACGCGCTCCGGAACGCTCACCAAGATTGCAGCCCGAATACCAGATTCTTGGTCAACGAAGAATCTTAGTTTCTCTGCCTTCTGCAGCAATCTCGTCACGAACTGAATATGTGCCGCCATGACGGTCTGCTCGTGCAAGAGCATGCCCTTGGCCGGCGCCCTGGTCGCCGTCGAGGGGTCGTCGCCGCTCTCGATGTCCTCGCGCTCCTGAGCCGCGTCATAGGTGTCCTTGACAGCCGCGAGCAGCTCCCCAGGCAGCTCAGTTGGCTCCTCGCTGGCCCGTCGGGTGCCCTTACGGCTCGCGGCAGCCCGTACCGCAGCGTCATCCCAGTCTTGGGGTAACCAAACCCGAGCAAACCGTCGAAAGGGTTTTGCCAATCGCTGGTCGCCGAATTTGGTCATCTCCTCCTTGACCTTCTCACTATCCATCTCGCCATCGAAGTTGACGTTCGCCGCGTACAGGTAGCCTGTTATTTGGTCGGCGCTCGCGATGGAAAGGAGGACAGTGTTCTTTCTGCTCTTCCGGTCCGACCAGTTGACAATGAGCTTTTGTCGGTCGGTCGAGATATACCTCTTGCCGAGGTCCTCCCGGTCAAGAAGCCCGCGCTCTCGCTCGCCAGCAAAAATCTGGCATTGCTCGTGGATAAAGTCGATTCGGTCGTAGAGAATAGCAGGCGAAATTCCCAGCACCTTGATGATTCGCCGCAAGGGCATCGAATTCATCAGATGCTCGAATATGCCAATGTTCGGATGGGTTTTCTGTTGGCGCTTTGTCGAGCGACCGCCAAAGACGAATATCTTTCGACAGGCTCCGCACTTGAATCGCGGCGTGCCGTGTGCGTTAGTTCCGAATCTTGTGTGCCGCCCACTATGTTCAGGTTCGGCTTTGCGGAATAGCTCGCAGTCCTCGTTGGGACACGTTGGAAGCTGGGGCTCCAGGTATCTGCCGATTCGCAATAACTCTTCCGCGATGGCCAGATTGCTCTGCATGGGAAAGCTTTCCCTGCAAAGGTGGCAAAACAGATTTGGTTGACCCTTACCGCTGGCGACAACGCGGTAGTCTCCGGGTGCGTATCCACCCGGCTTTCGGGCGGCGGCCCCACGCTTGGACTCGTTGTGGGGCGGTACGCCAAAGTTGGCGCACTTAGGGTTCCGGCAGTGGTTGACCTGGATGCCGGCGGCGGTCGGAGGGAACCGCCAAGGCCATTCGCCGGACGAAACCGCTCCTGGAAGCGATTTCACCTCAGACAAAGAAGCGCCCCAGTCGTTGACTGGGGCGCATTGTGGGCCAATCAGGGCTACCTTAGCAACTCTTTCCGAGAACGGCTAGGGAGATGGGCGCCTTGTTCAACTGCGCGAGGGCACGCTGGAACTCATCGGCGTCGCCCGTCATCTGCTCGCGCACCGTGCGGCTGTCAAGGCCGGCGGCCAACAGCTCATAGTTCTTGGCCAGGCGCTGCGACAGCATGCGCTGGCGCCCGGCGGTGTTGACCAGGCGTGCCGTGGGCGCCTGGGCCAGGCGCTCGAGGGCCTCGGTGGTGGTGTTGGCGGCAGCCAGCATCTGGTCGGCCTGGGCCGACACGGCCTGAAAGCCCTCCTTCGTCGGCGCCTGGGCCGTGAGCGCGTCCAGGCGGTCCGCGTTGCGGCGCACGTCCGCCAGCAGCCGCGCCACCTCGGGCGGCCAGCTCTGGCGGTCCATGTCCTCAAAGCCGGAATGCACCTGCCGGCGGGTGTGTTCCAGCGCATCGCGGGCGCGCGCGGCACCCACGTTCAGGTACAGCTGGCCGTAGACCTTGGCGGTGCGCTGGGACAGCGCCCGAAAGCGCGCCGTGCGGTTGATGGCCGTGGCCAGGGCCATGCGCGCCTGGGCCGACAGCGGCAGGGCCGGCACCAGCAACACGGTGGCCAGCGCGCGCACAGCGGTGCGGCGGCCGCGCCGGCAGGCGGCGACGGAGGAAGGGGTGGGGACTGGGCGTTGGTTCTGCATGCGCCGTATTCTCAAATCGCCCTCCCGCGCCCCCTATGACACTGGTCAAAGGCACCTCATGTCGCTGCCGTGACAGCAAATTGATCAACATCAATTTAGCGGGCAGCCGCCATACCCCTACGACGCCGATGGGGCACAATTTCGCCATGGCTGAACGTGTCATTCCCCTCGTGGACCAGCGCAGCAAGGTGCTGCAGCCCCCTGCGCTCCTGGCCGCGGCACCCGCTACCGGACTGCTGCAGGACACGCTCTCCCGTCCCTTGCGCGACCTGCGCATCAGCGTGACGGACCGCTGCAACTTCCGCTGCGGCTACTGCATGCCCAAGGAAGTGTTCGACAAGCACTACCGCTACCTGCCGCACAGCGACCTGCTGAGCTTTGAAGAGATCACGCGGCTGGCGCGCCTGTGCATGGCGCATGGGGTGCGCAAGATCCGCCTCACCGGCGGCGAGCCGCTGCTGCGCAAGGACCTGGAGAACCTGGTTGCCCAGTTGGCGGAACTGCGCACGCTGGAGGGCCGCGTGCCCGACCTCACGCTGACCACCAATGGATCGCTGCTGGCGCGCAAGGCGCGCGCCCTCAAGGCCGCGGGCCTGCGGCGCGTCACCGTGAGCCTGGACAGCCTGCAGGACGACGTGTTCCGCCGCATGAACGACGTGGACTTTCCGGTGGCCGACGTACTCGCCGGTATCGAGGCCGCGCAGGCGGCGGGCCTGGAGCACATCAAGGTCAACATGGTGGTCAAGCGCGGCACCAACGACCACGAGATCCCGGCGATGGCGCGCCACTTTCGCGGCACCGGCATCACGCTGCGCTTCATCGAATACATGGACGTGGGCGCCACCAACGGCTGGCGCATGGATGAGGTGCTGCCCTCCGCCGAAGTCATCGCGCGGCTGCAGGCCGAGCTGCCGCTGGTGCCGCTGGCCGCGCAGTCCCCCGGCGAGACCGCCAAGCGCTGGGGCTACGCCGGCCCCGACGGTCGCCACGACCCGCGCTTGGGCGAAGTGGGCGTGATCAGCAGCGTCACGCAGGCCTTCTGCGGCGACTGCAACCGCGCGCGCCTGTCCATGGAGGGTCGGCTGTACCTGTGCCTGTTTGCCTCGCAAGGCTGGGACCTGCGCAGCCTGCTGCGCGGCAATGCCAGCGACGCGCAGATCAGCGCCGCCATCGCCCACATCTGGCAGGGGCGCGGCGACCGCTATTCCGAGCTGCGTGCCAGCCTGCCACCCGAGACGGGCAGCGGCCAGCGGCGCATCGAGATGAGCTACATCGGCGGCTGAGCCGCCGCCGCGCCGCGGGGACCCGCCCCGGAGCGCCGTTCACCACCCTTCTTCTTTCCCATGATCGACACCCACGACATCACAGGTCTCATCCTCGCCGGCGGCCGCGGCTCCCGCATGGGCGGGGTGGACAAGGGCCTGCAGAACTTCCGCGGCCTGCCCCTGGCTCTGCACACGCTGATGCGGCTGCAGCCGCAGGTGGGCGACGTGATGATCAACGCCAACCGCAACCTGGCGGCCTATGAATCATTCGGAGTGCCGGTGTGGCCTGATGGCCTTGCCGACTACGCAGGCCCGCTGGCGGGCTTTCTCACAGGGCTGGAGCGCTGCGAGACCCCTTGGCTGCTCACCGTGCCCTGCGACACACCGCTGTTCCCGCCAGACCTTGCCGCACGCCTGGCCCAGGCCGCCATGCGCGAGGGCGCCGACATTGCCATGGCAGCGGCACCCGAGGCCGACGAGCGCGATGGCACCGTGCGCGTGCGCACCCAGCCGGTGTTTTGCCTGCTGCGCGTGACGCTGCTGGAGAGCCTGGTGCGCTTCACGCAGGGCGGCGGGCGCAAGATCGACCGCTGGACCGAACAGCACGCCTGCGCCGTGGTTGCGTTCGACCAGCCGGGAGACGACCCGTATGCTTTCTACAACGCCAACACCCTGGCCGAGCTGCACGCCCTGGAAGGCCTGGGCCACCGCTGAGCTGCAACCCTCCTTGCCCATACCGCATGAAAACCATTGACCAGATCGCCGCCGAGTTGCAGGGCTACGACCCGCAGGCACTGCGTGCCGCCGATGTGAACACCTTCCTGGAGCGCCTGGTCGCGCCCGTCACCAGCACCGAAGAAGTCGGCATCTTCGACGCCCTGGGCCGCGTGCTGGCGCGGGACGTGGTCTCGCCCGTCAGCGTGCCGCCGCACGACAATTCGGCCATGGACGGCTACGCCTTCGACGGCGCCCAACTGCAGCCCGGCCAACCGCTGGTGCTGCGCCCGGTCGGCTCCACAGCCTTTGCCGGCGCCGCCTGGACCGGCACCGTGGCCGCAGGCGAGTGCGTGAAGATCATGACCGGCGCCATCATGCCGGCAGGGCTGGACACCGTGGTGCCGCAGGAGTTCACCACTGCCGAGCCCGACGGCCACATCCGCATCGCACCCGACGTGCTGCGCCGCGGCGACAACCGCCGCCTGCTGGGGGAAGACCTCATGCAAGGCCGCGTAGCGCTATCAAAAGGAGAGCTTCTAGCGCCTGCTGCTATTGGTCTGGTGGCCAGTTTGGGTCTAAAAACAGTGACGGTATACCGCCGGGTGCGCGTGGCCTATTTCTCCACGGGCGATGAGATCCTCAGCCTGGGCGAGCCACCGCGCGAGGGTGCGGTGTACGACAGCAACCGCTACACGGTCTTTGGCCTGCTGACACGTCTGGGCGTCCAGGTGATCGACCTGGGTGTGGTGCGCGACGAGCCCACACTGCTGGAAGCCGCCTTCCGCCGTGCCGCCGCCGAGGCCGACGCCATCATTACCAGCGGCGGGGTGAGCGTGGGCGAGGCCGACCACACGCGCACCATGATGAAGCAGCTGGGCGACGTGGCGTTCTGGCGCATCGCCATGCGCCCGGGCCGGCCGATGGCGGTGGGCCGCCTTCGGCCCGAATTACAAGCCAAATCCGATCCTAACGCGCTTCCATCAAGCGTTAACAGCTATCAAGATGGAAGCATTCAGAGTGCAGACGGCAGCAGCGTGCTGTTCGGCCTGCCGGGCAATCCGGTGGCGGTGATGGTCACCTTCCTGGCTTTCGTCCGCCCCGCGCTGCTGCGCATGATGGGCTGCACACGCAGCGCACCGCCGCTGCTGCGCGCCGTCAGCACCGAGGCCATGCGCAAGAAACCCGGCCGCACCGAATACCAGCGTGGCCTGGTCACCACGGCCGCGGACGGCACGCTGCAGGTGCGCACCACGGGCAACCAGGGCTCAGGGGTGCTCAGTTCCATGGTGCAAGCCAACGGCCTCATCGTGCTGCACCACGGCCAGGGCAACGTGGCCCCTGGCGACATGGTCGATGTGATGATGTTTGACGGCGTGATCTGACACGCCCGCGCAGCGGCGGCCGGCTTGGCCGCGTGCGCCGCAGCCCTACCCTGCCCCCATCGCCATCCTTGCAGGAGCCGCCATGCCGTTTGCCGCCACCCATCTCGCTCAGCCGCCTTCGCGTGAAACGGTGGACCAGTGGCTGGGCCCCACCGTGCTGGAGTTCGGTACGCCCTGGTGCGGCCACTGCCAGCGCGCCCAGCCGCTCATCGAGCAGGCCCTCGAAGACCGGGACGATGTGCGCCACGTCAAGGTGGAGGACGGCCCCGGCCAGCGCCTGGGCCGCAGTTTTGGCGTGAAACTCTGGCCCACGCTCGTGTTCCTGCGCGACGGGCGCGAAACGGCGCGGCTGGTGCGCCCACAGACGGCACAGAGCATCCATGAAGCGGTGCAGGGCACCACCGCCACCACTGGCTGATCACCCGCAAGGCACAGAACCCGGTCTCAGCGGCCCAGCGCCTGCTCCACACCCTTGTTGGCCAGCATGTCGGCGCGCTCGTTGCCGGGATCGCCCGCATGGCCGCGCACCCAGTGCCATTCGATGCGGTGGCCCGCTTGATGGGCCAGCTCGTCCAGGCGCTGCCACAGCTCCACGTTCTTCACCGGCTGGCCGGCCGCCGTGCGCCAGCCCTTTTTCTTCCAGCCGTGGATCCATTCGGTGATGCCCTGGCGGACGTACTGGCTGTCCAGGTACAACGCCACCTGGCAGGGGCGCTTGAGCGCGCCCAGCGCCTGGATCACGGCCATCAGTTCCATGCGGTTGTTGGTCGTTCCCAATTCGCCACCGAACAGCTCTTTCTCCAGCGTGCCTGAACGTAGCACTGCCCCCCAACCGCCGGGGCCCGGATTGCCCTTGCACGCACCGTCGGTATAGATCACCACCTGATTCAAAAATAGCTCCCAGAAATAAAAAAATGGCCCGTCGCCTCAGCCCGGGCCATGGCGCCGCGCTACCTGTACCTGCGCGGCAGCCGCCTGCGGCGCCTTGCGCCACGAAGGCTCCAGCAGGCGCATGCCCTGCACGCGCTTGACGGCGACGATCACATACGCGGCCCCGAAGATCGGCCACCAGCGCGCACCCAGCGCGTCCATCCAGCCGTAGCGCTGCAGCCAGCGGTCGCCGGCCACGGCGGGCCGGTAGCAGCCGAAGCTCATGGATTCCAGCTCAAAGCCAAGCAGGCGCAGCCAGTCGCGCAGGCGCCCGGGCGAAATGAACTCCCCCACGTCCGGCAGGAACAGCCGCCCCCCTGCGCCACAGCGCTGGTACAGGCGCGATCGCCGCTGCCGTAACCCCCACAGACTGAGCGGGTTGAGTCCACTGATGACCACCTTGCCCTCTGGCACCAGCACGCGGTGCACCTCGCGCAGCGCCGTGTGCGGGTCCACGCTCAGCTCCAGGGTGTGGGGCAGCGCCAGCAGGTCCAGGCTGGCCTCGGCAAACGGCAGCGCGACCGCATCCGCCAGCAGCGCCGGTGGCTCCTGCGCATCGCTACGCTCTACCAGCAACTCCGGCGGCATTACGGCCAGCCAGCGGTGCGGCATGCGGTTGCTGCGCAATGCCTGCAGGCCCGGCATGCCCAGCTGCAGCGCGTGGTAGCCGAAGATGTCCGCCACCAGCTCGTCGTAACGCTCCTGCTCCCAGGCCAGCAGGTAGCGGCCAGGGGCAGTATCGAACCAGTGGTGCAAACCTATAATTTCGCCGGTCATGAAGAACTTGCTGCCATTGCCCGCCTTCGCCGACAACTACATCTGGATGATGTACGACGCGCAGCGTGCGGTCGTTGTGGATCCCGGCGATGCAGAACCCGTGTTGCAGGCGCTGCGCAGCATGGGGCTGCCATTGGAAGCGATTCTAGTCACGCACCACCATGGCGACCACGTGGGCGGGGTGAACGCCCTGCGCGAAGCCACGGGCGCAACCGTGTATGGCCCTGCCACGGAGCCCATGCCCGAGCCCCTCATCCGCCTGTCGGGCGGCGACACTCTTGAGGTGCTAGGCCTCACGTTTTCCGTGCTGGACGTGCCGGGGCATACGGCGGGGCATATCGCCTACTACTGTGCGGACATGGAAGGCGAGCCCCTGCTGTTGTGCGGGGATACGCTGTTCTCGGGTGGATGCGGCCGCTTGTTCGAAGGCACGCCCACGCAAATGCAGGCCTCGCTGGATACGCTGGCCGCATTGCCCGGCAACACCCGCGTATGCTGCGCCCATGAATACACGCTGTCCAACCTGAAGTTCGCCCGCGCGGTGGAACCCCATAACGCTGCGCTACTCCAGTACATCACCGAATGCGAGTCCCGGCGCCGCGCGGATCAGCCCACACTGCCGTCGCGCATTGCCATCGAGCGCGACATCAACCCTTTTCTGCGCACGCGCGTTGCTACGGTAGCCCAAGCCGCCCACGGCTTCGACGCCCTCATAGACCCGCGCGAACCTGCGGCCGTACTGGCCGCGCTGCGCCAATGGAAAAACGAATTTCGATGAGACTTCTGCACATCCTGGGGCTGGCAAGCCTGCTGTGGTTGACCGGTTGCGCGACCACTGCCCCTACGGACAACGCCGCATCCACCACCGACCCCACTACTGCCAGCCATACGCCGCTGTATCCGTCGGGGCCATTGCAGCCCATCACGGCGAGCGCCGCCAGCGGCCACACAGTGGCTGGCGTCAGCGCGCCAGCCGATCTGTGGGACCGCATCCGGCGCGGCTTTTCCATGCCCGACCTGGACACCGATCTGGTACGCGACCGGGAACAGTGGTATGCCACGCGCCCCGACTACATGCAGCGCATGACCGAGCGTTCCAGCAAGTACCTGTTCCATATCGTCGAAGAGCTGGAACGCCGGGGCATGCCCACAGAACTGGCGCTGCTGCCCTACATCGAGAGCGCCTTCAACCCTCAGGCAGTGTCCAGCGCCAAGGCCGCGGGCATGTGGCAGTTCATGCCGGCCACGGGAACCTACTTCGACTTGAAGCAGAACGCCTTCCGCGACGACCGGCGCGATGTGCTGGCGTCCACGCGCGCGGCACTGGACTACCTGCAGAAGCTCTACGGCATGTTCGGCGACTGGCATCTGGCCCTGGCCGCCTACAACTGGGGAGAAGGCAGCGTGGCCCGCGCGATCGCGCGCAACGAGAAACAGGGTCTGGGCACGCGCTACACCGAGTTGACGATGCCCGCCGAAACCCGCATGTACGTGCCCAAGCTGCAGGCCGTGAAGAACATCGTGGCCAATCCCGACAAGTTCAGCACCGAGCTGCCGTTGATCGAGAACCATCCGTACTTTCAGAGCGTGGAGATCACGCGCGACATGGACGTCACCCTGGTAGCCAGTCTCGCCGGCGTACGCATCGAGGATTTCCGCGCCCTGAACCCGTCGCTGCACAAGCCCGTGATCCTTGCGGCGGGCATGCCGCAGATCCTGTTGCCCTGGGACAACGCCCAGGTGTTCCGCAAGAATCTGGAGGCCTACACCGAAGGCCAATACGCCAGTTGGACGGTATGGACGGTGCCCAACACGATGAGCGTCTCCACCGCGGCGCAACGCACGGGCATGAGCGAAAACGATTTGCGTCAGGTGAATGGCATTCCACCACGCATGATGATCAAAGCCGGCTCGGCCCTCATGGTGCCCCGCGCAGCCACCATGCGCGCAGACGTCCCGGGCCATCTCGCCGACAACGGCCAAGTCAGCTTCACGCCTGAAATCGTGACGCGGCGCACCACGGTGCGCGCGGGCAAGCGCGACACCGTAGCCAGCATCGCACGGCGCTACAAGGTCAGCACCGCAGACGTTGCCGACTGGAACGACGTGAAGACCTCCAGCAAGTTCAAGCCCGGAGAACAGGTCGTGATGTACCTGCCCGTGCGGCTTGCCGCGACATCGCTGGCACGCACCAGCGCGAAACAACCCATCAGCCTGGCGACAGTCCGCTCGGCAAAGGCCGGTGCGCCCGCACGCAAGGGCGGCACACCGTCGAAACGCAAACGGTAAGCCCGGCTAGAAACGCAGCGTGTGCATACCCAACAGGCCGAGGATGCCCATCACGATCAGGTACAGCGCAACGATCACGTTGAGCAGTTTGGGCATGATCAGAATCAGGATGCCTGCGATGAGGGAAACCAGGGGGCCAATGCTGAGGTGAAGTGTCATGGGAACTTTGCCGGGATGCGGGAGGAAGGAAAGCACTCGCGCTGTGCGCGCCGCCTAGCCCATTACTTTAGCGGTGATCCCGGGGCGCAAGGCGCACTTGGCGCGCCCTGACCGACCGAACCAACGCCTGGGCACGCCGTAATCTGCCGCAGAGGGCCGGGGGCCTGCATTTTTGCCCCCTCTTGCGCCACACCGAGCTTTCCCAAAAAAGGTCCGATACGGCGCGAAGCGCGGCGTCACATCAGCAGTTGCCTTTTTTCGCCTGACCGGGAGGGCACCCGTGCGGGTGGCTCTTGGGACCCACTCCACGGTTGTCGTAATGGTCGTGATAGACCGCGCAACCGGAAAGCGTGAATGCAGCAACCGCAATGGCAAGCAGAGTCTTCATGGCTGGAAATGTGGATGAACGTCGAGGCATTTTAGAAGTGCCCCGTTGTTCCCGGACTGATTGAAACTCGTACCGTGGAGTAGAACGACGCTGTACCACTCATCGCTAGCACAGCGACAAGGGTAAGCAGCCAGTTCATGGGTGCCTGCTATGCTGATCATGGAGCTATTGGTAGGCAAAACGTTGGCGCACCCCTACCCTCACAATTGGCCAAGCAAAAACAAAAAAGGCCCTGTATCGCTACAGAGCCTTTGAAACTTGGTAGGACGTACAAGATTCGAACTTGTGACCAACGGATTAAAAGACGCAAAAAGCATAGCATCACGCTAGGTCATGGACTGTCAATAATCGTCATAACCTGTTGATTTATAATGCAAATTTTAAATCAACCAAGTTTTCATCCGTCACACGAAATCGACTCTGATGGTAGCAATGGGGTAGCAATTCGCTTGCGCAGTAGCAATACGGTAGCAACCAAGAGTCCATCCGATGGTCGTTTGCCATGACGGTTCTGACCACCATGACAAGCTCCACCAACCGCATCAACTTCACCAAGGCGAGCATCGAAAACCTTCCGATCCCGGAGTCCGGCTGGAAGTATTACTACGACACGAAAGTGCCCGGCTTGGCTGTCGGTGTCGGCGCCAGCGGCGCCAAGACCTACGTTCTATACAAGAAGATCAACCGCCGCCCTGAGCGCATCAAGATCGGCCGCACCACCGACCTCACGGTGGACGAAGCGCGCACCAAGGCCATCGAACATAACGGCAAGGTGGCTCTGGGCAGCAACCCAGCCGACAAGAAGCGCCAGCAGCGCGCGGAAATCACCTTCGGCGAGATGTTCGCGCTGTTCTACGAGCAGCACAGCAAGCCGCGCAAGAAGACGCACAAGGAGGACTTGGCCAAGTTCACCAAGTACCTGTCCGACCGGAAGTACGGCGTCAACCTCGCAAAGCGCCGCCTGTCCGAGATCGGCATCGGCGAAATCAAGACCGTCTTCAACAAGATCGCGGAAACGCACCCCATAACCGCCAACCGCGTGCTGGCCTTGGTCAGCAGCGTTTTCAGCGAGGCCATCCGAGCAGAGCTTTACGATGGATTGAACCCCTGCCGCGGCGTCAGAAGGCACAAGGAAAACAAACGTTCGCGATTCCTGACCCGTGAAGAGCTTCCAGCCTTCTTCCGTGCAGTGGACGAATGCAGAAATCCCGTGGCCCGCGACTACATCAAGATGAGCTTGATCACCGGGGCGCGCCGCTCCAACGTACTCGCGATGCGTTGGGATCAAATCAACCTCGTGCGCAAGGAATGGATGATCCCCGAAACCAAGAACGGCGAGCCGCAGATCATCCCCCTGCTGCCGCAGGCCCTGGAGGTTCTTGCAGAGCGCAAGGCAGACCCCAACGCCGTTAACAGTCCGTTCGTGTTCCCCAGCTCCGGAGCCAAAGGCCATCTGGTTGAGCCCAAGCGAGCTTGGGAAACCGTTCGCAAGAAAGCCGGCATCGAAGACGTGCGACTTCACGACCTGCGGCGCACCTTCGGAGCATGGATGGCAGGCAGTGGAGCGAACCTATCGATCATCGGCAAATCGCTCAACCACAAGTCTCTGGACACGACAAAGACGTATGACAGGCTGTGGATTGACCCTGTGCGCGAAGCGATGGAGAAGGCCGTCGGATCCATCTTTGACGCGGCAAATTTGCAGCGAGAGTAGGCTAGTTCAGCCAGTACCGCGTAGTGCAAAGAAGCAATGTAGCGCTTGGGCGAGGTCTTGTCTCCCGTATGCTGACACCAGAGCAAATAGATCTACAATGCTTTGAAGTTATGAATTTTCAGCCGAAGTGCCTCCAATATAGACGCCGACAGAACCTGACCTGCTTAATTGAAAAAGTTGAGCATACAGGAAATGATTGTTAGAAAATTATGAAAAGTAGTCAGGCAAGCCGCCTCAATTCGAGATTTGATCTATTTGAAAATTCCATCGAGGAATCAGTTTCCACCACGCCAAAAAAGTTAGTAATCGCCCAAAATACCAAAAAAAGAAGTGATGCTTCGGTCGTATCTTTAAATTTGGAAGATGCGAATATTTCCTGTCAAGACAATATGGCCTTCATGCGCACACTCGCCGACGAGAGCATGAATTTAATTGTTACATCACCTCCGTACAACATTGGAAAAGAATACGAGTCAAAACAACCGCTTACGGCATACATCGAAAATCAACGCGAGACAATTGGAGAGGCGGTTCGCCTGTTGAGTAAGACCGGATCAATTTGCTGGCAAGTCGGAAACTACGTAGACGGCAACGAAATTTACCCTCTAGATATCCTGCTGTACCCACTCTTTAAATCTCATGGCCTCAAGCTCCGAAACCGCATTGTTTGGAGCTTTGGACATGGCCTACATTGTCAAAATAGATTTTCAGGACGCCACGAGACAGTCCTTTGGTTTACAAAGAGCGATGACTATATTTTCAACCTCGATGAGGTGCGTATTCCGTCGAAGTATCCAAACAAAAAACACTTCAAAGGACCAAATAAAGGCCAGCTCTCTGGCAACCCACTCGGGAAGAATCCAGCAGACGTATGGGACATTCCAAATGTCAAAGCAAATCACGTTGAAAAGCTTGACCATCCGTGCCAATTTCCAGTAGGGTTAGTTGAACGCTTGGTGCTTGCTCTTACCAACAAGGGGGATACGGTGCTTGATCCGTATTTGGGCGTTGGCAGCAGTGCAATTGCTGCTCTGATGCACAAAAGAAAAGCATATGGCTGCGATATTCTTCCAGAGTACATAAATATTGCTAAGGAGCGAATCCTACAACTACAGGCTGGCAAGCTACGTGTTCGTCCCATGAATAAGCCAGTTTATGAGCCTACGTTAAGAGAGACTACATGAATTTCATCGAGGGGTATTCACATCGCAACGGGAATGTCGAATGGGAGAAGCGAGAGCTTGATGAGTGGCTAACCGATGCCTTTAACGCTCCCGCTATCAGACTGGAGGCTCACGCGACGCCCGCCATTCGAGAGCACATTCGAAGTGAGCTGACCAAAGAAGGTTGGTCTGAAGAGCTCTATATCGCACCCAATCTGGCCGGCGCTACGATTTTCAGCCGGAGAGGCGATCTTGCGATTCAATTGCAGACTGGAAATATCAGTCGGGTCTTTTACGATCTTTTGAAGCTGCAATACCTCTTCAATAGTAACAAGATCGAGGCGGCAGCTCTGGCTGTGCCGACGCGCAGCGGCGCCAGTCTACTTGGTAGCAATATTGCGAATTTCGAGCGGCTATGTGGTGAACTCGAACTATACGATCGTATCATTACGGTTCCAATTCTTGTAGTAGCTTTCGAGTAGGAAAAAATGGTCTATAAAATACGCGTTATTCCAAAGCATGAGCGCATCGAACAGATTTCTAGCTGCTGCTCTGCGACGACAGATCGTGCAGCGTTTTACGAGTACCAAAACTCTGTGCAGCAGCTGCCAGTAATCCGAGTCCCGATTGAACTGCCGATTTATCGCATGGCGAACGGGCGAACACGCACCGAGCAGCTAAAATACATCCGACTACATCAATGTAGTGCCACCTTTTTTTCCAACGGACAGGAAAACCAAGATGCGCAGCAGGCGCAGCATGAATTGCTGGATGCGTTCTCAAAGGAGGGGACGACTTCAATTATGCCGATCGCCAAGGTGCTGGAGGAAGGAAAACAGACTGAACCCATCTTAATCACCAGCTCAGGTGTTGTTGTCAATGGCAACCGTCGCTTATCGGCTATGCGTGAATTATATGCAGCGGGCGACAGCAAGTACTCCGAATTTACCCATATAAATTGCATGGTGCTTCCGGCATCGGCTTCAGACAAAGAAATTAAGGAAATAGAAGTTCGGTTGCAGATGCAACCAGAAACTAAGCTCGCCTACACGTGGGTAAACGAGGCCTTAACGATTAAGGATCTCATGCAGAGCGGATTCACGCGCGATGAGATCACGCGCGACATGCGCAAGGATATTCGAGAAGTGATGGCTATGCTGCAGGCGCTTGGCCACGCCGAGGTATATTTAAAAGATTGGAGAGGTCAGCCGGAAGATTATGAGCTAGTCGAGCGTGGTAAGCAATTATTTGGCGACATGGCTCGGGATCTGAAAGATAAAGTGGGTGAACACCTTGAAATCAGCCGGCGTATCGCGTTCTTGATTCAGGACAACTCCAGCAGCCTAGGGACTCGCGCATATGCATTCAACTTCAGCTTCGGCAAGAAGGCGCCTGATGTTGCCGAGGCGCTAGCTAGTAGGCTCGGAGTCGATCTAAACCAACCGCCCCCTCCCAGCAGCGATAAGGATGAGCAACTCGCAATCGATATTGATGACGAAAGTGAAGGCTCCAGCTATAAGCCGTTGATCGACGTTATGGATGATCAGTCGCGACGGGAGGAAGTCACTCAGGAATTGATCGCAGTGTGCGAGAGCATTCGCGCTTCTGAACAGGATCAGAAGCGTGGTCAGGCAGCCCTGAAAGCCGTCAAGGATGCTAACACCAAACTTCTGGAGGTAGATTTTTCTAATGCTGACCCAGATACTTATGGTGCTATTGACGCCCAACTTGAAAGCATCCTACTCACTACACAAAAGTTGAAGGCCGAGATAGCTCGCATGCGTGCTGGCGCACGCACTTCCACTGCACCAGGGATATAACGCCCATGGCCCAAAGCAAGCTTGAAATCTCAATTTCATACCGTGCGGGCCCGGTGCGGGGAGCCTTCACAATGCAAGAGAAGGGTATGACCGCGATCTGGGATCGTATCGTTCAGCGCGCGTTGGCGATCGAAACGGACTGCGATATCGGCCCCAATCATCTCGACCTGCCATGGGCAAGCTTGCTGTCATTGCTGCGCGAATTTGCACCACTACAGCGCGCTGAGAATTTTGCATTTCGGCCACTCGGTGAGGCTCAGGAGCGTGTTGCCCAATTCCTGCGGGAATATAAAGCTGTGCAGGCTGGCAGAGGCACCTTGACTCTCACGCTGACGCCGCAGGAAATTGCCGACCGCCTCGCGACCCTAGGCTTCAGTCCGGCTAAACGAAAGCTCACGGATTTTCAGCTTCGCGACCTTGCGCACCTGCTGGCGCTCGGTAATGGTGCCAACTTTTCTGTTCCTGGTGCAGGGAAGACCACCGTGACGTTCGCGCTGCATTTGTTGACACGTCAGCCGAATCAGCATCTCTTCGTTGTCGCCCCCAAAAATGCCTTCCTTGCCTGGCAGGAAGTTGTGCGCGACTGTATGGAAGCGGATGCCCCCGAGCACGGCACAGAGCCGTTCACCCTGCTTTCAACGGGGGTTGAAACGATCGGCTCGCTGTTGAACAGTGGTGCCACACGCTTCCTCATCAGCTATGACCAGTTGGTGCGCATTTCTAGCCTCATAAGTTCGCACCTCTCGCGCCATCCCGTGCACCTTATTCTTGACGAATCACACCGAATGAAAGCGGGGATGGGCTCGCAGCGAGGTTCAATTTTATTAAATATCTCTTCGTTGCCGGTAAGGCGCGACATATTGAGCGGCACCCCTATGCCGCAGGCTCCATCCGATCTTCAATCGCAGCTCGACTTTCTTTGGCCCGGTTCCGGTTTGGGTCTAAAGATCGGACAAGGCTCACAACCCCGCCAGGTATTAGGGAACTTGTATGTCCGAACTACAAAAGAAGAACTCGGACTCAAAAAGCCTAAGCGTCACTTCATCCATTCCGAGATGAACCCGGGTCAACAAGCCCTGTACGCGATAGTGCGTAGCGAAGCGCTCAAGCAGTTCAGTTCACTAAAGACAGAAAGCCGCTTCGACGTGTATAAGGCGCGGCGGTCAGTAATGACGTTACTTCAGTTATCCGTCAATCCGGTGGTGGGTTTGCGCTCAATGTCAGAGGATGGCAACCTTAAAACAATCAATTCGGGAATCCTTGACAAGGTGATTGAAGAGGGGCCATCGCGTAAGATGCGAGATGTAGTCGCCCTTGCGCGTACGTTAGCGCGAAATGGCCGCAAGAGCGTAATCTGGACGATTTTTACAGACACGATCCTGCAGCTTGAAGTGATGCTCGCCGATCTAAATCCAGTGAGTTTGTACGGTGCAATACCAACAGGCGAAGAAGAAGGAGCCGATACGCGTGAAAATCGGATAAAGCGGTTTCACGAGGATGCCGCTTGCTCAGTCATTATTGCCAATCCTGCCGCCGCGGGCGAGGGCATCAGTCTTCACAAAGTTTGCCATGACGCAATCTATCTAGATCGAAGCTATAACACGACGCACTATCTTCAATCGATCGATCGTATTCATCGACTTGGCCTACCGCCAGATGTCGAAACCAATATTCATATTTTCCAAACGGTTGCCCCGAAAGGCATTGGCAGCATAGACTACTCTGTCAGCCGCCGCCTTGCGAACAAACTCCGCAATCTTCAGCAATTGCTAGATGACCCTGATCTTCACGAAATCGCGCTAGATGAAGAGAATTCAGTAGACCCTGTCAACTACGGTATTGAGCTTGCAGATCTCGTCGATTTAATCGCCGAACTTGAAGGACGCGAACCGCAGTTCGTAGACGAGGAGCCATAAAGTGGCTGAGGCGAGCAATGAACCGCTTCTAACGATGAGCGCATTTTGGGGTTTGGTTGCCCTCCGTCGATACGCGGCAATTCACCCGAATGTTCCCATTCCCGAGGCGGCACATGCCGTGCGTCGACTATCCGCCGACGATGCTCATCATGACTACGGGGCGGCGACAACTTTATACACACTCATTCCTAACGAATATACCCATGAGCATATTGCTCCCCTGTTTCGGGAGACCATCTCCAGCGTCGTCAAACGGCATCGACCATGGTGGACAAGGCTTGCCCCACTAGGTCGAGAGCGACTCAGGGCAGCATTGAATCCGAACGAAGCGCAATGCTTCGAGGCGGCTGGCTTGTTCGTTGATATGCCGACGGCCGAAGTCCTTGCGTGGTGGGACGGACTAGCACAGGTCGCACGCGCTAGAGAGAACGACAGTAAACTTCAGCAAGGCCGGGAAGCCGAGCAATTGACGCTAGCGTTTGAACGCAAACGCCTTGCGCGTCTAGCAGGCCGTTGAAAAATCCCCCGCCGACGCCCGCGTTGGCCGCTACGATCTGAAGCCATCGGTGAACGACCCAGACGAGGACGATGAGAGGCAGTCAAGATTTCCAGGGGGCGATGTTCAGCTACATCAGCCTTGAAGAGCGCGTGCCGCAGGCACACCCGCTGCGCAAGTTGCGCGCGGTGGTTGATGCGCTGCTGGCAACCATGAACCGCGAGTTCGAAGCGGTGTACGCCCGCCGTGGCCGCCCATCGGTGCCACCGGAGATGCTGCTCAAGGCCTTGCTGCTGCAGATCCTGTTCTCCATCCGCAGCGAGCGCCAGTTGGTCGAAGCGATCAACTACAACCTGCTGTACCGCTGGTTCGTGGGCCTGAACATCGAAGACAAGGTCTGGGACCACTCCACTTTCAGCGCCAACCGCGAACGTCTGTTCAACGAAGACCTCGCCCGCGCCTTCTTCGAGCGCGTCAAGCTCAGTGCCCAGTGGGGCAAGCTCGCCAGCGACGAGCACTTCAGCGTGGACGGCACGCTCATTGACGCCTGGGCCTCGCACAAGAGCTTCAAGCGCAAAGACGACGACAGCGGCACGCCGCCTGGGCGCAACCCCGAGGTGGACTTCAAGGGGCAGGAGCGCTGCAACGACACCCACGAGAGCACCACGGACGCCGATGCCCGGCTGTTCAAGAAGAGCCAGGGCGACAAATCCCGCCTGTGCCACATGGGGCACATCCTCATGGAGAACCGCAACGGGCTGATCGTGGATGTCGAGATCACCCACGCCAGCGGCACGGCCGAGCGCGAGGCGGCGCTGGCCATGTTGGAGCGTCGGGGCAACAGGAACAAACGGGCCACGGTCGGTGCCGACAAGGGCTACGACAGCAAGGCCTTCATCAAAGGCTGCAGAAAGCTCAAAGTCACGCCCCACGTGGCGGCCAAGGACAAACACTCGGCGGTGGATGCGCGAGTGACACGGCACGAGGGCTACAAGACCAGCCTGAAGGTGCGCAAGCGCATCGAAGAGGCCTTTGGCTGGATCAAGACCGTCGGTGGTCTGGCAAAGACCAAGCTGATCGGTCAGGCCAAGCTCACGGGCCAGGCGCTGCTGTGCTTTGCCACCTACAACCTTGTGCG
>NZ_MTBE01000047.1:0-20093 GCF_002916785.1 Diaphorobacter sp. LR2014-1 | reverse complement strand
CGCACAAGGTTGTAGGTGGCAAAGCACAGCAGCGCCTGGCCCGTGAGCTTGGCCTGACCGATCAGCTTGGTCTTTGCCAGACCACCGACGGTCTTGATCCAGCCAAAGGCCTCTTCGATGCGCTTGCGCACCTTCAGGCTGGTCTTGTAGCCCTCGTGCCGTGTCACTCGCGCATCCACCGCCGAGTGTTTGTCCTTGGCCGCCACGTGGGGCGTGACTTTGAGCTTTCTGCAGCCTTTGATGAAGGCCTTGCTGTCGTAGCCCTTGTCGGCACCGACCGTGGCCCGTTTGTTCCTGTTGCCCCGACGCTCCAACATGGCCAGCGCCGCCTCGCGCTCGGCCGTGCCGCTGGCGTGGGTGATCTCGACATCCACGATCAGCCCGTTGCGGTTCTCCATGAGGATGTGCCCCATGTGGCACAGGCGGGATTTGTCGCCCTGGCTCTTCTTGAACAGCCGGGCATCGGCGTCCGTGGTGCTCTCGTGGGTGTCGTTGCAGCGCTCCTGCCCCTTGAAGTCCACCTCGGGGTTGCGCCCAGGCGGCGTGCCGCTGTCGTCGTCTTTGCGCTTGAAGCTCTTGTGCGAGGCCCAGGCGTCAATGAGCGTGCCGTCCACGCTGAAGTGCTCGTCGCTGGCGAGCTTGCCCCACTGGGCACTGAGCTTGACGCGCTCGAAGAAGGCGCGGGCGAGGTCTTCGTTGAACAGACGTTCGCGGTTGGCGCTGAAAGTGGAGTGGTCCCAGACCTTGTCTTCGATGTTCAGGCCCACGAACCAGCGGTACAGCAGGTTGTAGTTGATCGCTTCGACCAACTGGCGCTCGCTGCGGATGGAGAACAGGATCTGCAGCAGCAAGGCCTTGAGCAGCATCTCCGGTGGCACCGATGGGCGGCCACGGCGGGCGTACACCGCTTCGAACTCGCGGTTCATGGTTGCCAGCAGCGCATCAACCACCGCGCGCAACTTGCGCAGCGGGTGTGCCTGCGGCACGCGCTCTTCAAGGCTGATGTAGCTGAACATCGCCCCCTGGAAATCTTGACTGCCTCTCATCGTCCTCGTCTGGGTCGTTCACCGATGGCTTCAGATCGTAGCGGCCAACGCGGGCGTCGGCGGGGGATTTTTCAACGGCCTGTTAAAGGGCTGTAAAAGGCCTTTTAGGTAGCCGGCGTGTTCCAGACGTTGGAAGTCCGCCTGTTCCAGCGACGTGAAGCGTACTGGTCGGCTGGCCGGGGTCGATGCCGTCATGTGCTGGCATCCTCATCATCCAACGCGGCATCGGCTGCGCGATCCTTGGTGGCCGGAGCAGCAGCATCAGCGGCCGGTGCAGCAGCCGGTGTGCCTGGCTTGCCTGTGCGGCGCGCGATGGGTGGTGCAAAGCGCGAACGGCGCGTGCCTTCCAGCACGTCCTGCGGCAGCTCGCCAAACTTTTCCAGCGCCGCATGCGCCGCGGCATTCTTTGCCGCGAAGTCGTCGCGCGTCGTGCCCGAGTAGCGATACTGTTGGGCCAGCGAGAACAGGCTGCGCAGCGCGTGCGCGCCATCGTTGAGCCAGCGCTCCAAGGTGCTGCGGTCGATCAGCGCGGTGTGGTGGGCGAGGATCAGCTTTCGCGCCAGGTCGTCGTAATCGGCCAGCAGGTACACCGCCATGAAACCGAGCTGCGCATTGACGAACAGCGGCAGCTTGACCGGCTGCACGTTCATGTTCTCGCCCAGCGACAACGCCGCAGGTACATCGGCGAGGGCCTGGACCACCTGTTCGCGCAGGGTCTGCAGGCGGGTCTTGGTGTCGGCGAGCTTGTCTTCGACCCGAAGCATCCACCAGTCCGAGTACGGGTCGTCTTGCTCGGCGCCGCGCTTCATCTTGTTCATCACGCTGATGAAGCCGTTGAGGCCGATGATGCCGGCGCGTCCTTCTGACGGTGCGCGGCCATGCCAGATGCGGGAGGCGTGGTGCGTGTGCAGCGTCAGCGACATCGCGCTACGCAGCGCCCCGAGATTCAATTGCAGGGGTTCATTGGCCATGAGTGACGACTCGCGGTAAGGGAACGAGTCGCCAGCATCGGCACCAGCCGGAAGACCGTCAGTCAACAAACCGCAGCCCATGCGCGCCCGGTTTGTTCCGCGCGGAAGGCTGTGGGTGCTGCCTATCCCCTGGGGATAGCGCGGCGGACTTGTTCGCGACTCGCGCGAACTTGGGGCCGCGTTGTGGGCCTATGCCTCGCGAGGTCTGTACCAGGCGGCCCGTTGCCCCTCCACCTCACGGTAGCGAAGCTCGAACAGGCGGCACTCGTGCACCACCTGCCGCCAACTGCTGCAGCCGTACTTGGCTGGAAGCTGCTCGGGATGCTGGTCCGCGATCCACCGGCCAGCGGCGGCAATCGGTGTCCAGCCCTCGACGGCCAACTGCGCGGCGGCCTCGCGCAGCGCGCGAACGATGCCGGCGGCCGGCCAGTCCACCGTGCCGTCCGGCGCGATGCCATTGACCACCAGGTCGTGGAACACATCCGACTGGACGAACTCCGCTGCCAGGCGCCGCGCCTGATCCATGTGCTCGGCCCAGCCGCGCAGCTGCTCAAAGTGTTGATCGATGCGCGTGTAGGCGGAACCGAGTTCGTCCTGTGCAGCGCGACACCCGTCCACGGTCCATAGATCGTGCTGGTCGATGAAGTGGTGCACCAGGGTGTTGCGCAGCGATACCAGGTCTTTGAGGTCGGCCTGGGTTTTCGCGTAGTCCTGCGCAGACAGGCTCAGTTGCACGCGCGTGCGAAAGGAAATCACGTCGCCGGGAAGATCGTCGTCGCGCTCCTCGCCGCTATTTCTATCGGTGACGACATACGAACCAAACAGTTGTCCGACCAACGTGCCCAGGGTCTTGGTCGCGGCATCTTCGATCCGCGCTGTGCGAATGGCCTCCAGCGAATGCGCCGGGCCTGAAATCTCGTGGTGGGCCACGATGGCTTTCATGAGGCGCTCGTATTGTTGAAGGCGCAACAGGCATCTGCCCAGCAAGCGCTGAACGTCTCGCTGTAGTGGTTGCAGTGCGTTTGTGGCTGGGGAAGTCGTCATGTCCGTCGTCGGCCGGGCTCGTGCGTGGCAGTCCGCGTCTGATTCAAAGGCGACAGTTTCGCCTGTCATTCGGCGGGCGACAATCGCGCGCTGCGGAAAGATGTCTGTTCCAGCTATCCCCTGGGGATAGTCAACATCAGCGATCACGCAAGGCTTCTCGGAGCTGCGCCAGGTAGGCACGTGCCACCTCGGGGTCGGCCGCACGGGATGCCGGCGGTGACGATGGCGCAGGTGGCGGGGGCGCTGGCGGTGCCGATGCACTTTCTCCGGCCCAGGCCTTGAACTCCCCGCGCAGTGCTTTCTGGATGATGCCGAACAGATATCCGGCCGGATTGCGCACAGCGCTGTTGCGGCAGCGTGCCTCCCACTCGTCGAGCACGGCCTGCCGCTGCGCTTCGTCCACCTGCTGCAGCGCCACCAGCGCGCCGGCCTGCTGTTCGTCCTTCAAGCGCAGGAAACGCTCCGGCAGCCGCAGGTTCTGCAAGGCCCTCGCGCGCGGTACTGTACGTACTTCATTTGTACGATCATTACGTACTGTACGGTCCTCCTTCGGAATCCGAAGAGAGCCGTCCGGCGCGGGTTTCGGCCCTGCTTCGGATTCCGAAGACGGGCGTGCGCCATTCCGAAGCAGGGCTTCCTGGCCTTCTTCGGATTCGTGGTCCGCACCCTCCTGTGGATAACCTGGCGTCGTCCAGCCATGCCGCACCATGCGCTGCGCGAGCACCTGCAAGCGGGTCGGCAGTGTGCGCCCGCTGAGCAGCGGGTCTTCAGCGATCTCCCGCAGCGTGTTCATGCCCACGACCTGCACCGCCTTCGCCGCGTGCGCGAGCGCTTGGCTCACCAGGCCCAGATAGTCGGGGTCGAGCTGCATCGCCTCGAAGGGCGACAGCGGTTCGTCGTGCAGCACGTAGAGGTTCCCCTGGATGCGGCCGGTCTTGGGATCGCGCCGCCGCCGCACCAGGCTGAGCCAGCGCGTCAGCCGCAGCAGCGTCAAGGCGCGCGCCACGGTCTCGTGCGAGGCTTGCGCCGCACAGGGCATGGACGCCAGATAGGGGCGGAGTTGGTCGTAGGTGGGAAAGGCGGTCACGCCGTCGTCGTTGAGCTGCAGGCGGAACACCTGCCAGGCATTGCGCTCCAGCGGCGTCAGGCGCCGGTCGAGGAACAGCGCGCGCGGCACGCTCTCGTGCCGGTTGCCGCTGTAGAGAAAGCCGTCCTGGCTCGCCGCCATGCCCTGCGCCGGTTCCTTCGGCTCAAGGTGCCGCAGTGCCTCGTCGAACAACGCCGACAGCGCAACCGGGCCATCACGCCTTGGAGCGTCGCCCGTCATCATGACCTACACCAGCCCCTGGTCGACCCAGTTCCGTATCGCCGACCAGATCACCGACATGGGCAGGGTCATGGCCTCGGCCAGGTCCATGGTCAGCGCCAGCATCGCCATGTCGTCGTTCAGTGCGATGTGCCGCTCCGTGATGCCGGCCTTCCAGCGTTCCCACAGGGCCACGTCCTGCGCCTCGTCGAGCACCGGATGCCGGCCCTTGCGCTTGGGCAGTCCGAGGATGTCGCGGCGCAGCGCCACTTCTTGATGCGTGAGGCCGTAGAACTTGCTGACCATCTCCGTGCTCGCTCCCAGGCGCAGCATGCGGTCCACCGTGGCGATCTCCCGCTCCACGTCGTGCACCTGGCTCAGCAGCCGCTTCAACACTTCCCGGTTCACCGACACCGAGCACCACGACACCGTGGCATTCACCAGCATGCTCACGAGTTCGGGGTGCTTTAGCGCATCCAGCTCCTCCTCGCCGAAGCCCATCGCCTTGCAGCGGCGCAACTGCCCGTTGCGCAGGTCATGCAGCGCCTGGGCGATCACGGCCTGGTTGAGCGGGTGCGGTGCCGACATGCGGGAGCCTCCTGCGCGCTCAGGATGCCTGGCCCGCTTCGCCGGCTTGCAGGTCCAGCAACCGGCGCGCCAGGCGCAGCAGACGGAACAGCTTCACCAGCCCGGCATCGCTCAGGCGCGTGACCAAGCCGCCGTGACCATGCAGCAGCGGCCCAAGGTCATCGGCCAGCCGCGCGCTGTCCAGCCCGGTCGCGGGTGCCGGCGCGGTGCTCAGCGCGTGCAGCAGGGTCAGCATCGCACGCGCGAACGCCGGCAGCGCCTTCGCCTGGCCCACGGCCGGCGTCACGCAGACGAAGCCGATGCCGCCATCGCTGGCTTCGATGTGGTCGGCCACCGCCGCTTCCCCCGCGATCTCGCGAGCGAACTGCGCGATATGCACGCGCAGGCGATCCGGCACGTCCAGGCCCGGCTCGATGTACCAGACATCCGAGATGGGAAAGAGCCCGCCAACCTGCACCGGGATCGCACGCAGCGCATCTGCCTCAAAGTCGGGTAGCTTGTCGCCGAGCTGATCCGCGACCATCCGCTGGATGGACTGCAGGCGCTCGGTGGTCGGGGCCGGCGTCACGATGTGCCCCTGCAGGCGCTCGTCGCGCTGCCCGTCCCGGGCGTTTGGTGCAGCGGCAGGTGGTGCCGAGGGTGTCTCTGCCGGTGGCGCGACGGGCGAGGTGTCCCGTGGCGTTGGCGCCGCGGGCGGCAGTTGCGGCGTGATGGCTGGCGCCGCAGGTGCGACAGGCGTTGCCGGGTTCGGCGCGGCCGGCTCGCTGGTCAATGCTCGCTGACGGCTTTCGCTGTCATCGACCTCCAATGCCAGCGTGTCGTAGTCCGCTTCCAGCAGCTCGGCCATCTGACCCACCAGTTCGTCCTGCACGCGCTGGGGCGAGAAGCCCTCCGGCCGCGTGTCGAACTGCGACAGCACATCCTGAAACAGCGAAGCGAAGTCCACGGTCAGCGGCCGGCCCAGCGCACGCCGCTCCCAGGTGCGCTCGCACGCCTTGCGCAGCACTGCGAGCCGGTCCACCTGATGCCGGCCCAATCCGCCGTACAACAGCGTCGGGATCGCCGGCAGCAGATAGCGCACCGCATCGTTCATGCGGCTGATGTGTGACTGCGGCACCGGATAGCCGTCGGCAGTCAGCCGCCGCGCGAGTTCGCTCTGCGACAGCGCCTGGCCGCTTTCCTGCTCGTAGAACTCGCGCGCCTTCTCGATGCCCAAGGCCCGCTCGATGAAGGTCAGCCCGCCGCGCAGCTCGTTCTCGGCCAGATGCCCGGTCAGCGCCACGATTTCGCCGCGCGCCGGCCACGGGCGGAACAGGCACGCAATGCGGAAGAAGCGTTCCTCCTTGGTCTCGCTCCACAATTCGCGCAGGATGGCGAGCCGCGTATTACCACCGTTCCTGATGATGTAGTGCGCCTCGCCCGGCCGGCGCGTGATCGCGGGCGGTGCGTCCAGCCCGCGCTCGCGGATAGAGGTTTTGATTTCCTCATAGGCCGGGTTGCGCGTCACGCGTGGGTCATGTTCATAGGGACGCAGCTCGTCCAGCGTCACCACCATCGGTGTGTCGGCGATGGGGTCGGTCAACGCCGCGGCCGAAGGACCGTTGCGTTCGAAGCCCTTGGCCAGCAGCTTGGCGGCCATGTCCTGCGGCGTCGGATCAGCCATCGCTGCTCTCCCGAGATGCCGTCAGTGCCTGTCGATCGGCGCGGCGAAGCTGCGCGCGTGCGTTTCGACTAGCGCGGTGATCGCTCGCAGTCGAGCTGGTATAGATCGCGGCGCAGCCGGGCTTGGTGAACATCAGGTGCCCGCCGCGCGTGCGTTTCACGTGCCAACCTTCGCCCAGCGCGAACTCGATCAGCGCACGCAGTCGCGCATGGCCGCGGGCCAGTTCATGCGCGTTCGCCATGACTGGCTCCCCCTGCGCGGCCTCTGCCGGTAACGCACGCAAAGCGCTCCCGCCATGCCGGGAACAGCTCGCCAGCCAGCGCACGCATCGTCTCCAACGCCGCAGGTGCAGTGCGGCCCACCGGCTGCCGGTACTCGACGCGATGCACTGGCAGTCCCCGTGTTGCGGCACGTGGGTAGGCTTCGATGGCCGGGACGTCGGTGTTCAGGACCTGTATGCCAGCGTGCGCCTGGAACACTTGTCGCAGGGCCTGCTGGATCAGTCGGGCGTTCGACGAAACCGGATGCACACGGTTGATGAGCAAGCGCAGTGGCGGTGGCTCGATGCCGAAGTGCCGATACGGAGCGATGTCCTCGATCAGTTGCAGCGTGCCGCGCCTCAGCTCGCGCGCCGCCAGGATTTCCGGCGTCACCGGTGACAGCGCCAGGCTGGAGGCCAGTACCGCCATCTCCAGCAGCACACTGCGCGCTCCCTGGGTATCGATCAGCAGCAGGTCATAGTGCGACGCCAGCGCGGGAAGCAGGTGACGCAGGCGTAGCCGACCGTCGGGTGCGTGCAGCAGCAGTGTGTTCAGTTCGCCGCGGTGGTCATTCGACACCACCAGGTCGAGACCCGCCACAGCGGTCTGCGAAGCCAATTGCTCGATACGCTGCTCGTTGAAGGCCAGCATCTCGTAGATGCCGGCAGGCGCATGCGTGCCGAGCGTGAAGTAGCTCGACAAGGTGGGTTGTACGTCCAGGTCCAGCAGCAGCACGCGCAGTCCCGCATCGGCGATGAAGCCGCCCAGGTTCGCCGCGGTGGTCGTCTTGCCGACGCCACCCTTGGTCGAAATGATGGATACCACCTGCATGGCGCGACTCCTCGTGGAAGGGATTCCGGCGCAGCGCGGGCTCACGCCCGTTCCCTGAGTCGATCGGTGATCCACTGATCGATCTCCACCGAATCCCAGCCGATGGCGCGTACCCCGAGGCGCAGGGGCTTGGGAAACTTGCCCACCTTGATCAGGTTGTAGATGTGGGCGCGTTTGAAGCCGGTCTTGGCCTCGACTTCCGCGCGGCGCAGGATGCGGTGTTCGTTCGGCGTCGCGGTGGCGATGGTCTGGGCAGTCACGAGGGACACTCCTTGGCGCTGTGTAGCGGCGGTGATGGAAGTGCCTCGTATTCAATAGCGCGGTTCCCGCGCAGTCACCGCAAGTGCAGGCGCGCCGTCTGCACTTGCAGTCAGCGGTCCTGGGTGGCGAGATGACGCTTGGCTGCCGAGAACTTCGCCCACAGCGTTCGCTCGCTGATCCCAGACTTGTCGCCGTAGTGGGCAACCAGCGCACTGATGACCGATTCCAGCGTCTCGAAGGACGAATAGGGAACGCCATTGGGCGACTTGCCCAGCAGCAGGGTCAGAAGACCGCCAACGATGTTCAGGTAGGTGGACTCACTGCGGGCGCCCGGCATCCCGGACCGCTTCTCGCGCTCCGTGCGCGCCTGGTGCTCCTGGCTGAGCGTCTGGAACTGGGCATAGAGCGCATCCCAGGCTTGCACCCTGTCGGCAAGCTGGAGCTTGAGCGCCTCGCGATCCATGACCAGTGCCTGCACGGCTTCGACACTGACGGCCGGATGCAGGTGACGCTCGAAGGCATCGAACAGGAAGGCCGGTCGCTGGTCGGGATAGAAGCGGATCATCCAGGCCTTCAGATCGACGTGGCGGATCGTGAGGCCGGGGTCATCGAGCAAGGCGGGGTCGTTGCTCGTGATGCCATCCTTGCCGTAGGGAAGGTCGAGATGCAACAGTGCGTCGTAGATCCGTTCCGCGTTCAGGCGAAGCTGTGGCCAGCGCGCCAGTTCGGGGTGCTCCGGCAAGCGGTTCATCCCCTTGGCGACATCGAGGATGCGGCGCTCGAAGCGTGACAGTCCCGCCCACTGGATGGCCGCCTCGATCGGACGATAGAAGACCTTGGCTTGGGCGCCGGAAGAAGATGACTTTCTCATGGGCTACTCCCTGGTGAACGGGTTCAGGACATCGGCTTTTCTCGTGGTCTGGTCGACGCCATCCACACCTTCGCGGCGCGGAGCGGTGGCGACTTGGCTTGTGGAAAGGTTGTAGTGACCGCGAATGGCTGCAATGCTCACCCCAGCCCCCCAGTCGATGTGGCACCTTGTCCACCGACACCGAGCCCCCGCGTGGCGGCATGCTTCAAAATGTTTCTCGCCTATGACGGGGAGGCTTGGTAGTGAGGTTTTGCTACAGACGCCATCGCGGCGAAAGACGGATTCGGTCTTCTTGCGTTCAAGCCTGGGCGTTACCGGCGTGCAAAACAACGACGGTCTATCAGAAGACGCAGTTCGGGCCAGAACAGGCGTGGCGATGCCGCTTCGACAAGGAGCGACGAGGTTTCGCGCAAGACCCGAGGGGTCTACCTCCAGATCGACAAAGCATGACGCCCCGTTTCTCTCATTCGTGCGAAAGAGCCGTTCAGGGCCGCTCGCAATGGCGCAGCGCGGTCACCAGAACTGCAAGGGGTAGGCACGTATTGGGTTGACTGCTTGCCATTTTTGGGTTCAAATATGAACGCTTATATATAAAATAAGCTCATATTTGAGGCTATAAAAAATGTCTTCTTCCGAGCAAAAGCGCTCTGGTGCGCAAGTGGCGATGCCGCAGCCTGTTGCGCGTGCGCTGCGCCGCCTGGGGCAGGACATCTCGGCGGCGAGGCGCATGCGCCGCCTGAGCCAGGAAGACCTTGCGCAGCGCATCGGCACGTCCTTGAGCACCGTCAGGCGCATGGAAGATGGCTATCCCGGCACCGCGCTGCACACCTTCCTGCGCGCGCTGCACGTGCTGGGCCGGCTTGATGACCTGGCCCAGGCGATGACCCTGGAGAACGATGCGCTCGGCATGGAACTGGTGCGTGAGCAGCTGCCGCAGCGGGTACGCACCTCTGCCGGCAGGAAGCGGCAGGCAGCATCCGTCGTTGACAAAGGCGATGCGCGCACGCCTGCCGATGACTTGGAGGGCTTCTGATGGCAACGCCTCGGCCCACACGACGTCCGGACCTCGAAGTCCACCTGGGCGCGAGTGGCTTGGTCGTGGGGCGCCTGCATCTTGGCAGCGGCCGGCGCAGCGCGTTCAGCTACGACGAAGGCTGGCTGCGGGATGCCCGGTTCTTCACGCTGTCGCCCGACCTCCAGCCGGTGGCCGGCGTGCAGCATCCCCGGCAAGTGTTCTTCCTCGCGCTGGAGGACACCGCGCCCGACGCCTGGGGCGAGCGTGTGATCCGACGCGCCCATGCGAAGCTGCGACAGGAAGACCGCGACACGCCTGCATTGGACCCGGTGGACTTCGTGATGTGGGTGGATGACGAGGCGCGCGTCGGCGCGCTGCGCCTGTTCGATCCGCACTCTGGCGCCTACCTGCGCGCCGGAGGCGCGAACCGGCAGGTACCGCCCCTGGTGGAACTGAAGAAGGTGCTCCACGCGGCCCGCGCCCTGGAAGACGGAACGGAAAGCGCGCAGGACCTGCACTACCTGCTGGGGCAAGGCACGTCACTGGGTGGTGCCAGGCCGAAGTCCACGGTGCGGGACACCGATGGACGCCTGGCGGTCGGCAAGTTTCCCAGCCAGGCGGACCGGCGCGACGTGATCCGGGGCGAAGTGCTGGCCATGCAACTGGCGGCCAAGGCCGGCATCCGCGTGGCGCCGGCCCGCGCGGAAGTGATCGGCGGCACGGCGGTCGCCGTCATCCGGCGTTTCGACCGCACCGATGATGGCGGCCGCATCCCTTACGTGTCGGCCGCGACGATGCTCCAGTCCGATGGTCGCGACGCGACGCATGCCTACACCGAACTGGTGGATGTGCTGCTGCAGTCGGGCGCCGATCCGATCGCCGACATCCATGAACTGTGGCGCCGTCTGGCCTTCAACTTCCTGGTCTGCAATACCGACGACCATCTGCGCAATACCGGCTTCCTGTACGACGCGCGCCAGCGCGGCTGGCGCCTGTCGCCGGCCTTCGACCTGAACCCGATGCCGGGCGACCGGCGCGAGAGCAAGACCTGGCTGAGCGAGGACACAGGCGTTATCGACAGCCGTGACATGCTGATGGCCACCGCGTCGTATTTCAGGCTGGATGCTGCGCAAGCGCAGGCGATCTGGAGCGAAGTGGCCCAGGCCGTGGCGGGCTGGCGTGCATTGGCCCGGGGATTGGGCATGCGCGGTACCGACCTGCTGGATTTCGAGCCGGCGTTCGTCGAATCGACCACGCCCTGACGACATCGGCAGGACATACCGCTACGGCCGAGAATCATCTTGAACTGTTGTCGCCAACGCCGCGCATAGCGAGCGATAGCCGATGCGTTCCTGTTCCAGCCGCAGCTGTGGCCGGATTCGGTCATTACGCAAGTCGTCGTAGAGAGCGGCTTCCTCATCGATCAGTCGGGACAAGGGCAGCGTATGGCGTTTGTCGAGGGGCTCCTCACCCCATTGAGGTGCGTGGGCCATCAGGGTAGAGCGGTCCATGAGGAACGAAGCGGCTAGCGGGAAATACTTTCGCAGGCTGTCCAGAATGGCAAAGCCATGGGTATCGATGTCTCCCCAATAGTGCAGAGAGGCGCGATGCAGCCAGTTGGCTCGGGCGAGCGCTCCCCAGCCATAGCCGGCACCGAACACGACGATGGCACTGGAGACCGGTGGGAATGCCAGGAAGTTCACCTCGTTTTCGGTGATGAAAACACGCTGCGCAGGCAAGGTGAGCGTGGCGAAGCTGTCCTCATCCAGGGTGATGTCGGTCAGTCCCGTGCAGCCGGGAAGCTGGGGCAGTTGCGGATCGAGCAAGCGCAGGCGGATGCGGACGGGCTTGCCGAGAAAGCCGTAGCGACGGGCAAACCCCGCCATCCCGGCCGCAGCGTGGTCGATGGCTTCCGGCGGCAAAGCCAGATCTAGCCACTGAGCCAGCGTACCGCGATGGGCTTCGATGAACTTGCTGTCCACGCCCGGCGCGTCGACCTGCCGAAGATAGACGCCGGGGCGCGGATGGGCTTGCACCCAGGCCACCACGGCCAGCAGGCGTGGCCAGTGTTCGGCCAGCGCCAAGGTCTGCAGCGGCGATCTGTGCAGCCACGGCAGCAGGGCGGGTTGCGCTTCGGCAGTGTGCTGCCAGAGCGCCTGGAACCGGTGGGCATCGCCTGTCTTGCCGATCATCGCCAGCGCGTCTTCCAGCATATCGATCCAGAGCGTGTCCGGCAGGCGCTGCCGGCCCTGCACCCGGTGCGTCCACTCGCGCCATTCAATGCGCACGCATGGCGTGGCGCTGATGTCGCGCACCCAGCCGCGCACGGCATCGAAACGGTTGCTGAGGTCGGCGGTGGACGGCGACTTTAGCGACAGCCGCAACGGCCAGCCCAGCGTGCCGTCGCCGACCACGGCACGCAGCAACTCGCCGCGCTGCCACAGCCGCTCGACCTGCGCACGAAGGTCGGCGGGCTGGCTCCATGTCATACAGCGCCTCCCGTGGCAGCAGCCTTCTGTGCCCGGTATTCCTCAATGCTCAGACTGCGCAGCCGCGACTCGCGGCCGCCTTCGTTGTGCACGAAGCCGACGCTAGACACGTAGGGCTCAATGATGTGGATCTTTTGCAGCGGCGTAATGATCAGCAGTTGCAGGTTAAGCTGGCGGAACAGTTCCAGCCCATACTGGGCCGATTCGTCCGAGCCGCGCCCGAAGGCTTCGTCGATCACGACAAAACGGAATGAGCGCGAGCGCACCGCACCCCATTCCAGGCCGAACTGGTAGGCCAGGCTGGCGGCCAGCACGGTATAGGCCAGCTTTTCCTTCTGCCCGCCGGATTTGCCGCCGGAGTCGGAGTAGTGCTCGTGTTCGGCATCGTCTTCGCGCCAGCGCTCGCTGGCGGAAAACAGGAAGCCGTTGCGCACGTCGGTCACCTTCTGCATCCAACGCCGGTCGATCTCGGCCAGGCCCTCACGCCCCCGGAAGCGGTCGATGATGGCCTTGACCTGCAGGAACTTGGTCTCCGAATACTGTTCGTCTTCCGAGCCGCTCAGCGCGCCTTCGGTGCAGGCACGCAGATCCTGCAGGAAGTCGCGGATCTCCGCATCGGGGCTGGGCTGCGCCAGCAACCGGATGTAGCGTCCGGGGTTGTAGTCGATCACCTGCAAGGATTGGTTGATGACATCGACCCGCTCCTTGATCGTTTCCCGCTCGCGCGCGAGCTGGGCGTTGAAGTTGGCGATCTCGTTGATGGTATTGACGTTGAGCAGCTCCTTGAAACGCGCTTCGAAGCGCGGCAGGTCGTCGTGCTGCAGATCCTTCATCAAGCGCTCGAACTCGGGCAACGCGGCCAGGCTGATGTCGATCTCGGCGGTCTCTGCCTTGAAGGCCTCCTTGAAACCGCGCATGGCGTTGATGATGCGCTCGGTCAGGCGCGAGAGACGCTTGTCTTCGGCATCGATGCGCGCCTGCAAGCCGTTGCGCACGTCCTGTTCGCGGTTGTCGCAGGATTCCACCGAGAGCTGGTGGTCGCCCAGGACTTCGGCGCGCCATCCCTCAAGAGAGTGCAGCAACACATCGTCGAGTGCGGCTTGCGCTTGGATTTCGAGAGCCTGCGCATGCTGTGCCTGGGCAGTTTCGTGCTTGCTGCGGGTTTCTCCGCGTTTGCCTTGTGCCTCGCCAAGATCGCCTTCGATCTCCTTCAGGCGCTCAACGACCTGCGCTAATTGGCTTTCCAGTTCCCGCAGGGTATCGGAGGCCGCCTTGAGGCGGTCGCGTTCATCGATCAGCCGAGCAATCTCGCGCGCCGGTGCCTGCCAGTCGATCTCGCTGTAGCGGGTGAAGACTTCGAGCTTGGCCAAAGCTTCCAGTTGCGCCTGGCATTGCCCGCGCAATCGCTGTGTGTTGGCAATGCGCAGACCAATGTCGCCCAGTCGCTGTTCCAGGCTCTCGCGTTCGTCACGCAAGGTGCGCAGCTTGTCGGCGTTACTCCAGCCCAGCACATAGCGACTGCGGTCGTCGATGCGGCGGCGGTCGTCCTTTTCGTGGCGTCCGCTCGGGTCCTTTATCTGCCCGGCGCGGGTGATGGCGCGGGTCTCGCGGCGGAATTGCTCGGTGCTGTCGCAGCAGGCCAGGTCGAAGCGGTGGTGCAGTTCGCGTTCCAGCCAGTCGTAGTGCGGCGTGTCGGGCTTGATGAGCAGCTTGCGCACCAGCGATTGGGGATGCAGGCTGATGGCCTGGGTGGGCTTGCGCGCACGTACGTGGAAGTACACCAGCCGCGTGCCCAGGTGCTGGCGTTCCACCCAATCGGCCACGTCCTTGTAGTGCGCATCCGGCACCAGCAGGGACAGGCCGAAGCCATGCAGCAGGCGTTCGGCCGCGCCCTCCCAGTCGCGCTCGTCCTCACGCACCTGGATCAGTTCACCGGCAAAGGGCAGGTCTTCCTCGGCGATGGACAAGGCGGCGCACAATGCGTCGCGGATGCGTACCTGGGCCGCATCGATATTGCTTTTTCGACGCGCAAGGCTGTCGATCTCGTCGCTGAGCGCTTTGTGTTCTTCCTGACCCCGCCGCAGCGCATATCCGTCTTCATTGATCTGCGTATCGTGGTCCGCAATGCTTGTGCGCAGCGCTTCGGCGTGTTCTCCGATGGTGGATCTTTGTGTCATGAAAGCAGCTTCGTCTCCCGGCGCTGCTTCTCCAATGCGCGTCAATAGCGTGGTGTAGGCGTCCGCTTTCTCCTGCCGTTGCTGTTTCTCTGCCTCATGCTGCTGAATGGCGGCAGCGAGTTGTTGCAGCCGGTCGCCGCCGTTCTCGCGCAGTGCGCCTTCGAGCTTCCCCTGCTCGATTCGGGCGTTGTCTCGTTGCTCTCCCAGTTGCTTGATGCGGGCATCCCAGCGCGTCGCATCCTGAGTCAACAACTCCAGGCGCCTCTCCAGCAGTGCTGCCTTCAAGCCGGCGAAGTACGGGCGTAACGCATCGCGTCCTTCGCGCAGCGCCTGGATCTCGGCGGCGATTTGCCCGTGGCGAAGGCCATCCTCCACCAGCGGAGTCAACAACTCGATCTGGCGCTTGGCCTTGAGTACCGACTGGTGGGCGCGGTCGAGGTCATCGAAATGGCCGAGCAGTGCCTCGATGCGCCCCCCCACGTCGAACGGTTCGAGCATATGGCTGCGCACGAAATCGGTCAGATTGCCAACCGATTTCATGGAAACCGTCTGATGGAACAGCTCCAGCGCCTGCTCGTGCTCGATGCCGAAGCGGCGGCGGAACCAGGCGCCGTAGGGCGGGAAGCTGTCATTCAGTTCGCAGCTCATCGCGCGCAGCTTCTTGCGCAGGCCGTTGATGTCGCTGCCGAATCCGGAAAAGTGCTCGGTGATGGACAGTTCCCGCTCTACAGTCACGAACAAGCGCGCGGGCTGGCCCTGTGGTTCGCGAAACCAGAAGACTTGCGCCAACGTGACCGCCTGGCCGTAGCCTTCGTTACGGAAGACACCCAGGATCACGCTGTAGCTAGTGGTGTCGCGTAACGCCACCGGGCGGGCGCTGCCGGTGGTTTCGTTGCGCTCGCTCTTGTAATGGCCCAGCACGTAGGACCGCAGTGATCGCTCACGCGTCTCGGCGCCTGCGGCCTTGTTGTAGGCGATGCGTTGCGCTGGCACCAGCAGCGTGGTGACGGCATCGACCAGGGTGGATTTGCCCGAACCGATGTCGCCAGTGAGCAGGCCGTTACGCCCATCGAGTTCATAGCGCCAGACGCGCCGGTCGAATGTGCCCCAGTTCAGAACTTCCAGCCGCTGCAGGCGAAAGCCGACGCGGCTGTCGTCGGCCACGAAATCGAGCTCCTGTGGCGAAAAATCGTTCATCGGCCAGCTTCCTTGTCGCGATCGGCACCTGACAATGCGGTGCGATAGCCCTCCAGGCGCGCATCGAAGTCGGCCAGCCACTGTGCATCGACGAACGCCTTGAGGATGCGCCGCACCTCGTAGCGAGGTGCCTGCTGAGCTGCGCCGGCAACGGGCTTGAGCTTGCGCAGATAGCCCAGTTCCACCACCTTGGTGATGGTCGAATCCACTTGGTCGACGAGGCGCGCCTCGTTGGTGCCGTCCGGCAGAAACACGCGCATCAGTTCGGCGATCTCCTCGCGCGACAGCACCAGCCGGGTATCGCCGCCGCCGGCGTCGGCTTCAGCCAGGCGCTTGCGCAGCAAGGCCAGCATCAGGCTGACCGGGTAGGACAGCGGCCGTCGCGCGATCAGGCGCGGCGGACGGGGTGTGGCGTCCACGTCCTCCGGCTCCGGCTGGCTTTTGAAGAAGGCGTACCCCTCGGCTTCGTCCAGTACCAGATCCAGCAACAACACCGCCGCCTGCTCCCGCACCCGCGCTTGCAGGCTCAACAGGCTGGCCCATAGGCGCTCGTCGTCCTGACAGTACAACACGCCTTTGAGCAAATGCACCATCAGTTGCGAGAGTTCCGCTACAACGGGCGGGCGCGACTCGGTGCCGCCTTCTGGATCATCCTGGTGCATATCGTTCATGGGTCTCCGCTCTATCCGTCGCAGCTTGCATTCAACGCGTAAAAATCACGCGGGGCATTCGCACCCGCCGTCGTACCGTTGAGCCAGGCGCGTCCTGCACGGCCCATTCGATGATCTCCTGCACATCGTCATCCACCGTGGCTCTGAGGCCATCCAGCCCGCGGCTGCCCGCGTGGGCCAGTTCCAGCCAGGTGACCAGTTCGGCCAATCCCTGTTGCAGCGGTTGCGTCTCCAGCAGCGCGCGCAAGCTGATCTGCGACTGCTGGCGCAATGCCTGCCGCAGGGCCTCACGCAGGCGGGTCTTGTCCACGACGTGCTGGTCGAACAGGCGTGTGGTGTCGATGTCGTCGTCCTCGCCGGATTCAAGTATCAGTTCCGCCAGGCGTGGCTTGGCATGGAGCGCAAACAGGGGGCGTTCCTGCGGCAAGGCGATGTCCGCGCCCATCTCGTCGAGGAGCATCACTTCGCCGGTCGGTGGCATGTCGCGCAATGCAAGCGCCTTGGTCTCAATGCTGCGCAACAGTTCGAGGATGCGACGGTTTTCCTGGAAGGCCCGGTCATCCAGGAAGCGGCGCAGTTGCTGCGACAACTGCGCCACCATGCGTTGGGTATGTTCGCCCGCTTCCAGCCAATCGTGGTGCACCCGGCGGGTGCGCGGCTCCGGCTTGAGCGCAGCCACGGCGGGCAGATCGAGGATCTGGTCGAGCCGTGTGGACAGTTCTTCCTGGCGACGGCTGGACATCAGGAAATCCCAGAATGCACGGAAGCTGCGCCCCTGGTCGGAATCCCCGATGGCGTCGCGCTCGCCCATGACTTCGTCGAGTAAAGCCCCCTTGCTGCCGTCCCACAACGCGATCTTCTCGCGGACGCTGCGGTCGAGTTGGCGGAAGTTGTGTTCTACCTGGCGGAAATCGCTCAGCAGTTCGCGCGCCAATTGCTGGAATTGCAGGAAGCGATCTTTGATGGCCGTGTCATCCATGAGCGGCACATCGCCGGACAGGACGCGGCCGATTTCGGCATCGATCTCGTTGCGCTTTCGATGCAGCTCCTCCAGGCGCCTGGCTGGATCGGCCTCGCTTCCAGTGCTGATCTGCTCCAGCAGCGCGAACATGGTCAGCAGGCGCGATTCCGTACCGACGAAAGGCCGTTCGGTCAGCGACACCAGCCAGGCGATGGCCTTTTCCGTGGCAGGGGTGAGATCGAACTGGGCCTCGTCGGTGCCGGGCTTGTAGAACTTGCGCAGCCAGCCCTTGTCCGGCGCGCACCAGTCATTCAGGTATTCGGTTGCGGTTTTCGGATACACCTCGACACCGAGCTGTTCGCGCAGCGCAAACAGCTCGTCTTCCAGCATTTCGGCCAGATCCGCTTCGCTCGTCAGCCGCACGTTCGGTGCAACGAACACCCGGTATAGGAAGCTTGCTACCAATGGCGCATGTGGCGAGGCCAGCAATCGCCATGCAGGATGCCGATCGCGGTATGTGGTGAGTGTGAGGTGGTCGAGTGCCATGATGGGCTGCCTTATCCGTGCCGTTCGTTGACAACGACGTCTCGATCCGAATGCACGGATCGGCTTGCCCGGAAAGCGCGAATCAAGGCGGCGTGGTCACTCATGCGAAACCGCCTCCAGGTAAGGACGCATTACATTTGCGACCCGGCAGACCTTGGCATGGCGCCATAGGTCATCGGCTGAAGCCTTGCGTGTCTTCCAGGCAGCCTTCAGCGCCTCAATGGCCACGTCCAGGCCGATCTGGTTGCGGTGCTTGAAGCAGTCCGCCACGGTTTTGGCGGCACTGTAGATCCGCAGTCTCGCGCCATCGCGTTCGTGCTCATCAATGCCCAAGGCATAGGCATCACCCGCCATCTGCACCATCTTGATCGGCGGGTGCTCGATACGTGGGGTGTGGCTGCCACGAGGCATGGCAATCCAAACCTGGCGTGGCAGTTGCGTGGTCAGTTCGTGGAACTGGAGTGCCGTCAGCAAGCAGAACACGGCTTTGGGAACCTTGACTGCAATCGAGGCGAGGTCCTCCTTCTCGGAGATGGGGTTGCCTGGCAAACGGTAGAGGCCGCGCCCGACACGCTCCAACTGCCCGGAAGTGGACAGACGTGTCAGCACCACCCGCGGCGCGCCGATGGTGTCCAAGTCGCGGGTGCGCAGGAAGCCCTGCTTGTGGAGCAGGGCAAGAGCCCGCTGGGCATGTGAGGATCTTTCCATTGCCCCAAAGATGTTCCTTGATTTCGTTGATCTTATACATCAAACGATAGAATGAAACACGTCTGCATGGAGCGCGCGTTGATGACTGACCGTGAATGTCAGCAGACAAATGCGGATAGGATCTGGTTGCCGACGCGGTACGTCCGGTACATAATCTGGCCTAATTCCGTAGCGTCAACGGAAGGAACTCGTTATCAATCAACGGGTTGAGTGCGGCGTGATGTTCCCATCGCCCGCTCCATTGCAACAATTCATGTTGCGTCATATCCAGCCAAAACCACCGGAAAATCAACAGGTTAGGGAAATCCTGCAAAACCCCGAACGCAGTCTGCTAGAAGCCAGGAAGTCATGGCATCCTCCCCGCCCATGAAGCAAAGCAGCCTTGACCTGAACCTGAGCACCAAAAAGACCCGCAAGCAAGAACTGCTGATCCAGATGGATTTGGTGGTTCCCTGGGCTGCTCTGGTCGAACTCATTGCGCCCTATTACCCCGAAGGCAAGAACGGCCGCCCACCCTTTGCCCTGGAGACCATGCTGCGCATCCACTGCATGCAGCAGTGGTTCACCCTGTCAGATCTGGCGATGGAAGAGGCCTTCTTTGACACCCCGATCTACCGGGAGTTTGCAAGTCTTGATGCCCATGGGAGGGTGCCTGACGAGAGCACCATCCTGAGGTTTCGTCATCGGCTGGAGAAACACAAGCTGGCCGAGCAGATTCTGGCCACTGTCAACGAGCTTCTGGCAGCCCAGGGCTTGCTGCTCAAGGCAGGCACTGCGGTCGATGCCACACTGATCGCAGCGCCTAGCTCTACCAAGAACAAGGACAGAAAGCGCGATCCAGAGATGCATTCGAGCCAAAAGGGCAACGAATGGCACTTTGGCATGAAGGCCCATATCGGCGTGGATGCGGACTCGGGACTCGTGCATACCGTCATAGGCACCTCGGGTAACGTGGCCGACGTTGTAGAGGGCAACAGCTTGCTGCACGGGCAGGAGACAGACGGGTTTGGTGATGCGGGCTACCAAGGTATCGACAAGCGCCCGGATGCCAAGGAGGCAGTGCGGTGGCACATCGCGATGCGCCCAGGCAAACGCAGAGCGCTGGACAAAGAGAACAACCCCGTTGACGCGCTGATAGACCAAGTGGAGAAGATCAAGGCGAGCATCCGTGCCAAGGTGGAGCATCCCTTCAGGGTGATCAAACGACAGTTTGGATACACCAAGGTGCGCTACCGGGGATTGAAGAAGAACACGTTGCAGCTCAAGACGCTGTTTGCGCTGTCCAATCTTTGGATGGTGCGCCATCAATTGCTGGAGGCGCAGGGATGAGTGCCCCTGAAATCAGGCAAATGGCCGCAAAGGCGGTGCAGATGGCCCGCAAGGGCGTGGAAAGTGGTGCGAAGACCCAGGCTAAACGCCATCCATCGCACTATCTGAAACCGGTGACCTTGTAGCACTTACGCATTCGAGTTATTCAGGGCATCCTTA
>NZ_MTBE01000046.1:0-22823 GCF_002916785.1 Diaphorobacter sp. LR2014-1 | reverse complement strand
GCCACCGGAGATGCTGCTCAAGGCCTTGCTGCTGCAGATCCTGTTCTCCATCCGCAGCGAGCGCCAGTTGGTCGAAGCGATCAACTACAACCTGCTGTACCGCTGGTTCGTGGGCCTGAACATCGAAGACAAGGTCTGGGACCACTCCACTTTCAGCGCCAACCGCGAACGTCTGTTCAACGAAGACCTCGCCCGCGCCTTCTTCGAGCGCGTCAAGCTCAGTGCCCAGTGGGGCAAGCTCGCCAGCGACGAGCACTTCAGCGTGGACGGCACGCTCATTGACGCCTGGGCCTCGCACAAGAGCTTCAAGCGCAAAGACGACGACAGCGGCACGCCGCCTGGGCGCAACCCCGAGGTGGACTTCAAGGGGCAGGAGCGCTGCAACGACACCCACGAGAGCACCACGGACGCCGATGCCCGGCTGTTCAAGAAGAGCCAGGGCGACAAATCCCGCCTGTGCCACATGGGGCACATCCTCATGGAGAACCGCAACGGGCTGATCGTGGATGTCGAGATCACCCACGCCAGCGGCACGGCCGAGCGCGAGGCGGCGCTGGCCATGTTGGAGCGTCGGGGCAACAGGAACAAACGGGCCACGGTCGGTGCCGACAAGGGCTACGACAGCAAGGCCTTCATCAAAGGCTGCAGAAAGCTCAAAGTCACGCCCCACGTGGCGGCCAAGGACAAACACTCGGCGGTGGATGCGCGAGTGACACGGCACGAGGGCTACAAGACCAGCCTGAAGGTGCGCAAGCGCATCGAAGAGGCCTTTGGCTGGATCAAGACCGTCGGTGGTCTGGCAAAGACCAAGCTGATCGGTCAGGCCAAGCTCACGGGCCAGGCGCTGCTGTGCTTTGCCACCTACAACCTTGTGCGAATGGGCAGCATCGGCGGCTGGTGGGACGCGCATCATGCGTGAGCCCAGGGATACGTGCGCCCGAAATGGGCGGGAGGGCCTGCAAACCGGCCAGATGGGCCGTTGCAATCGCTGCGCAGACGCGTCTGGGCAGCTCGTGTCTTCGCACTCAGCGTCCCTGATGCGTTCGAAAAGCACTTTTTCAACGGCCTGTTAAAGGCTGTGGCCCTGTCGGCTGTGGCCCTCGCCACGCTGGCGGCCTGCGGCAAGAAGGAAGAGGCGCCTGCCGCCGCACCGGCACCGGCCGCCGCACCCGCGGCCGACAAGCTGAAGATCGGTTTCATGTATGTGAGCCCCATCGGCGATGGCGGCTGGACCTACCAGCATGAGCTGGGCCGCAAGGCGATCCAGGAGAAGTTCGGCGACCGCATCGAGACCTCGTTCGTCGAGAGCGTGCCCGAGAGCGCCGACGCCGAGCGCGTGATGCGCGACATGGCAGGCCAGGGCAACAAGCTGATCTTTGCCACGAGCTTCGGCTACCAGGAGTTCGTGCAGAAAGTTGCGGCCGACCTGAAGGACGTGAAGTTCGAGCACGCCACTGGTTACAAGCAGGCCGACAACGTCGCCACCTACGACACCAAGACCTTCGAAGGCGCGTACCTCGCGGGCATCGTTGCGGGCGGGATGAGCAAGACCAAGACCGTGGGGGTGGTGGCCTCGGTGCCGATCCCCGAAGTGGTGCGCAACATCAACAGCTTCGTGCTGGGCGCGCAGAGCGTGGACCCGTCGATCAAGGCCAAGGTGGTGTGGGTCAATGAATGGTTCAGCCCGCCCAAGGAGGCCGAGGCCGCCGCATCGCTGCTCAACGGCGGCGTGGACGTGATGTACCAGAACACCAACTCGCCGGCCGTGCTCAAGGCGGCGGAGGAGCGCGGCGCGCGCGCCTTCGGCAAGGACGGCGACATGAGCGCCTATGCGCCCAAGGCGCACCTGGGCTCGGCTGTGATCGACTGGACGCCCTACTACACCAAGGTGGTCGAGGACACGCTGGCCGGCAAGTGGCAGGGCGGCGCGCACTGGTGGGGTGTGAAGGAGGGGGCGATCGACCTCTTGAAGATTGCTGACGACGTGCCGCAGGAGATCAAGGACCGCGTGGCCAAGGCCAAGGCAGGCATGCAGGATGGCAGCTTTGCCGTCTGGACCGGCCCCATCAAGGACAACGCTGGCAAGGAAGTGCTGGCTGCCGGCACGGTGGGCGATCTGAAGTTCCTCTCCGGCATCAATTTCTACGTGGCCGGCGTGGAGGGCAAGGTGCCCGGCACCGACGGCAAGTGACAAACGCGGGCGCGCCCCTCAAGATGGGCGCGCCTTTTGCTTTGAAACCTGGGTCCGCTTTCACATTCCGACGAAAGAAAAACCATGACTGATCTGCGCAAACGTTCCCTGTTCCAGATGGCTGCACTGACGGCCGTCGCCGCCACCGCTTTGGTGGCCTGCGGCAAGAAGGAGGAGCCGGCTCCGGCGGCCCCCGCGCCGGCTGCGGCACCAGCGGCTGCGGCTGGCCCGCTGAAGATCGCCTTCGCCTACGTGGGGCCTGTGGGCGATGGCGGCTGGTCCTACGCGCATGACCAGGCGCGCAAGAAGCTGGAGGCCGAGTTCGGCGATAAGATCCAGACGTCGTACGTGGAAAGCGTGCCCGAAGGCCCAGACGCCGAGCGCGTGCTGCGCGACATGGTCACGCAGGGCAACAAGCTGATCTTCGGCACCACGTTCGGCTACATGGACGTGATCCAGAAGCTGGGCGCCGAGTTCAAGGACGTGAAGTTCGAGCACGCCACCGGCTACAAGACCAGCGACAACACGCGCATCTACGACAGCCGCACCTACGAGGGCGCGTACCTCGCGGGCATCATCGCGGGCGCCATGACCAAGACCAATACGCTGGGCGTGGTGGGCTCGGTGCCGATTCCCGAGGTGATCCGCAACATCAACAGCTTCACGCTGGGCGCGCAGAGCGTGAACCCGCAGATCAAGACCAAGGTGGTCTGGGTCAACGAGTGGTTCAGCCCGCCGAAGGAGACCGAAGCCGCCACTTCGCTGATCAATGGCGGCGCCGACGTGCTGTTCCAGAACACCGACTCGCCCGCCGTGCTCAAGACCGCCCAGGAAAAGGGCAAGCGCGCCTTCGGCTGGGACAGCGACATGACGGCGTACGGCCCCAAGGCCCACCTGGCGTCGGCCATCATCAACTGGGCTCCGTACTACATCAAGGCCACGAAGGACGTGCTGGAAGGCACCTGGACCACCGGCCAGCACTGGTGGGGTGTGAAGGAAGGCGCGATCGACCTCGTCTCCATCGCCGAGGACGTGCCCGCCGAGGCCAAGGCCAAGGTCGATGCGGCCAAGAACGGCCTGAAGGATGGCAGCTTCGTGATCTGGAAGGGCCCCATCGTGGACAACGCGGGCAAGACCGTCCTCGACCAGGGCGCAGTGGCCGATGACAAGTTCCTCACCAGCATCAGCTTCTACGTCAAGGGCGTGGAGGGCCAGGTGCCCGGCGGCGACAAGAAGTAAGCGGCCATTGCCGCACCAGGCGGCTTTCTTTGCGGAGATCGTCCGCCCGGTACAACGAGCCACCCTTCGGGGTGGCTTTTTTGTCGGTATGGCCATGCCCGCCGTTGCGGGCCGGGAGGTGTTGCACATGGGCGCCGACAAGGCATCATCGGCCTACCGCCGCGACGTCCCGTAGGTTGCGGCCTCATTTTTTGGAGCCTGCCGATGTTCAAGGTCCCGCCCATTCCCGCCGAACGCCTGCCCGGCCTGCTGAGGGCCATGCCCAAGGCCGAACTGCACATCCACATCGAGGGCTCGCTCGAGCCCGAGATGATCTTCGCGCTGGCACAACGCAACGGTGTCCCGCTGCCCTACGCCAGCGTGGAAGAACTGCGCCGTGCCTACGCCTTCACCGATCTGCAGAGCTTCCTGGACATCTATTACGCAGGCGCCAGCGTGCTGCTGCATGAGCAGGATTTTTACGATATGGCCCGCGCCTATCTTGCGCGAGCAGCTATGGATAACGTAGCGCATGCGGAAATCTTCTTCGACCCGCAGACGCACACCGCGCGGGGCGTGCACATCGAGACCGTGATCAACGGTCTGCACCGTGCCTGCGCGGACGCGCGCAGCAGCCACGGCCTGTCTGCGTCGCTCATCCTGTGCTTTCTGCGGCACCTGAGCGAGGAGGATGCCCTCGCCACGCTGGAGCAGGCCCTGCCGCTGCTGGACCGCATCGTCGGCGTGGGGCTGGACAGTAGCGAGCGAGGCCACCCGCCCGAGAAGTTCGCCCGCGTGTTCGAGCGCTGCCGCGCCCTGGGCCTGCACGTGGTGGCCCATGCGGGTGAAGAGGGTCCGCCGGCCTATATCTGGAGCGCGCTGGACGTGCTGCAGGCCGAGCGCATCGACCACGGCGTGCAGGCCGTTCACGACCCGGCGCTGATGCGCCGACTGGCCGATGAGCGCATACCGCTCACCGTGTGCCCCTTGTCCAACCTGAAGCTGTGCGTGTTCCCGCGCCTGGCCGATCACAACCTGCTGCAGTTGCTGGAGGCGGGGCTGGCGGTGACCGTGAACTCCGACGATCCCGCGTACTTCGGCGGTTACGTCAACGACAACTTCACGCAGCTCTTCGCGGCGGTGCCGGCGCTCACGGCGCGCCATGCCTACCAGTTGGCCTGGAACAGCTTCGAGGCCAGCTTTGCTGCCGAAGCCGACAAGCGCGCATGGCACCACCGGCTCAAGGAGTGCTTCGAGCAGTTCACGGAGAACGACTGAGGTACCGCGGGGCGTGTCGCTCGCGCGCAGCCGGGTGCTAGGCATTCCGCTGCGTTGCGTCTATCCTGCGTTGGCCCGGGCCGGGGGACCGGCAGGGGTGCACCACAACAAAGGAGACAACGCATGCAAGAGAGAGTGACTCGTGCTGCGGCGCCACGCGCGCTGTTGGCGACGGCGGTCCTGGCCCTGCTGGCCGGCTGCGGGGGCAACGACGATGCGGACGATGCGCCGCTGGCGTACCAGGCGGAGATCCGCCGCACCGCGATGGGCGTGCCGCACATCAAGGCCTCCAACTGGGCCGGCGGTGGCTTCGGTATGGGGTATGTCCAGGCGCAGGACAACCTGTGCACGCTGGCGGATGCCTTCCTGACCTACCGGGGCGAGCGCTCGCGCTACTTTGGCGGCAGCGCACAGCTGGTCTACAACAGCACCATCGGACGCCCGCGCAACATCGACTCGGACTTCTTCCACCGCCATGTGATCTCCGCCGACGTGGTGCAGAAGATGGCCGCGGCGCAGCCCGAGAATCTGCGGCAGATGGTCGAGGGCTTCGTGGCCGGCTACAACCAGTACGTGGACGTTGCCAAGAAAGGGACGGCCCACGCCGCCTGCCGCAGCGAGGCATGGGTGCAGCCCATCACGCAGGAGGACGTCTGGCGCCGCATGTACGCGGCCAACCTGGCGGGGGGGTACAGCAATTTCGTGGAGGCCATCGCCAATGCCGTCGCCCCTGCCGCAGCCAAGGCCGGCGCGGCGCAAGACGCGCAGACCGCCCCGTCCCTGGACCAGCGCCTGACCACACCTCCCGCCCTGCAGGTGGGCGGTGACGCGGGCATCGGCAGCAACATGTATGGCTTTGCGCCGGCGGCCACGGGCGAGTCCAGCGGCGTGATGTTCGGCAACCCCCACTGGTACTGGAAGGGGCCGGACCGGTTCTACCAGGCCCAGGTCACGATCGCCAATCAGGTGAACGTCAGCGGCGTCGGATTCCTGGGCGTGCCGCTGGTGCTGATCGGCTTCAACGACAACGTCGCCTGGAGCCACACGGTCTCCACGGCGCGGCGCTTCGGCTTCTTCCAGCTGCAGTTGCAGTCGGGCGACCCCACCACCTACCTGCGTGACGGCCAGCCGGTCAAGATGGCGCCGCGCAGCATCACCGTGGCCAGCCGCAATGCCGACGGCACGCTGAGCGATGTGACGCGCACGCTGTACACCTCCGAGTACGGGCCGTTGGTCAACCTGGCGGGGCTCAACCCCGCTCTGGCGTGGAGCCAGAGCACGGCCTTCGCCATCCGTGACATCAACGGCGAGAACTTCCGCACCTTCCGCAACTGGATGCGCTGGAACCAGGCGCGTTCGCTGGAAGAGTTCATAGCCATCCAGAAGGAAGAGTCCGCGATTCCATGGGTCAACACGGTGGCCGTGGGGCGTGGCAGCGCGCGGGTTTGGTACGCGGACATCGGCGCGGTGCCCAACGTGTCGCCCGAGCAGGTGGCCGCGTGCACCACGCCGTTCGGCGCGGCCGTGGGCGCGGCGCTGCCCAACGTGCCGTTCTTCGACGGCTCGCGCAGCGCCTGCGACTGGCAGACCGATGCGGACTCCAAGCAAAAGGGCGCCATCGGCCCGTCGCGCATGCCCAGCCTGTTGCGCGAGGACTATGTGGGCAACATGAACGACAGCTACTGGCTGTCCAACGCGAATGCGCCGCTCACGGGATACCCGGCCATCTTCGGTCCCGCGGGCACGGCGGCGTTGACGTTGCGCACGCGCCTGGGCCACACCATGGCCCTGGAGCGGCTGGCCGGCACCGACGGCTACACCGGCAACAAGGCCAGCGCCGCCATCGTGCGCGACATGGTGCTGAACAGCCGCGTGTTCTCGGCCGAGCGGTTCAAGGACGAGATCCTGACGCTGATCTGCACGCCCTCGCAATGGATGGTGAACGGTGCCACGGTGGACGCCACGCAGGCCTGCGCCACGCTGCGTGCGTGGGACAACCGCGGGAACAAGGAGTCCCGGGGCTCCCATCTGTGGGACGAGTTCTGGACCCGCGTGCCCACCACCGGGCTGTACTCGGTGCCCTTTGACGCGGCCGACCCGCTGAATACCCCGCGCGGTATCAACGTGGCGGCCGTGACCGCGCTGCGCCAGGCCATGGCCACGGCCATCAGCCGCGTGGGGCAGAGCGGGTTCGCGCTGGATGCACCGCGCGGCGAAGTGCTGTTTGCCACCAAGGGCGGTGCCAAATTGCCGCTGTACGGCGGCTGTGGCGGCGTGGGCTACTTCACCATCACCTGTTCCGAGAACGACATCACGGCGGGCGGCTACAGCATGGACGGGCAGCCGCATGGCAACTCATACGTGCAGGTGGTGAGCTTCCCCTCCAGCGGCGTGCAGGCCCATACCTTCCTGACGTTCTCGCTGTCCGACGACCCGGCGTCGCCGCATTTTGGCGACTACACCAAGGCCTACAGCGCCAAGCAGTGGGTGCGCATGCCGTTCTCGGAGTCCGAGATCACGGGCCACCCGGACTACCGGACGACCACCGTCTCCGCCAGCGCCAAGTAACGGCGCGCAACGGCGCGCCGGTGCCATGCGCACCGGCCGGGACGACCCTCCGTGCAAAGGCCCCGCCATGCGGGGCCTTTGTTCATGGAGCGCCGGGGAGGCGGCAGTTCACAGCGCGGTGCGCAGCCGCCAGATCTCGGGGAACAGCACCACGTCCAGCATCTTGCGCAGGTAGCTCACGCCGCCGGTGCCGCCGGTGCCGCGCTTGAACCCGATCACGCGTTCCACCGTGGTCACGTGGCGAAAGCGCCAGAGGCGGAAGGCATCTTCCAGGTCGGTGAGCTCCTCGCCCAGCTGGTACAGGTCCCAATACCTTTGTGGATCGCGGTACACGGTCAGCCAGGCCTGTTCCACGGCTTCGCTGGCCTCGTAGGGCTGGCGCCAGTCGCGCTCGGTATGGCTGGCCGGCACGGGCAGGCCGCGGCGCGCCAGCAGGCGCAGTGCTTCGTCGTAGAGCGAGGGCGCCTCGTAGGCCGTCTGTACCTGGGCCAGGCGATCGGGGTGGTGGGCATGGGGCTGCAGCATGGCGCGGTTCTTGTTGCCCATGGCGAACTCGATGCACCGATACTGGTAGCTCTGGAAACCGCTGGACTGGCCCAGGTACGGGCGCATGGCGGTGTACTCGGGCGGCGTCATGGTGGCCAGCACGTCCCAGGCGTGCACCAGCTGCTCGAGGATCTTGGACACGCGCGCCAGCATCTTGAAAGCGGGCGGCAACTCGTCACGCGCGATATGGGCGATGGCCGCGTGCAGCTCATGCAGCATGAGCTTCATCCACAGCTCGCTGGTCTGGTGCTGCACGATGAACAGCATCTCGTCGTGCGCGGGCGAGAGGGGCTTTTGCGCGCCCAGCACGCTGTCCAGCTGCAGGTAGTCGCCATAGCTCATGTTGTGGCTGAAGTCGAGCTGTGCGCCCTCCTGGCGCACGATGGCTTCGGTGGCGCCGGAGGATGCGCTGGGGTGGTGGGGGCAGGTCATGGTCAGGTCACGGCGTTGAGGTGGTTGAACTCGGGCTTGCGCCATTCGCCGGATTCCAGCACCTGGCGCAGGTGCTGCACGGCATTCCACACGTCTTCAAATCCGACATGCAGCGGCGTGAAGCCAAAGCGCAGGATGTCCAGGTGCTTGCCGCCGTCGCCCTTGCGGAAGTCGCCGACCACGCCGCGCGCGATCAGGGCCTGCACGATGGCGTAGGCCCCGCTGCCGACGCCCTGAACGCCCAGGCCCTCGCCACGTGTCAGGCACACCTGCGAGCCGCGCGCCGCATGATCGCGCGGCGTCGCCAGTCCCAGGCCGTGGTCGGCGCAGTGCTCCTCGACCAGCGCGATGAATAGATCGGTCAGTGCGAGCGACTTGGCGCGCAGCGCCGCCATGCCGCCCAGAGGCTCGGCGGCGGTAAAGATGTCCAGCCCGCACTGCAGGGCCGACAGGCTCACGATGGGCTGCGTGCCGCAGAGGTAGCGTGCGATACCCGGTGCGGGCTGATAGTCGGGCGTGAAGGCGAAGGGTGCGGCATGGCCGAACCAGCCCGACAGCGGCTGCGCAAATGTCGCATCCGGGCGGTCCGCCAGGCGCGGGTGCACCCACACGAAGGCGGGCGCGCCAGGGCCGCCGTTGAGGTACTTGTAGCTGCAGCCCACCGCATAGTCGGCATTGGCGTCCAGCAGGTGCACGGGCACGGCGCCCGCGCTGTGGCACAGGTCCCAGACGCACAGAATGCCGTGGGCGTGCGCCTGCGCGGTCACGGCGGCCATGTCGTGCATGGCGCCGGTGCGGTAGTTCACGTGGGTGAGCAGCAGGACGGCGACCTGGGGCGTCAGCCGCGTGGCGATTTCCTCGGGCTCCACCAGCACCAACTCCAGTCCGTACTCCTGGCACACGGACTGGGCGATGTACAGGTCGGTGGGGAAGTTGCTGCGCTCGCTGACGAGCTGGGTGCGACCGGGATGGTCCGCGCGGGCCACGCGCGCGGCAGCCGACAGCACCTTGTACAGGTTGACCGAGGTGGTGTCGGTGAACACCACCTGGTCCGGCCCTGCACCGATCCAGGGGGCGAACTGGTTGCCCAGGCGCTGCGGCAGGCTGACCCAGCCAGCCTTGTTCCACGAGGTGATGAGGTCCTGTCCCCATTCCTGCTGCACTACTTGGGCCACGCGCGCCGGCGTGGCGCGGGGCAGGGCGCCCAGGGAATTGCCGTCCAGGTAGATCACGCCCTCGGGCAGGCTGAAATGGTCGCGCAGGCTGCGCAGCGGGTCCTGCGCATCGCGTGTGCGGCACTCTTGCAAGGTAGTCATGTGGTTTTTGCTATTAATAAAGTAGCTGTTAGCGCTTGCTGCACGAGCGTTAGAGGCCAAAACGGCTTGATGGTTATGCGCGCGGCGGCAGCGCACGCAGCACGGCGCGCACGGGCGATGCGTCGGCCGTGGTGAGCTTGAGCGGCAGCGCGATGAGTTCGTAGTCGCCCTCGGGCACATCGTCCAGCACCAGGTTCTCCAGCACGCGCAGGCCACGCCGGCGGATCACCTGGTGGCTGGGCAGCGGCTTGCTGTCGGCGGGGTCGATGCTGGCGGTGTCGATGCCCACGAGCACTACGCCGGCGTCGGCCAGGCGCTCGATGGTGTCGGGCGCGTAGGCCGTGAGGCCCGCGTCCCAGCGGTCCACGGGCATGCGGGCGTAGGTGCGCACCAGCACCCGCGGCGGCAAAGTGCCCGTCATTGCATGGGCAATGTGGGTCCATTCGATGAGCGGCCCGCAGTCCAGCGCATGCACCACGCGGCAGGGGCCGATGAAGGCTTCCAGCGGCACGGCGCCGATGGCTGCGCCGTCCGCTGCGTAGTGCAGGGGCGCGTCAGCGTGCGTGCCCACGTGGGGCGAGAGCGTGAGTGCGCTCACGTTCACCGGGCAGCCGGGGCCCAGTGTGGCGCTCCACTGCTGCTGGTAGGGTGTATCGCCCGGGAACACCGGGCTACCCGCATGCACGGGGGCAGAGATGTCCCACAGCGCGGGCGATGGCGTGGAGGTGGCGGTCATGCCGCGCATGCTATGCGCGCCGGAGGGGTGGGTAAATGGTTTATCCCTGATGGGTGACTCATTTGGATAATCCATTCTCACAGAGACATTTTTGGGTTAAATCATGCAAGCCGAGATCGATCGTACCGACCGCCAGCTGCTGCGCGCGCTGCAGGACAACGCCCGCCTGACCTCCGGCGAACTGGCCGAAATGGCGCACCTGTCGCAGTCGCCCTGCTGGCGGCGCGTGAAGCGGCTGGAGGACGCCGGGGTAGTGCGCGGCTACCACGCGCAGCTGGACCGGCGTGCGGTGGGGCTGGGTGTGATGGCTTTCGTGATGGTGGGCATCGACCACCAGACGGAGGCGCTGTCCGTGGCGTTCGAGGAGGCGGTGTGCGCCATTCCCGAAGTGGTGCTGTTCCACGGCATCTCGGGCCCCGCGGACTTCCTGCTGGTGGTCGTGACGACCGACCTGGACGCGTATTCCGAACTGCTGCAGCGGCGCCTGCACCGCCTGCCGGGCGTGCGCCAGGTACAGACTTATTTTTCGCTGCAGGAGTTCAAGGGGCGCATCGGCGGATTGCCCGTGTGAAAGCGGGTCCTGCGGCGTTCAGAGCACCAGCCCGTCCAGTGCCGGCAGATGGTGGCGCTGGCGCGCGCGGTTGCAGGCAGCGCTGCCGGCTTCGAATTCGCGGCAGGGGGAAGGGCGCCACTCGTAGATGCCGCAGGCCGCGCGCTCGCCCACCTGGCCCGTGAGGGCCGCGCAGCGCGGCTGCGCATGGTCCGTGCCGCGCATGCGCGCGGTGTGGTCCGTGACCGGCACCACCAGCCCATCGGGAACGCAGCCGCCCAGCTCCTCCGTCTCGTGCACCGAGAAGTCCACGCGAAAGCTGGCGCAGCAGGCGCCACAGGTCAGGCAGGGGTGAAGAGTGGTCATGGCGTGCGTCGCAGGGGTTGTCATTGTGACGCGCCACAGGTCCTGATGTGCATCAATCCAGCAGCGTGCAGTTCCATTAGAATGAGAATTACTTTTATTCATTGACTGCAATACAACATGCTTCACACGGGGAATGACGCCGCGCAGCCGCGGGGGCTGGACACCTTGCCGCATGGCGTGCCGGCCACGGTTGCCGGGCTGCTGCCGGCGCAGGATGGCCGGTCGCAGGCCATGGTGCTGCGCCTGATGGAGATTGGTTTCCTGCCGGGCGAGCCGGTGCGCGTGATTGCCCGGGGCTTTCCCGCGGCCGACCCCCTGGCCGTTCGCGTGGGCCAGGCCACTTTTGCCCTGCGCCGCCATGAGGCGGCCCTGGTGCAGGTGCGCGTGGATGCGCTGGAGGCCGCGGCATGAGCACGGCGGCATCTCCCCTGCACATCGCGCTGCTGGGCAACCCCAACTGCGGCAAGACGGCGCTGTTCAACGTGCTGACCGGCGCACGCCAGAAGGTGGCCAACTACGCGGGCGTCACCGTGGAGCGCAAGGAAGGCCTGTTCACCACCGCCGGCGGCCGGCGCGTGCGCGTGCTGGACCTGCCCGGCGCCTATAGCCTGCACGCGCAGAGCCTGGACGAGGCCGTCACCCGCGATGTGGTCACCGGCCGCCGCCCAGGAGAGGCCATGCCCGAGCTGCTGGTCTGCGTGACCGATGCCACGCACCTGCGCCTGAACCTGCGCCTGGTGCTGGAGGCGCGCGACCTGGGCCTGCCCATGGTGCTGGTGCTGAACATGAGTGATATGGCGCAGCAGCAGGGCATCCAGATCGACCGCGAAGTCCTGGCGCGCGAACTGGGCCTGCCCGTGGTGACCACCGTGGGCGTGCGCGCCGACGGGGCGCGCGAGCTGCTGCAGTGGCTGGACACGGCCACCCCGCAGGCCGCCCGCGGCGCCGCCGTGGGCACGCAGGCGCCACCGCCCGTCAATGCGCTGGAGGAAGACCGCCCGCAGCGCGTGCAGCAATTGCACCAGGAAGTGCGCCGCATCATGGGGCTGGCCGTGCGCGAGCCCGCGCTGCGCCTGCAGCGCGACGACCGCATCGACGCCGTGGTGCTGCACCCGCTGTGGGGCATGCTGCTGCTGGCAGTGACGCTGTTCCTGATGTTCCAGGCCGTGTTCAGTTGGGCAGAGGTGCCCATGGGCTGGATCGAAGGCGCCACGGCCGCCGTGGCCGAATGGCTGAACGCCCACATGGCCGAGGGGCCGCTGCGCAGCCTGCTGGCCGACGGCGTGATCGCCGGCGCAGGCGGGGTGCTGGTGTTCCTGCCGCAGATCCTGATCCTGTTCTTCTTCATCCTGGCGCTAGAGGAATCCGGCTACCTGCCGCGCGCGGCCTTCCTGCTGGACCGCGTGATGGGCACCGTCGGCTTGTCGGGACGCTCGTTCATTCCGCTGCTGTCCAGCTTCGCCTGCGCGGTGCCGGGCATCATGGCCACGCGCTCCATTCCGGACTGGCGCGACCGGCTCGTCACCATCCTCATCGCGCCGCTGATGACCTGTTCGGCCCGCCTGCCGGTGTACGCGCTGCTGATCGCGGCCTTCATCCCCGATCGCACGGTGGCGGGGCTGTTCAACCTGCAGGGGCTGGTGTTGTTCGCGCTGTACCTGGGCGGCATCGTGAGCGCCATGGCCGTGGCGGCCGTTGCGCGGCTGGCGCGGCGCGGCGACGGCGCCACGCCGCTGCTGATGGAGCTGCCCGCCTATCGCTGGCCCAGCGTGCGCAACCTGGCGCTGGGGCTGTGGGAGCGCGCGGGCATCTTCCTGCGCCGCGTGGGCGGCATCATCCTGCTGGTCACCATCCTGCTGTGGTTCCTGTCGTCGTACCCCGCGCCGCCGGCCGACGCCACGGGGCCGGCCATCGAATACAGCTTCGCCGGGCGCATCGGCGCCGCGCTGGAGGTGATCTTTGCGCCCATCGGCTTCAACTGGCAGATCAGCATCGCCCTGGTGCCCGGCATGGCCGCGCGCGAGGTGGCGGTGAGTGCTCTGGGCACGGTGTACGCGATTGCCGCTTCGGCCGACGACACGGCCGCGCAGCTCGCACCCATGCTGGCGGCGCAATGGTCGCTGGCCACGGCGCTGTCGCTGCTGGTGTGGTTCATCTTCGCGCCGCAGTGCGTCTCCACCATCGCCGCCGTGCGCCGCGAGACCAACGGCTGGCGCTGGCCGCTCGTCATGACGGGCTATCTCTTCGCACTGGCCTATGCGGCCAGCTTCATCACCTACCGCGTGGCCCTGGCGCTGGGCGGTGGTTGAAACCGTCACCAAGGAGCAGAACCATGTGGCAAGACATTCTCACCGCCGTGATCGTGGCCGTGGCCGCCCTGGCGCTGCTGTGGCGCTGGCTGCCGCAGCGCTGGCGCGCCCGCGCCGCGCGCGTGCACCCGGCACTGGCGCCCATGGCCAAGACCGGCAGCAGTTGCGGGGGCTGCAATGCCTGCGCCGGAGACCGCTGCGCGCCGGCACGCAAGCCCTGAAGCCGGGATAGCCCCGCCGCGGGCCTAAAAGCATAGCTGCCGGCGCTTTCCAGGCAAAGGTTTCAGTATCGAAACTATCTGAAATCATTGCCTGGCAAGCGCCGGCAGCTCTTCTTTTTGAAGAACCAATTCAAGCGGCCTGCGGCCACTCCTGCGTGTCGCCCAACGGCGGCAGGCCCAGCTTGGCGCGCGTGTCGTGGCAACCGTAGGAGGCGAACGGAAAGTCGCGGCACGGCTGGGGACGTTGGTCGTAGATGCCGCAGCCGATGCAGCCGTTGCCCAGGTCGGCCAGTGCCACGCAGCGCACGGGGTGGCGCTCGGTGCCGTTCATGCGGTAGCGGTTGCCTCCGGCCTCATGGGCCAGGGCGTCGGGCACGCGCCCGCCCATGGACTGCAGTTCATAGACGGAGAACTCCACGCGGTAGTTCTGGCAGCATGCACCGCAGTGCAGGCAGGGGTGGACGGGGACGGACATGCAGGTTCCTCGGGTTCTGGTGCATCGGCAAGGGGCCCCATCCCAGGTGCGACGCGCAGTCGGCACCGGGGATCGCGGGCGATCAGGGGGAGCGATGGGAGGGCGGGCATGCGCTGGGGCGCCTGCCGCGCAGAACCGGGCCGCTAGGTGTGGCCCTGGAGGAACTTCAGGTAGAAGGTATGAATGCGCACCTGCAGCGCATGCACGCGTGCCGCCATGCGCCGGGCGGCCGCGTGCAGTTCAGGCGCCAGCGGGCGCTGGCGGGCGGGGCAGGGTGGATGGCCCGGGCGCGTGGGGTGGAGTTGCGCCAGGGCCATGGGTGGGATGCGGGATGGGTTTAGACGCGGCCGAGCAGCAGGTACTCCATGAGTGCCTTCTGCACGTGCATCCTGTTTTCCGCCTCGTCCCAGACGACGGACTGGGGGCCGTCGATCACGTCGGCCATGACCTCCTCGCCGCGGTGCGCGGGCAGGCAGTGCATGAACAGCGCGTCGGGCTTGGCCACGGCCATCATCTCGGCGTCCACGCACCAGTCGGCAAAGGCCTTGCGGCGCGCTTCGTTCTCGGCCTCGTAGCCCATGCTGGTCCACACGTCGGTGGTCACCAGGTCGGCGCCGCGGCAGGCATCCATGGGATCGGCAAAGACCTTGTAGCAGCCCGCGCGGTGGGGCTTGCCGCCGAAGGCGAGCTTCTCGTCCACCTCGTAGCCGCCGGGGGTGCTCACGTGCACGGTGAAGCCCAGCAGATCGGCCGCCTGCAGCCAGGTGTTGGCCATGTTGTTGCCGTCGCCCACCCAGGCGACGACCTTGCCCGCGATCGAGCCGCGGTGCTCGATGTAGGTGAACAGGTCCGCCATGATCTGGCAAGGATGGAACTCGTTGGTCAGGCCGTTGATGACGGGCACGCGCGAGTATTCGGCGAAGCGCTCGATCTTGTCGTGGCCGAAGGTGCGGATCATCACCAGGTCGGTCATGCGGCTGATCACGCGCGCGCTGTCCTCGATGGGCTCGGCGCGACCCAACTGACTGTCGCCCGTGGTCAGGTGCACCACGCTGCCGCCCAGCTGGTACATGCCGGCCTCGAAGCTCACACGCGTGCGGGTGCTGGCCTTCTCGAAGATCATGGCCAGGGTGCGGTCGGCTAGCGGGTGGTACTTCTCGTAGCTCTTGAACTTGCCCTTGATGATGGCGGCGCGCGAGAACAGGTAGTTGTATTCGTCGGCGGTGAAGTCGGTGAATTGCAGGTAGTGCTTCATACGCGGTCGATCTTCTTCATTCAGACAGGAAGGTCTGCACGAGGGGTGTGAGCAGGGCGACGATCTCGTCGGCCTCTGCGCGCGTGAGGATGAGCGCGGGCACCAGGCGGATCACGCGCTCGGCGGTCACCGACAGCAGCAGGCCGGCCTCGGCTGCGCGATCGATCAGCACGCCGCAGGGGCGGTCCAGCTCCATGCCGATGATCAGGCCCTGGCCGCGCACTTCGTTCACGCCAGCGGTCTTACCCAGCGCGCGTTGCAACTCGGCCTTCAGGTGGGCACCCACGTCCGCGGCGTTCTGCAGCAGGCCGTCTTCTTCCATGATGCGGATGGTTTCCACACCCGCGCGCATAGCGAGCGGGTTGCCGCCGAAGGTGGAGCCGTGGTTGCCCGGCTTGAGCACCTGTGCGGCGGCGCCGTGCGCCAGCACCGCACCCACGGGCACGCCCGAGCCCAGGCCCTTGGCCAGGGTCATCACGTCCGGGACGATGCCGGCCCACTGGTGGGCAAACCACTTGCCGGTGCGGCCCATGCCGGCCTGCACCTCGTCAAGCATCAGCAGCCAGCCGTTGGCGTCGCACAGCGCGCGCACCTGCTGCAGGTAGTCCGCGCGCATGGGATGCAGGCCACCTTCGCCCTGGATGGGCTCCATCATCACGGCGACGATGTTGGGGTTGCCTTCGGTGGCCTCCTGCAGCGCCTCGATGTCATTGGGCGCCACGCGCAGGAAGCCCTCCAGCAGCGGGCCGAAGCCGTTGCGCACCTTGGGGTTGCCAGTGGCGGTCATGGTGGCGATGGAGCGGCCGTGGAAGGCATGGTCGTAGACCACGATCACGGGTTTTTCGATGCCCTTGTCCACGCCGTACTTGCGCGCGATCTTGATGGCAGCCTCGTTGGCCTCCAGGCCGGTGCTGCAGAAGAACACGTTGGTCATGTGCGCGCGCTCGGTCAGCAGCTGGGCCAGCTTTTCCTGTCCCGGCACATGGTAGTAGTTGGAGGTGTGGATCAGCTTGGCGATCTGGTCCTGCAGCGCCGGCACCAGCTTGGGATGGTTGTGGCCCAGCGTATTCACGGCGATGCCGCCCAGTCCGTCGAGGTACTGCTTGCCGTTCACGTCCCACACACGCACGCCCTGGCCTCGCTCCAGCGCGATGGGTACGCGGCCATAGGTGTTCATCACGTGGGGCGAGGCAGCCTCGACAAATGCGGTCATGCGGACATCTCCTGACAAGAGAGGGAAACGGGGAACAGCCCCAAAAAGGGAAATGCGATTCTAGGGGCTGCCCTCGCGCGCACCATTGAAGATTGCGCATCACATTCATGCGCTGCGCTTGCGTTCAATGCTGGCAGGCGGTGCTGGGGCATTGGAGGGTAGCTCTTATATAAGAGTTAGAATCCGTGCCACGCCGACGCACAAGGTCGGCGCCCCTTACACGACCCGAACCCGATGGTTGCTCCCTCCTCCAAAGAAGTCTTCATCCAAGGCATTACCCTCGAAGGGAGGACCTTTCGGCCCAGCGACTGGGCCGAGCGCCTGGCGGGGGTCATGAGCCAGTTCCGCCCCGGCGGTGCCGTGCCTGGCAGCCACCTGAACTACTCCCCCTGGTGCATTCCTACCAGCATGAACGGAGTGAAGTGCGTGGTGGTCCACCGCGACCTGCAGGCGCACGAGCCCATGGCGTGGGACTTCGTGCTCAACTTTGCCAGAGACAACAACTTGCAGGTCGTCGAAGCCTGCCTGCTCCCCGATCCCAAGGCCTGACAACACAGGCCTTTTCTTTTGGGTGGGCGTGTGTGCCCCCGGGGTGCTGTGCCGAGCAGCGCCGGGCACAAAAAAACCGCCCGGAGGCGGTTTCTCTGCTTTGCTGACAGCGCACCCGTTACAAACGGCGGGTGGCGAGCCACCCGGGCTGTTGGCCTGCGCGGGGCAGGCGGTGAATTTAGGCGGCTGCCAGAGCCAAGGCTTTCACCTTGGCGGACAGGCGGCTCTTGTCGCGAGCTGCCTTGTTCTTGTGGAAGATGCCCTTGTCGGCGATGGTGTCCAGCACGGACTGGGCCTTGGCGAACAACTCGGTTGCCTTGGTCTTGTCACCGGCCAGAACAGCCTTCTCGACGTTCTTGACGGCGGTGCGGTACTTGGAGCGCAGCGAGGTGTTGGCTGCGTTCAGCTTGAGGCCTTGGCGGGCGCGCTTGCGGCCCGATGCCAGGCGGGGGTTCTTTTTCTTTGGCTTTCCAGATGCCATGGTATGTGTTCCTTGTGTCTGAGGATGTTGTCAGCAAAGCCGGCCATTATAGCGCAGCCGCCATTTCGGGCGTGGCGCGACGCCAAACGCATACACTTGCGCCGGTGTCCCTGTTCAAAGCCGCTTCCACCGTATCGCTGTTGACCCTGGCCTCCCGCGTGACGGGCCTGGTGCGTGATCTGCTCATGGCCTCGATGTTCGGCGCCAACGTTCTGACAGACGCTTTCAACGTCGCTTTTCGCATTCCCAACCTGTTTCGCCGCTTGTTCGCCGAAGGGGCGTTCAGCCAGGCCTTCGTGCCCGTCCTGGCCGCGCACAAGGCGCAGCATGGCGATGAGGACACCCATGCACTTGTGAACGCCGTGGCCACGGCGCTGTTCTGGGCGCTGCTACTGACCTGCGTGCTGGGGGTGGTAGGAGCGCCGCTGCTCGTGTGGGCGCTGGCCAGCGGGTTGCGCCAGAGTCCGGAGGGGTTCGACGCCGCCGTGTTCATGACGCGCTGGATGTTCCCCTACATTGGATTCATGTCGCTGGTGGCCCTTTCGGCGGGCGTGCTCAACACCTGGAAGCGCTTTGGCGTGCCGGCCGCCACACCCGTGCTGCTGAACCTGTGCATGATCGCGGCCGCTTGGCTGGGCGCGCCACAACTGGCGGCGCGGGGCATAGAGCCCATCTACGCCATGGTGGGCGGGGTGATGGGCGGCGGGGTGCTGCAACTGGCGGTGCAACTGCCCGCATTGCGCCGCCTGGGGCTGCTGCCCCGCATCGGCATGACCTGGGGCAGGGTACGCAGTGCCTGGCAGGACCCAGGCGTGCGCCGCATTCTTACCCTGATGGCGCCGGCGTTGCTGGGCGTGGGGGTGGCACAGATCTCGCTGATGATCAACACGCAGATCGCGTCCTATCTCACACCGGGCAGCGTGACATGGCTGTTTTATGCCGACCGCCTCATGGAATTTCCCACGGCCCTGCTGGGTGTGGCGCTGGGCGTGGTGCTCACGCCGCAGTTGTCGGCCGCCAAGGCTGCGGGGGATGGTGAACGCTACTCGGCCATGTTGGACTGGGGGCTGCGCATCGTGGTGCTGCTGGCCGTACCCTGCGCCGTGGGACTGCTGACCTTCGCAACGCCGCTGGTGGCCACGCTGTTCCACCATGGTGCGCTGAACGACGGCGACGTACGGCAGATCTCCGTGGCGCTGGCAGGCTATGGAGCGGGGTTGCTGGGCCTGGTGGCCATCAAGGTGCTGGCGCCGGGTTACTACGCCAGCCAGGATATCCGCACGCCCGTGCGCATCGCCATCGTGGTGCTGGTGGCCACGCAGATCATGAATGCCGCGCTAGTGCCCCTGCTGGCGCACGCGGGGCTGGCGCTGTCGATTGGCCTGGGTGCGCTCATCAACGCCCTGTGGCTGCTCACGGGGCTGCTGCGGCGGGGAAGCTTTCGCCCCCGCGAAGGCTGGGGCCGGTTTGCGCTGCAGGTGATTGCCGCCAGTGCGCTGCTGGCCGTGTTCCTGCTCTGGGCCTCCCACCACTTCGACTGGCTGGCGCTGCGGGCGCACAGCCTGCAGCGTGCGGGACTGCTGGCGCTGCTGCTCGCCGTATCGGCCGCGCTGTACTTTGGCGCGCTGTGGGCCTGCGGGCTCAAGCTGCGCCAGCTGTTGCGCCGCTGAAGGGAGAGGGCGCATGGCGTTGAGCTATTCCGTTCCCACGCCGTTGGAGTATTTCGCGTCGCTGGTCCAGGTGCCGCAGGGCGGCGCCATCGCGTTGCTGGAGTCGGCGGCCTGCATCGCGCAGGACGAATATCCGCGCCTGGATGTGCAGCAGTTCCTGGACGAGATGGACCGCCTGCAGGCGCGGCTGCAGAGGCGCATTGCGCAGGATGCCGAACCGCTGCTGCGGCTCAATCTGCTCAACCAGTTTTTCTTTGGCGAACTGGGCTTTGCGGGCAATCTCAACGACTACTACGCGCCGGGCAACAGCTATTTGCACGTCGTGCTGGAGACACGGCGCGGCATTCCCATCTCGCTGGCGGTGCTGTGGCTGGAGCTGGCGCAGGGCGTGGGCCTGCGTGCGCACGGGGTGGCCTTTCCCGGGCATTTCCTGGTCAAGGTGCTCATGCCCACGGGCCAGGTCGTGATGGACCCGATGACGGGGCTTTCCCTCTCGCGCGAAGCGCTGGGCGAGCGGCTGGAGCCTTTTCGCCGCGGACACGGACCGCTGGAGGACGAAGCTCCGCTGGGCCTGTATCTGCAGGCCGCCACGGAGCGGGACATTCTTGCGCGCATGCTGCGCAATCTGAAGGAAATCCACCGCGCGCGCCAGGACTGGAGTCGCCTGGTGGCGGTGCAGGACCGGCTCATCGTGTTGCTGCCCGATGCCTGGAGCGAGTGGCGCGACCGCGGCCTGGCGTATGCGGAGAGCGGCGCATCCCTGCAAGCGCTGGAGAACCTGGAGACCTATCTGGCCCATGCTGAGGGTGCCGAAGATGCCCCTGCGATCGCACAGCGCGTGAAAGAATTGCGCCGTTTCTGATCCAGGCCAAGCGTGCCATGTGACAAAAACATGGCAAAAGCGCACCATGTCATGTGCTGGACACGAAGAGTTGTCACCATCTTCTGCCTGCTGAGAAGGTACCAGTCATGCCGCATATATCCGAGATCAATTCCCACGAACTCATGGAACGCATCGCCGACGATCTGGCCGACGGCTATGACGAGGAGTTGGAGCTGGAGATCGAGGACCGCGCCTTCGATGAGCACGGCCTGCAGGCGCCCGTGGACCGGCTGGCACGCCAGCAATATTTCCGGGAGCTGTTCCGCCTGCAGGGCGAGCTGGTCAAGCTGCAAGGCTGGGTGCAGCACTCAAGGCAGAAGGTGGTGGTGATCTTCGAGGGGCGCGACGCCGCCGGCAAGGGCGGGGTGATCAAGCGCATTACCCAACGGTTGAACCCGCGCGTGGTGCGCGTAGCGGCGCTACCTGCGCCCAATGACCGCGAGCGCACGCAGTGGTACTTCCAGCGCTATGTGGCGCACCTGCCGGCGGCAGGCGAGATCGTGCTCTTTGACCGCAGCTGGTACAACCGCGCGGGCGTCGAGAAAGTGATGGGCTTTTGCACGGAGGACGAGTACGAGGAGTTCTTCCGCAGCGTGCCGGAGTTCGAGAAGATGCTCGTGCGCTCAGGCATCCGGCTCATCAAGTACTGGTTCTCGATCTCCGACGAGGAGCAGCACCTGCGCTTCCTGGGGCGCATCCACGACCCGCTCAAGCAGTGGAAACTGAGCCCCATGGACCTGGAGAGCCGCGTGCGCTGGGAGGAATACACCAAGGCCAAGGAGGCGATGCTGGAGCGCACCCACATCCCCGAGGCCCCCTGGTGGGTGGTGCAGGCCGTGGACAAGAAGAAAGCGCGCCTCAACTGCATCGCCCACTTGCTGGAGCAGCTGCCGTATGCCGATGTGCCGCATACCGAGGTGGTGCTGCCCGACCGCGTGCGCCACCCGGATTACCTGCGCCAGCCCACACCCGGCAGCATGATCGTGCCCGAGCGGTACTGACGATTGACGACTGGGCGGGTGATCCTGTCCACGCCAAGGCAAGCGGAGGCCGGGGGAGCCGAGCGCCTTGGGGCGCTCGGACGTGCCTTTAATCTTACTGTGTCACAAACGTAGTCGAGCGCTAATGGCGGCGCAATGCGGGCAATGTCCCAGGGCGCCTGCGAGTGCGACGCTCAACTGAAGGCGCAGCGTCCTGATCGAGTCCGGCACGTGACGCTGCGCGCGCTGGGCTTGCCCGAGGGATGTAATCCGGGGAAACGGCAGGCACTTGGCGTTTGACGAAGTTTTTTTTACCTCCTGCATCGCTGCCGGCTTTCAGCCGCTGCTCCATCAGGAAACCGTAAGCGGCGATGCTCAGGCTGGCGTGATGGTGAAAGCCCCGCCAACCCCGTCCCTCATAGTGGCCCAGCCCCAGGTCCTGCTTGAGATCCTGGTAATCGCGCTCGATGCGCCAGCGCATGTGCGCGGCGCATACCAGGTCGTTCAGTGCCGTGGTTTCGGGCAGCGTGGACAGGTAGTACTTCTCGGGCTCGGCCTGATCTGCGGGCCACTCGATGAGCAGCCACTGCTGGGGCAGAAGACGCGCCTTGCCGACGTTGCCCCCGGCGCAGCGTACCCGCAGCGCCGCAAAGCGACCCGTCAGGCGCCCGTTTGTGCCTTCGCGCCAACTGATGTTCTGGAATGCGCTGTCCGGCAAGGACTGCGCCAATACCTTGACGCTCACAGGCTGTCTCTTAGCGGTGCGCCGTGGCATCACCGGTGGACGGCCCATGCCGCTGTAGGGCTTCGGCGGCAGGGGCTCCACTCCGGGTGGCCAGACCACCACGGCCGAGGTGATCCCGACCACGTAGGACAAGCCCAGATCGGTCAGCCCCTGACGAAACGCGTAGTCGATCCCGTAGCCGGCGTCGGCCAACACGCAGTGCCTGGGTGCTCCTTCAGAGAGCAGACCCCGTAGCTTTTGCAGGGCAATGTGAGGCTTGGTCGCAAACTCGATGTCTTCGGGAATCCCGGCCTTGAGTCTGCGCTCGGTGTCTTCGGCCCAGTTGCGGGGCAAGTACAGCTGCCAGGCCACCGGCAGGCTGCCTTGTTCGCAGGCCAGCGAGACGCTGACAGCCACTTGGCAGTTGTCCTGCTTGCCCAGCACCCCGCAGTATTGGCGTGTCACGCCTACCGAGTGCACTCCTTTCTTGGGAAAGCCTGTGTCATCGACGATCCACCAGCCGCCAGCACTGAAGTCCATATGCGGCACCACCCACTGCGCCACGCGATTGAGCAGTTGCTGGTCGCTCCATTGGGCCTTGGCAACAAAGTGATGCAGGGCTTGGTGCCGGGCGCTGGCTCGCAGCGGATCGACGCGGGCGGCCATGGGCTCGACGCTCTTGCGCGACAGGGGCAGCATCAGGCCGGTGCAATACCCAGCCAACCCTGCTTGACGGTCGGCATGGCCAAGCCCTTCGGCCAGATGAACCATGTAGCGATCAAATTCTTTGGATATGTCCATCGCACCCCATTCACAGGGACAGGTGGGCATATCATGCATTACTTTTTATGACACAGTAAGA